>JBPCXR010000046.1:0-90942 GCA_051027215.1 Pseudomonadales bacterium | reverse complement strand
GCATTGGGTGCTCCCATTGGCTCCGCAATCATTGGTCGGCCGGTCAATTTTCAGGGCCCGGCCGGATCAGTAGAAAACGATCAGGCGCTGGCCATGCTGCGCTCGGCGGCCCACATGGCGGGCTTTGCCCGGGTCGATTTTCTCTATGAGCCACTGGCGGCAGCGTTTGAATACGAAGCATCGCTGAATACCGATCAAACCGTTCTGGTGGTGGATGTTGGCGGCGGCACTACCGATTGTTCACTGGTACAGGTTGGACCAGCACGACGCTTGCGGCAGGATCGCGGCCCGGACATGTGCGGCCACAGTGGTGAACGTGTTGGCGGCAACGACTACGACCAGGCCCTGGCGCTGGCCGCTGTGGTACCCCACCTCGGCTGGCAGGCTCCTTTGCGCTCAGGCTTGCCGGTACCCAACCACTACCTAGTGGACGCGGTCACCACCAACGATGTAAACGCCCAAGCACGTTTTTATAGTGAGCAGACGCTTCAGCGGTTGCAAGAGTTGCAGCAAGAGTGTCTTCAACCTCTGGGCCTGACTAGGCTGCTAAAGCTACAGCGGACTCGTGGCAGTTACCGCTTGTTGCGTGCGGTTGAGACGACCAAGATTCAGCTATCTCAAACCGATATGGCAAAGCTCGATTTGGACTTTGTTGACCCTGGCTTGCAACTGGAAACCCATCGCGGGCAATTCAGCCGTGCGGCCAGCAAGCTGTTAACGCGCCTCGAACAGACGCTCGCGTTGGTGAACAAACAAGCAGCTCAACGTGCCGACCTGGTTTACCTGACCGGCGGTATGGCTCAAGCGCCAGTTGTGCGGGACCGCGTGCAATCACTATTAGGCACGTTACCGGTGCTCGATAGCGATCACTTTACCAGCGTTACTGAAGGTCTGACGCTCTGGGCGGCGACCCAGTTCGGTGTCTAAGCGCCGGGTGACTCGATAGGTGTGGCCAGAACTTAGAGTCGCACCTGACCGCGCTTGATGTCGGCAAGGATGTCTGCGGTGAGCGGTTCATAGCCCGCGTTGCCCGCGAGGCTCACGTACAGTGGATCTTCAACCTGATCAAGCTCATAGCTTTGTTTACGTAGCTCGCCCTTAACCAACTTGAACGTTCCGGTCACATCTAGTTGCGGTTGTACTCTTAGAAAAACAGGAACCGCGTAGGCAGGCAGTTGTTCTTTGACATAGGCGCTAAACGCGCTTAGATCCAGCTCGCGTTCGCCTTCGTTCAGAACGATGGCGGCCATGCCCGCCCGGCCATCGGCGCCAGGCACCTCAACCCCGTAGACATTGCAAAATTGGACTTGCGGGAAGCTGTTAATGATCTCACCGACCTCATTGGTTGAGACGTTCTCTGATTTCCAGCGGAACGTATCACCCAGGCGGTCGACGAATTGATAGTGCGGATAACCCAGGGTAAAGCCGACGTCGATCTCGCGAATTAGATCGCCGGTATTGAACCAGGCATCGCCATCCTGGCGTAGATTACGGACGATCTTTTTTTCCGTAGCCTGGGGGTCGGTATATCCTTCGAAGACGGCTACCTGATTGATTTGTGCTAGCAAAAGCCCCGGTTCTCCGCGTTCAACCTCGACGGCGTTACCGCCTGAGTCTCGCACGATCTCTTCAGCGTCAACATCGTATTTAACCAGGGCGATGGTGTTGGTGGTCATGCCAATGGTTTGATCTTTGTTCATCATGTTGGCGAAAGACACGTTGCCTTCGCTCGCCGCATAGAACTCGGAGATACGCTTGATCCCAAAACGCTGTTTAAAGTCCAGCCATATATCCGGGCGTAGGCCGTTGCCCATAGCCGCCCGGAGCGGGTTATCGGCGTCGTTTGCGCCTGCCTCAGAGTTGCACAGGTAGCGGCACATCTCACCGATGTAGATGAGACCGGTGCATTGATGTTCGCGGACTTCAGGTAAGAAATTGCTGGCGGAGAAGCGACGGCGAATGAACATGCTGGCACCCGATGACAGCGCCGTGCCTACACCCACCGCCAAGCCCGTGCCGTGATAAAGCGGTAGGCAGATGTAAAGGCGGTCGGTTTCGTTAGAACGTATGCCGGCTATGTGTGCGGTTTTGCCGCCGGCGAGATAGCGTCGATTGCTCAGCACCGCGGCTTTGGGTAACCCGGTGGTTCCCGAGGTAAATATGTAGAGAGCGTTTTGTCCAACGGTGATTTCTTCAGTTTCCGGCAGGTTCTGCTCACTTTCGGAGTTGCTCAGTTGAGCCAGGTTCTGAGCCCAGCTTGGGCAACTCGAGTTTTCACCGTCAGGTACGAACAGGTAATCTTGGCCCTCTTGCAACGCCAAATCGGCTCGCGCTGGGGCAAGATTTTCGATCAGCTCTGCACCAAAGATGCACTTGCTGGATTCGGTTACGCTGATGCAGTGATTCAGGGGCCTGCCGCTTAAATTGGTGTTGATGAGTGCTGCGACTGCTCCGAGTTTGTTCAAAGCGAATAGCGCTGCGAGAAACTCGATTCGATTTTCCATGAACACGCTGACGGTATCGTTCAGCGTTACCCCTTGAGTTTTTAAGGCATGGGCATAGCGATTGCTCAATGCATTGAGCTCTGCCCAACTGACTTCTTGACCTTCGAAGACCACGGCATTGCGGTTGCCGAACTTGCGGGCGTTGGCCTGCAGCTGAGCCGCAAGTGAATCGCAGCTATCCAGAGGTGCCGGTTTCATGGCCCTTTTTAGCGCCAACAAGGTGGGCACGTTGGCCAGAGTAGAGACGATGTCGCGAATGCCCATGGAGAGTGCGCTCAAATAGTTAACAGGTCCCGGACCATAGCGAGGGGGGTGGATGGCGGCAAGCGGCCTAGCCAGTGGCGCGGTAGACGATACCCTGAGTATTATCTGCTGTTCGAATCTCCGTGCGGCACGGCAGAGCAACAATAGGGTAGGAGGGCGGTCATGACCGTGGCATCGGGTTTTACGCAGAGCTGGCAGGTAGGCGACGTTAAAGTCACCCGGGTGGTGGAAATGGAGATGGCAGGCGGCAGTCGCTTCATCCTGCCAGACGCAACAGCACAAGCCTGCCGTGACTTCGACTGGATGGCGCCGCACTTCATGACCGAGGACGGTGAGCTGATCATGAGTGTGCACGCGCTGATCATCGATACTGGCGCGCGTAAGATCATGGTGGATACCTGCATCGGCAATGACAAGGAGCGCAATATCCCGAACTGGAACAACCTGCAAACCGCGTTTTTGAGTGATATTGCCGCCGCAGGCTACCCCCGGGAGTCCATTGACACGGTGATGTGCACACACCTGCACGTGGATCATGTGGGTTGGAACACGATGTGGGTGGACGGCGAGTGGTTGCCCACCTTCAACAATGCGCGCTACCTGTTTGCTGAGCAGGAATGGCGCTACTGGGACGCGGCTGAGGACGAAGCTGTGTATGGGCCTGTAATTGCCGATTCCGTGCGACCGGTGGTCGATGCGGGCATGGTCGATCTAGTGACTGAGACACACGAAGTTTGCGCTGAGGTTTGCTTGGAACCCACACCTGGGCATACGCCAGGCCATGTCAGCGTGCACATTCGCTCCCAGGGTGCGGAGGCGCTCATCACCGGCGATTGCATTCACCACCCTTGTCAGATGTCCCGAACTGACTGGTGCAGCAGTGCGGATTACGACGCCAACCAGGGCCGCGCTACGCGTGAATCGCTGCTGCACAAATATGCTGACAGCGACGTGCTGATCATCGGCACTCACTTTGCCACGCCGACAGCGGGTTACGTTAAGCCGCGAAAAGCCGGCGGTTACTGGTTGGAGTGTGATTCGTAGTGATCGATAGAGCGTTTCAGTCGCTCGATACGCCCGTCTAACCGCGGGCGCAACCCGGGTACATCGAGGGCGATAAAGCCCACACCCAACGGCAGCATCCAAAAGCCCAATACTGGCAGAAAGCCAAAGATGCCGCCGATACAAAACAGCGCGCCAATGACCCTGCGCACGCCTGCTGGAACGCGATCCCTGCCCCATAACAGGGTGCGGTAGGTGAAGCGGCGGATGCGCTGGCGTAGCTGGCCGCCCTGGGTGGCACCTTGGTTCGGTTGAGGGTTGCTCAAGTGGCAGTGGAACCTTTCCAGCGGTGCCGTGCGATCAGACCAGCATTGGCCCATCGCTGGGCGCATCATGCTCTGTTGGATGGGCGCGCCTGGACAGGTCCGGGGCAATCGACGTGTAGCGGTAGCAACCGTCTTCGTGCAAGACCTGGTGTAGACGATTGCGATGCAGTAGCAGATGTATGTGGGCGATGGCTTCGCCCAACGCCATCATCATTTGCCGAGGGTCTAGCTCGCGGGCGAACAGTACCGGCAACAGATCTTTGGCAGTGCGCGGCACGGTGCAGTGTTCTTCAATGGCCAGCATACGGTCTTCGTGATGGCTGATCAGATCGCGCAGCCGCGGTCGAATGCCATAGAACGGCAGATTATGGGCAGGCAATACGAAAGTTTCCTCGGGCAGACTCAGCAGCTCATCGTGTGAATCCATCCAGTCTTTGAGTGGATTGGCGTTCGGTTCCGACGGGTGCACGCTAACATTGCTGGTAATAATCGGCAGGATCTGGTCGCCAGAAATCATTAGATCGAGCTCGTCACAGAGCAGACAGGCGTGCTCAGGCGAATGGCCCGAGCCGACCACTATGTGCCAGTTACGACCGCCTATTTCCAATACGTCGCCGTCCTTCAGGCGTTGATAGCCGTCGGGCATCTGCGGCATAACCATGGCGTCCGTATCGCGGGATTCGAACATTTTGCGCAGCGTTTCGAGGTATTCCTCTGGCATGCCCGCTTCGCGGTAAAACTTTTGGCTGAGCCAGCCAGTCCGTGAGTTCGAGCTGCTGCCTGGACCGCTGCCAAAAAATGCGCGGGCCTGGTAATACTCGGCGTGGGTCATGTATAGCGGGCACTTAAACTGATCGGTGATCATGCGTGCCTGACCGATGTGGTCCGGGTGGAAATGGGTGCAGATCACGCCGCAAACTGGCTTGCCGCCGAGCTCATTGGCAAAGATGGTCTGCCAGTGGTCGTTGGTTTCCTGCAAGCTCAGCCCGGTATCGACCACGTACCAGCCCTTGTCGTCTTCGAGCAGATAGAGGTTGATGTGATTCAGCGAACCGCCCATGGGCATGGTCAGCCAACGTACTCCGGGCTCTACTTCAACGGTGGTACCGGGGCTGGGGTGCTCATCGTAGGGGTATCTCAGCTCACTGAATTGGCTCATACACTAGGCTCAAGCGGCGCGCCACAGGCGGATAGGTGGATAGAACCGCCCATTATAGCCCGATCCGCTGTTCTCCTCAGTGGGAGATTAGTAAGCTGATTTTGCGGCCAGAATAAGAGGAACTGCCATGGGAACTACCACGCAAATGAACGTCAAACCGGTTCCAACCCTGGATGCTGAGGTCAACGACCTACGACTCGCTACTGCCGAGGTGGTTAATGAGTTGATCCTGCCCAACGAGTCCCGTCTCTGGGGCTGGTTGACGGCAGGCAGCAAAGCTAGTGCCGAAGCGATTGCTGAAGGCAAAGCACTGCGCCAGGAAATTGTCGCCAGGGTGAAGGAGCGTCAGCTGTGGGCACCGCATCTGCCGAAAGAATTTGGCGGTATGGGATTGAGCTTTTTGCAGCACTCTTACATGAACGAAGTCCTGGCTTACTGTCCGGGTGCCGCATCTTTGTTCGGTGTGGTAGCACCGAACTCCGGCAATCAGAAGATTCTGGTCAAGTACGGCACAGCCGAGCAACATGAAAAGTGGTTACAGCCTCTGACCGACGGCACGATGCAGTCGGGATTTTCGATGACCGAGCCGGATAGCCCAGGCTCCGATCCCCGCTCCCTGACAACCCGAGCAGAACTCGACGGTGATGAGTGGGTGATTAATGGGCACAAGTGGTTCACCAGCAATGGCAACAACGCCGATTTTTTCATCGTCATGTGCAGGACCGCCAATCCAGAGGATGCGGACAGCGGCAAGGGCAAGATGACCCAGATCATCGTCCCCAAAGACACCCCTGGGGTGAATATTGTGCGCGGGGTGCCCGTCTGGGGTAAGGCCTCGAGCCATTGTGAGATCGTTTACGACAACGTGCGGGTGCCAAAAGAAAACCAGCTTGGCGGAACGGGCACGGGTCACGCTGCTGCTCAGGACCGCCTCGGTGCTGGGCGTGTGTACCACTGCATGAATTCCATCGGTGCCATGTGGCGCGCTTTCGACCTCATGGTAGATCGTCTGACTACCCGGGAGGTCCACGGCGGCGAGAAGCTGGAAGACAAGCAATTCATGCAGGGCTTTCTTGCCGACAGCTATATCGATATCCAAGCTGCGCGACTCATGACCATTAACTGTGCCGAGAAAATGGAAGGCGGCGGCGATCCCCGCACCGACATCTCGGCGATCAAAATCTTCGTCCCCGCAGCCTTTCACCGGGTCGTGGATCGAGCCATTCAGGTCTATGGCGCGGCCGGGGTTAGTGGGGATTTACCTCTCGCTGGAATGTATCAGGGTGCTCGGACTCTGCGGCTGGCTGATGGCCCAGACGAGGTGCACAAGATCCTCATCGCCAAGAACGTGTTGAAACGCTATCACGCCGGTGAGTCCTGGGATTTCGGCAACTAGGATCTATCCAGGCCAGCCGCTGATGGGGCTTGGCGATGTTGGGGCTTGGCTTGCTGTGTCGGTGGTATGATTTGACGATGGCACAGACCAGTGGACCAGCCCTACAAAAGCCCACGGATTACCTATCTCAGGAGGATCTGGGGCGTTACCGCGTGCTTTCTAATTGGCGTGGTGCATGGATGATCGCGCATTGTTGGGGCGTCATATTGCTGACTTGGTTGGTCGTGTTTCAGTGGACCAACCCGCTGACGGTGCTGCTCGGCATTGCCATCATCGGCACTCGCCAGCTTGGCCTGTTCGTGCTCTCCCATGACGGCGCGCATTACACCTTGTTCAGCAATAGGCACCTGAACGATTGGGCTAGCGAGTGGTTGCTCAGCCGTGCCCAGCTGGGCGGCAGCATCCATGGCTACCGCCGCTATCACCTGCAACACCATCGCCACACCCAGCAAGAAGAAGATCCAGATCTGGCGCTCTCTAAACCGTTCCCGATTAGTGCAGCCAGCTTTCGGCGCAAGGTTATCCGTGACCTGACTGGTCAAACTGGCGTCAAACAGTACGGTGCGGGAATTCGCGAGGCATTTGCCAAAGGCGTTGGCCCGGGCATGAAGCGTCTCGGCCCGAATCTGCTGATCAATCTGGTGTTTTTCACAGGCTTTGCTTGGGCCGGTAAGTGGTACCTGTATTTTCTGCTCTGGTGGGTCCCGGCTCTGACCTGGAACCGCTTGGTCACTCGACTGCGCAACATTGCCGAGCATGCTGCTGTGCCAGATGACAACGACAGGCTGCGCAACACCCGCACTACTACGGCCGGCTGGTTGGAGCGGACCTTCATAGCGCCGTACTTTGTGAATTACCATCTAGAACACCACCTGTTGGTGAATGCGCCCTGCTATCGGCTGCCCCAGGTGCACCGACATTTGTTGCAGCAGGGTCTCGGTCCCAGCATGGAAATTCGGCGGGGCTATCGCGCTACCCTAGGCCAGGCGATAACAGCTTGATACGCTGGGGTCGTGGAACCGCTGGTAGAGATCGATGCCCGTCTTAACGCTGCAAGAACGTGAAGAGTTTCTGACTGAGCCCAGCGTGCTCATGCGCATTGCGGTGGTACGTGCAGACGGTAGCCCATTGGTGACCCCGATTTGGTTTATCTACGAAGACGGCTGCATTTACTTCACTCCCAGAGAGAAATCCGAGTGGTTTGCCTGCCTGCGTAGAGATCCACGTTGTGCGCTGTGCATCGATGAGCAGCCATTACCCTATCGAAAAGTACTCGCCGAGGGCCAGGCCGAGTTGGTTCACGATGTTGGCGCAGACGATGTTTGGCGGGATCAGTACCGACGCATCGCGTTGCGCTACGTGCCAGAGGCTGGTGCAGAAGCCTACGTTCAAAACACCATAAATGAGCCTCGGGGTTTGTATCGTTTGCGCCTTGCGGATGCCAAACTGTCGACCTGGCGGATGCCATTGGAAGGGGAAGCCGCGCAGGGGATCTGGCATGAACGCTACTATCAACCCACCACCAAATTTTAGGAACAGACTATGAAGTGTGCCAAGTGCGAAGGAACGATGAACGCTCACACCTACGGCAGGAAAATCACCGTGCATCGCTGCGATAGCTGTGCGGGATTGTTCTGCAAGCCAGATGTGCTGGTGGAGATGAAGAAGGAGTGGATGTCAGAAGCAGTGCTGGACGTTGGCGACCCCAAAGTTGGGAGCGAGTTAGACAAAGTGGCGGATATTCACTGTCCGGAATGCAGTACGGTGATGGAGAAAACCGCGGACGAGAAGCAGTCGCACATATGGTACGAGGTCTGCCCAAACTGCGATGGACTTTGGCTCGATGCTGGAGAATTCACTGACCTGAAGTTCGATACGCTCATGGATCGTCTGCGCAGCCTAGTCAAAGGTAAGCGCCCAGATGCATGAGAGATGCATGAGAGATGCATGAGAAAGCACTGTAGAAGAGGCAAAAAACGCTGCGTGGTCTGGTTCCGACATAGGTTGATTGCGAGCAACACCGGGGTTGCCATCCTGCTGTTACTGCTGGCCGGTAACAGTGCGGCAGCCGTGACGGCAGTATCCGCCTCCGGCTTCATATCGGAACATCGACTGCAACTGCAAGCCACACCACAGGACGCCTACCTGGCGCTTACTCGGGATGTGCATCGATGGTGGGATGCGGCGCACTCGTATTCCGGCAAAGCGGAAAATTTCAGCTTAGATGCTCGTCCTGGAGGGTGTTTTTGCGAAGCACTGCCAAGTGGTGGCGTTGAGCACATGCGGGTTGCCCATGCGGCGCCTGGCGAACGCCTAAATCTGATCGGCGGCCTCGGACCGCTACAAGCGTTGGGCGTCAGCGGCACCATGAGTTTCGTGCTCGAGCCCAATGCGCGGGGAACACAGCTCGTTTATCGGTACGCGGTTTCTGGCTTCGCTGAGGGTGGGCTTGCGGCCTACGCTGAACCCGTGGATCAGGTACAGCTCGGGCAGCTAAAACGCCTACAAGCCTTCCTTGCTAGCAACGTCCAGGGTGCGGCAACAGGCGGGACGCCCAACACGCCGGTGATTATTCCGTAACCGCGAGTTCAGACCGGCGCGACACCAGTACCGCGTAAAAAGGCTAGGCTTTTTGCTACTGCGGCGCTGACGTCGGTGGCGCAGGTATCCAACTCTACAATGAGCCATTCCAGACGATTTGGATTCGCGGCGGCGATCAGCTCGGTCACCGGCATCACGCCATCGCCTACCGCCGTGTGCGCTGCATCTGCGACCAGCGGCCCGTCTTTGATGTGCAGCAGAGGGGTCCGGTCAGCAATGCGGGAGAGTTCTGCAACCGGATCCCGGGCACCAAAGTTCGCGGCCCAGTAGGTGTCCAGCTCAAACTCGACGTTAGGCACGGCGCGCTGCAAAGCGTAGTAGGCGGGCTCGTCTTGGTCTAGCTCGTACTCCCACCAGTGATTGTGTAGGCACAGGCTAATTCCGGCAGTAGCCAATTGTTCGCTCAGTTGCTGAGTTTGCTCAATGGTTCGAGCGATAGCGCTGGGAGTCTTAAAGTCATCGGATCCGAAGCCGCCGATGGCGCGGTGTAAGTTCAGCTCACCCAATGCGTCGATCAGTTCAGAAGAGTCCGTTCGATTGGCCCATGGGTAGTGACTGCTCGCCAGTCTTAACCCCAGCTCGTCTAAACGCGTTCGAAATGCCCGGGGCGACATGCCGTAGAGGTTAAACGGCTCGACACCGTCGTATCCCATGGCGGCGACTTCTTCCAACACAGCAGCGAAGTCTTCGCTGCTGCGCTCGCGCAGGCTGTACAATTGAACTGCCACAGGGTAACTGGGGCTCATAGCAGTACTTCCCTGCCAGATTCGCTGGACTGGTAAATAGCGTCGAGAATGCGTTGCACCACCAGTGCTTCGTTTGCTGTCACCATGGGCTGCTCGCGCCCGGCGATGCAGTGCACGAAATTTTGCACCCGCGAGCGGTGGGCATAGGTGAGCGGTGCAGCGAACGCAGACTCGCTGTGCTCGAACTGCTCTGGCGGGGTCTGGTGCAGAGTTTCAGCAAACACTGAGGCTCCGGCGTTCTCTCCGAACAGGTCGATTTCCCGAATCTCAGATTCCCGTTGGTGCATTGCCCACGCAGCATCCAGGCTGATGGATACACCACCTTTGAGGCGGATTAGCGCGGTAGCGAAGTCTTCGACATCGAATTGTCGATCAGATCGTTCAGATCGACCCCATTGCCCGTCGCCCAGACCGCGGCCTCCAAATCGGTTCTCTACCACTCCGCTAACGCTGAGCGGCTCAAAGTTGTTCAGAATATAGAGGCTGGCATCGAGCATGTGCACACCGATATCCAGTAGCGCGCCGCCACCGGCACTGGCCTTGTGGGTAAACCAGCTGCCAATTCGTGGGATGCCACTGCGTCGCCGCCATTGGGCTTTAACGTGATAGATGGGGCCAAAAGTGCCTTGTTCCTGCAAGGCTCGGGCCCGTTGGACGTTGGCGTGGAAGCGCGTGTTCATGCCGAGCATTAAGACTCGCCCGGCGTGCTCCGCGGCCTCTACAACAGCGCTAGCTTCTGTCGTGCTGAGCGCGAAGGGCTTGTCGAGCAGCACATGCTTGCCGGCTGCTAAGCATTGTAGTGCTAACGGCGCGTGTAGCGCATTGGGCACAGCAATGTAAACAGCCTCAACGTTGCCTTGCTCGAGTAGTTCGGTTGCGCTGGCGTAGACCTCGTTAACGCTGTGGGCCGCCGCTAATTCGTTAGCTCGGGCCGCGTTCGGGTCGGCGAGCGCTGACAACACAACGTCGTCCGCTTTCGCTACTTCAGCGGCAGTGTAACTCGCGATCTCACCAGCGCCGATCATGCCTAATCGTAAGTCTGCCACTCGTATAAATCCCCTCGCTGCGAAGCTATGCTAACAGCGTGAGTGATTCATCCTCAATTGTGAAACCCGTCGTGCGCATGGGCATGGTCGGCGGCGGCGAAGGGGCGTTCATTGGCCCGGTGCATCGCATGGCTGCAGAGCTGGATGGGCGAGTACGATTGACTTGTGGTGCATTCGCTGCAGAGGCCGAGCGTAGTATTCGCTCGGGTCAGCGATTATATGGGCTACCCCGCGAGCGCTGCTACCCCAGCTACCAAGAGATGCTGGTTGCCGAGCAAGCACTGCCGGTCGCGCAGCGGATGCAGTTTGTCACGATTGTGACCCCCAACCACCTACATTTCGATATTGCTAGGGCAGCATTGGAGGCCGGGTTTGCCGTGGTTTGCGACAAACCGCTTGGCGTAAGCGTGGCCCAGGCGCAGTCTTTGGTGGCAGCCGCGACCGCAGCCAAGCTGCCCCTGCTAGTGACTTATAACTACACGGGCTACCCCATGATTCGTGAGGCCAGAGCGCGATTGGCGAGCGGGCAGCTAGGGCCGGTGCGTCGAGTCATCGTCGAGTACTTACAAGGCTGGCTCGCGCAACCCGTTGATAACAAACAAGCCAACTGGCGAACGGATCCGGCCCAGGCAGGGCCGGTTGGCTGTCTGGGGGACATTGGCAGTCATGCCCATAGCCTTGCAGAATTTGTCCTGGGCGAACCCGTGACCGAGGTGTCTGCGCATTTACAGCGGTTCGTGCCTGGTCGAGCGCTAGATGATGATGCTCAACTGCAACTGCGTTTTGCCAGCGGTGCATCGGGCACGTTGCTGGCAAGCCAGGTAGCGTTCGGTGAAGAAAACAATTTGCGCTTGCGCGTCTATGCCGAGAGTGGGGCCCTGAGCTGGAGTCAGCAAGCGCCGAACAGTCTGTATCTGATCGGTCAGGACTCCGCGCGCGTTGAGTTGCGCACGGGCGGCCCTGAGGTAAGTCAGGAGGCAGCTGCGGTGACGCGCTTGCCTGCGGGTCATCCGGAAGGCTATTTGGAAAGTTTTGCCACCCTTTACCGAGAATTTGCTGAGAGTTTTACCGAAGGGTCGCTCGCGCCGGGCTTGCCTGGGGCGCTACCAGATGTCTACACGGGGCTTGCTGGTATGCAGTTCATTGAGGCCGCGGTGCGCAGTGATCAGCAACAGGGCCATTGGGAGCGCCTTGCATGAAAACGTTGAAAGGCCCGGCCATCTTTCTCGCCCAGTTCATGGCTGACGAAGCGCCGTTTAACAGCATCGATGGCATGGCCCAATGGGCAGCAGAGCTTGGCTTTAGCGGGATCCAGGTGCCTATCGGCAACCCGGCCTTCATCGATGTTGCTTTGGCCGCAGACAGCCAAACCTACTGTGATGAGTTGAGTGGGCGCGTGGCCGAGCACGGCATTGAGATTACCGAGTTGTCTACCCATTTGGAGGGGCAACTGGTAGCGGTACATCCGGCGTATGATGCACTGTTCGACGGTTTTGCGCCGGAAGCGGTACGCGGCAATCCCAGTGCTCGAACGTTATGGGCCGTCGAGCAGGTGAAGTTGGCAGCTCGAGCCAGTGCGCGCTTGGGTCATCGGGCCCAAGCCACATTCTCCGGGGCGTTGTTGTGGCCATATTTCTATCCCTGGCCCCAGCGGCCTGCCGGGTTAGTCGATACGGGGTTTACGGAATTGGCCGCGCGCTGGACGCCCATACTCAACCAATTCGACGAAGTTGGCGTGGATTGCTGCTACGAAATCCACCCTGGCGAAGATCTGCACGACGGCGTGAGCTTTGAACGATTTCTGGATGCGGTCGATCAGCATCGACGTGCGAACATACTCTACGACCCCAGTCACCTTATGCTGCAACATCTCGACTACTTGTCGTTCATCGATCACTACCATGAACGCATCAAAATGTTCCACGTCAAGGACGCGCAGCTGCAACGCAATGGCCGCAGCGGCGTCTATGGTGGCTACCAAGACTGGGTAGAGCGGCCGGGCCGCTTCCGTTCGCTAGGCGATGGCGAAGTAGACTTTAAGGGAATCTTCTCCAAGCTTACCCAATATAACTTTGAAGGCTGGGCGGTGCTTGAATGGGAATGCGCGCTCAAGGACGGGCAAGAAGGCGCTCGAGAAGGCGCGGCTTTCATTCGTGATCACATCATTCAAGTTGCTAGCAAAGCATTCGACGACTTTGCAGATGCCGGTGTGGAGCGTGAACAACTGCGGCGGCTCTTGGGTTTAGACTCTGAGTGAAATTCGTGATGGAAGTCTGATTTCTGTCTTGACCTCTACGGCGCACAAGCGCACCATGCGCGCCCTGTATTACTTTGGCCCTGAACGAACCGTGCAACGTCCAATTAGCACAAACGCGATCAAGCGCATTACCCCAGCCATGCTGTGGGGTACGGCGTGCATGTCCGTGCGGGATTGGGCAGTTGATTGCGTGGTACTGAGCAAGCACTTCCTGCATTCACCCGGAGGCTCCAGCGGTTAAATTCAGTAGCAATTCATTGCATTGAGAAACCCCGAAGAGCCAAAAGCCTTCGGGGTTTTTCGTTTCTGAGCCAGTAAAAACGTTGAGCGGAAGGGCGAGCCCCTGCTCAAGCAGATCTCTAAGAGGAGAGAGATCATGACATTCAAACAACAGATGCGACGAAATTTAGCCCGGACGCTTTGGTTGGCGTTCTTTCAGGTGTTCCTGCTGATCATGCCGATCGCAGTGCCGTTTTTTCAGAGTAAAGGTCTGTCGATGCAGCAGGTGTTCTCGTTGCAGGCACTGTTCGCGCTAGTTGTATTGCTCTCGGAAGTCCCGTCGGGCTACGTTGCTGATGTGCTGGGTCGAAAGCCAACCTTAATCATTGGCGCGCTATTCAGTGGCGTGGGCAACACGGTGTTGCTATTCGCCGACGGGTTCTGGGGGCTTGCCTTGTTTGAAGTTAGCCTGGCAATCAGTCATAGCTTGGTATCCGGTGCGGATATAGCGATGGCCTATGACTCAGAGCTGGTGCTTGATCGCAGCGAACAAAAGCAACGTGAAGTGGTGGGCAAGCTTTACTCGGCTCGCACCTTGTCGGAAGCGCTTGCCGCTTTCAGCCTTAGTGCCTTGCTGATTTTCGTGAGCGTCGATCTGGTCGTGCGGATTCAGGCCATCATTGGCTGGATACCGTTGTTGTTGGCATTTGCCCTTACCGAGCCGCCGATCAGGCGTTTGGAGGCCAGTAGTCATGGGCAGGCCATGGTCGAGATCTGGCGCTATTTATGGCGTCATTCAGCGGTGCTGCGCTTGTGCTTTGCCGCCCTGAGCATCTGGTCGCTGACAACTTTCAACGCGGTGTGGTTGCTGCAGAAGCTTTGGCAGATGCAGTCGATTCCGCTGGCGCATTTTGGTTATCTCTGGGGCGGCCTAGCACTGGTAACCGCGGTTGCTGGTCGCTATGCGCATCGGGTCGAAGATTTTCTGGGCGCTAGAGCGCTGCTGCTGCTAATTGCTTGCGCGCCGGTTTTGGGCTACTTGTTGCTGGACCGGTTGGGGGTAGTCGGTGGGGTGCTGGTCAGCATCACCTTTTTCGCCAGCCGCGGTTTTGGTCTGGTTATTCTGCGTGATGGCTTGAATCGGCGCATACCGAGCGAGTTCCGGGCCACCGCGAACTCCCTGGCGAGCTTCGGCTTTCGCGGTGCCTTCGCGTTAACCGGTCCACTGGTAGGCTACAGCTTTGACTTGTGGGGCATGCACGCAACGCTACTGTTGCTGGCTCTGGCAAGCGGGTTGATTGCGTTGACGATTATCCTGCCGTTGGCGCTCGCCGTGCGCACGGAACAGCGAGCGGCAGCCTGTGGTGTTTAACGGCGTCGCCTGAGGGACGGCTGGCCCTGCTAGCCGTCTTCTTGGAGGCGCACGGCTAGTACGTCTCTGCGAACCCCATGCAGAACCGCATTAGCAGTCGAGCCCAGGATGCGCTCGAGGCCTTTGCGACCGTGAGTACCGATGACGATCAGATCGCTGCCAATTTGTTCGGCGGTGACCTGTATCTCAGTTGCTGGCGCGCCCAGAGGAACGTGAGTATCTGCTGCTGCGATCTGATAAGTACCTGCCAGGTCAGCCAGGCGGGTCTTGGCTTGAGCTATGGCTTGCTCTTCAAAAGACACCGACGCGTTTGCCAACGGCGCCATGCTGAGGCCCCCATAAACTTGACTCAAAGGCTTGATCACGGTGATGACAGACAACTTGGCGTTGTGATTGTCGGCCACCTCCTTGGCGCGGACCAAGACCTGAGTCGATTCCTCGGACAGATCAATCGCTGCGAGCACGTGCTGATAGGACATTTGTTTTCCCTAAAGTTTCGGTGGGTCCCAGCCTACTATGGGTGCCTACCCAGCACATTCAAGTCTCGCACGCGCAGATCAGCAACCGTACACTGCGGTAGACATGCCGAGCCATCCTGCCATTCACAGTTTGCGGCGTTGGTCCCGCGTGCCCAGCGTGTTGCTGCTGCTTGTGCTGGCGACGTTGATCGGCTTATACCTGTTCAGCCCAACGCTACTACCTTTGCTGCTCAGCCGTATTGCAGGCGACCAGGGCATGACGCTGCAGCATTTCGACATGCAGCGTCCGCGGCTGACTCGCTGGAACATTTCTGCTGTCGAGCTGACGACTGAAGAACAAAGCTGGCACTTGCGAGATCTACGGCTGGACTACTCATGGCAAGGCCTGCTGGCTGGTCGCTTGGCGACGATTGAGCTAGGTGAGTTGCGGGTGCGCTTCAATGCTGATGGTGTTGAGGATCCTGCTGCTACTGCAAGCCTTAATCGCGACTGGCACAGTCGCCTGCCGCAACAAATTTCGCTGACGCGCTGGCTCCAAGATCTGCCTTGGACAAGCTTACGGATACGCTCACTGATCGTGCAGCCCACAGCGACGATTTCGCTGGCAGGAGAGCTGCGCCAGGAGGGTGCCGAGCTGCTTGCAGAGAGCCGGATCGTCGGCGTTGCGCCACTGTTGCAGCATGAATTGAAACTGGCCTACGGCGACGCAACGGGGCTTAGTTTGAGCCTTCGCGAGGGCGACAATCCCCCAGCAATCACAGTGAACTCGCGATTTGCCGAGAATGCGGTGGACTTGAACACTAGAGTCAATCTGGCCGATGCGGATGCAGCATTGGTGCAATCGTTGCTGAAGTTGCCGCAGTTGCCGATCAGCTTGCAGCTCTCCATGAACAGCCGCGTGCCCTGGCCGATACCAACAGATTATGGACCGAGGGATCTTGCGATCACCGGTGCGTTGGCGTTGAGCGCTGACCTTAATGCTGAGGTGCTTGGCCAGACAGCCGATATCCAAAGCATTGGTTTAGAGGAGTTGGCCGGTACCTTTGACCTAAGCGCTGGGGTACTTTCACTGTTCGTCGATCAGGGCGAGGTGCAATTTGCCCAGGCGAGCGGGCCAAGCCAGGGCCGCTGTGTCATCAGTGAGCCCGTCATGCTGCGGGCAACAGCCCACGAGCTTGAACTCAGCGACGGCATCAACTGCCGGTTGGAGGGTGACTTGGGATCGGTGGACCTGTCGCTTTCGAATCTCGGCTACGCTCGAAGTAGTTCAGACTCACAGGGATTGCCGGTCCAGCTGCAGTTGCAGGCCAGCTATGCCGCGCAGTTGGAGCGCCTGCAGCCCCAAGGTGAGGTGCGCTTACAACTACAGCAGGCTGATGCTTTTGAGATCACGGGTACCGGTAGCGTGGCAGTAACCAGCGCTTTGGCATTGCCGTTGCCAAGTGGATCGGGGCCGCTTCTGCTGCCGTTTACTTTGCGTTACCAACCCGCAGATGAGCATCTCGAGCTGACGTTGGCCCATCGGTTGCAGTTGGGTAACCGCATCCTCGCTGCCTTGAGCAAGGAGTGGGATCAAGCTCTGGACATCAGCCGAGGGCGCCTCGAATATCAGGGGCAGTTGCAATGGCAACGTGGTGCTTGGTCAGCTCAGCTTGCCGGCACGGTCACCGAACTGCACTTTGATTACCCGCCTACGTTGCCCAGTGGCGAATTGCGTTTGCGGGATGTGTCAGGGGACTTCAGAGCCAGCCTGCAGGCCAGTCAACTAGAGCTGCAAGGTCAGGTGCAGCGAGGCACGCTTGCCTTTCCGTATTTGGTTCGCTACGACCTGCTACGGCGCCGGGGCCAAGCGCGCAGTAACTTTTCTCAATCGCTATCTGAAAATGCGCTTGCTGGCATGTTTGTTAACTGGTCGGAACCCTTTGATTTGGCTGCAGGAGATCTGCATGGTGTAGCGACGGCAACGATCGAACCGGAAGCGCCCATCGCAGTGGCCGCGCAAGCGACGCTGACGCGGGGCGCGCTCACCTTTGCCGACTACGTTGCAGAAGGGGTCGATGCGAAGCTGCACCTCGAATGGTCGGGTGAGCGCTTGCAATTGCGTGCCGACGATTTGCGCGTTTCCCAGATTGACATTGGTTTTCCCCTAACGGCTATCGCTGTGAATGCCCATTATCAGGAGCAGGGCCAGGCGCGACATTTGCAGCTACGGGATCTTGGCGCGCGGTTGTTGGGTGGCGAGGCGCACAGCGAGGGGCTTAGCATCGACCTGAATGATCCGAGCGGTACGTTTGATGTGCAACTCACGAACCTGTCTCTGGCGCAATTGTTAGCGCTCGAGGGCGAAGATGTGGGCGGCACAGGAACTCTGAGCGGTTCGCTGCCAGTACGCATTTCTAGCGCCGGCGTGGAAGTGCACAACGGACTGTTGGAATCGCTGCCACCGGGCGGGGTCATCCGTTTGAGTGAGCAGTTCGCAAACCCCACCGGTCAGCCAGGACTCGACTTCGCGGTAGGTGCGCTCAGTGACTTTCGTTACGACGCATTGACCGCAAGCGTCGATTACACACCTACGGGAGATCTGAAGTTAGGTGTTGCATTGCGAGGGCATAACCCGAAAGTCGAAAGGGGGCGTCAGATCAACTACAACGTCAATGTGTCAGAAAACGTGCTGACACTGTTACAGTCGTTGCAGGCAGATCAGTTGGTGACGGAGCAAGTTGAACGGCGTGTGAACCGCTGAGAAAAAAGCCGATTGCAGCCTGGCGGCATGCGCTGCTATCGTCGGCTACAGAAGCTGGCCAGAGTGTGAGGCGGACATCATGAGGCGGATATCGTGAGGCGGATAGAGATGCAAAAAGAAGCATGCCAATGTATATGATTTCAAGCGACGCTCATCTTAATCAGTCTCTATGCTGCGCAGTTCGATTTTTGCGAAATTGTCTGTTCTGTGTCGCGCTGGTTTTCGCCTCAGCGTGTACACCTACGGTACAGGTGGCAACCGATGAGCCAATCACGATTAATCTCAACGTCAACATTAAGCATGAGATTCTGGTCAAGGTAGACAAAGATTTAGATTCCCTTTTTAGCGACGACTCGGATCTTTTCTAGTCTGATGATTAACGGAGTGCAGTAATGCAGCGATTATCCCGAAACAGACATCGATCTGCTGCGAGCCTGGTATTACTCGCTGCGCTATTGTGCTCAGCGCTCGCGCTGGCGGCCGATCTGAGCGAGCTGAAAGCTCAGGGAGTGATCGGTGAGCGTGCCGATGGTTATCTGGGGCTAGTGCAGAGTGAGGCCCCGCTCACGGCGAGGAATCTAGTCGAAGAAATCAACGCCAAGCGTAAGGCGGAATACCAACGCATTGCTACCCGTAACAGCATTGCCCTGAGCGAAGTTGAAGCTTTAGCGGGCAAGAAGACGCTGGGTAAAACCGCCTCAGGTGGGTGGATCTACGTCGAAGCCTGGCGCCAGAAATCACCTTAAGGCGCATTCCATAAGACGCAACCCATAAGACGCAACCCATAAGACGCAACCCTGAAGAGACGTCGCGCCTCAGCCAAAGTTTGCGTCAGTAAAACGCCCGATGTTGGCCAGCGTGGGCGCCGCTTCCGGCAGCGTAGGAAACACCGGCCAGATGTGAATTAGGCCATCCTCCACTTCAGTTTCTAGGCTCACACCAGCGGCGCGGGCTCGTTCGACGAAGCGGCGAGTATCGTCTAGCAGCAGCTCCCGAGTTCCCACTGCGATGTACAGAGGCGGAAGACCCGCTAGATCGCCGAACAGTGGTGATGCGAGCGGATTGCTTTGCTCGCCTTCGGCGTACTGGCTGGCCATGCCCTTTAGTCGGTCGAGAGAAACCATGGGGTCGGACACCGCGCCCGGCTCTGCCGAAGCGCCACTGATGGTGAGATCGGTCCAGGGCGATAGGCAGATCGCGCAGTCAGGCTGGGGCAGGCCTTGGTTTTTCAGAGCCAGCATGGTGGCAACTGTGAGGCCGCCACCTGCTGAGTCTCCGGCGATGGCGACGTGCTTAATGTCGCTTTGTTCTCGTATGTCACGGTAGGCCAAAACCGCATCGTCCACGGCCGCCGGGAAAGGATGTTCAGGCGCCAGGCGATAGTTCAGCACCAGTACTCTGGCCTTACACGCGCTCGCCAGCCGCGCAGCAAATTCGCGATACGCTTTGTGGGAGCCAATGACGTAGCCCCCGCCGTGCAGGTACAGAATCGCTCTGCTGGAATCCGCTTCTGGCACGCTGACCCAGTCAGCTTCGATTTCACCCAACGGATGGGCGGTTACGCTGGCGTTTTCTGGCAGTGGAAATGCACAGAGCATCTCTTCAAAACCTGCTCGCTCCTCCTCTAGACTGGGCGCGCCGACAATGGGTGCATCCAGCAAGGATTGCACCATGGCTTCGAGTTCTGGGCTGGGCATAATCTGTAACTCCGCAGTGGTGGAATAAGATTGCCTTGAGTTGGAAGCATTTGCCAGCGTCAGGCATGCTGGGGGTTGGCAGAAGACACTCAGGTAGAGCAATGCGGCAACAACACCGGGATGCGTGGACGTTTGCTCGAGTTGTCATAGCGTTGCTGTTGCTCACTCTCTCTCCCGGTCTTCAAGCTCGCTCGCCAGAGTCTTTTGTCGATCAAGCGCCCCAGCGCTTGGCGGAGTATTTGAAGATCGATACGGTGAACCCACCGGGTAACGAAAGTCGCGGGGTTGCTTTCTTTGCGCAGTACCTAGATGCGGCGGGTATCGCTTATGAAACCGCTGAAAGCGCTCCAGGTCGCGGCAACCTGTGGGCGCGATTGCCGGCCAGCGGGCGCGCAGCGCGGGGCAAACGCGGCTTGGTGCTGCTCAATCACATCGATGTGGTGCCCGCTGATGAGCGGTATTGGCGCACTGAGCCGCTCAGCGGTGACATCCGCGAGGGCTATGTCTGGGGCCGCGGCGCATTGGACATGAAGGGCACTGCCATTGCTCAGTTCCAGGCCTTTTTGGCGCTGGCCGCGAGCAATAAGCCACTGACCCGGGATGTTTGGTTCATTGCCACCGCCGATGAGGAAGCGGGGGGTGAATACGGCGCTGGCTGGTTGCAGCAGAATCATCCGGAAGTCTTTTCCGAGGTGGGGTACCTGCTCAATGAAGGTGGCATGGGCACCTTCATTCAAGATCAGCCGCTGTTCTTGGTAGAGGTAACGCAAAAGGTACCGTTTTGGTTTCGACTCATTGCCGAGGACGCTCCCGGACATGGTTCCGTACCCGGCGCGACCACCGCGGTTACGCGCTTGCTGCGGGCCGGCGCACGCCTGGCAGACACGCAGTTTCCAGTACGGGTAATTGCTCCGGTCCAGTCTATGTTCGCCGGGCTCGCCTCGTACATGCCTGCGGAACTGCAAGCTGCCTATGCAGACATGTCTAGCGCGGTTGCGGACGATGCTTTCGTGCGGAGGCTGCACGCGCTGAACCGCAATCATCACGCCTTGCTACGCAACACCTGCGCGGTGACGCGGCTGCAAGCCAGCAACAAGATCAATGTGGTGCCACCCCAAGCACAACTCGAAGTCGATTGTCGCTTGCTACCGGATCAAGATCAGGTGGAGTTTCGCAAGCAGATCGAAACTGTGGTCAACGACTCGCAAATTCGTTTCGAACAAATCCTCAGCTTCACCCCGGCTGTGAGCAAAGCTGAAGGTGAACTGTTTGATGCGATCGAGCGGGTAGTGGCGAAGCGCTATCCTAAGGCAGCGTTGATCCCATCGGTGAGCACGGGCTTTACCGACAGCCACTTCTTCCGCGACCTAGGTATTGCCAGCTACGGTTTCTCTGGGTTCATGGTGCCTGCAGAGGATATTAGCGGGGTACATGGGAACGATGAGCGGGTGGGAGTTGCTGCATTGAAAGCTGGCACAGAGTTAATGACCGAGCTGTTGTTGCGCTTCGCAACCCGTCGCTAATCCCGGTCGCGACGTCCTGGGGATCCAGGAACAAGTATCTTTATTTGACTTTCTAGTATGATCCACCTTCCAGCGAACGAATCGCTGGGCGTTGGGCTACTCCATAGCCCAGACACGCGGCCTGCAATTATAGCAACTTGTTTGCCTAATTTGTTTGTCTGAAGCGAGCGCTGATAGCGATCGGACCGCCGGATGCCAAGGGTGTCCGGTGTAACCGTCAGCTCGGTCTCGTTTTTACGGCTGTGTTCGATCTACGCTATGGACTGCAAGGCTCGGCAAAGGGACGAGGCAATTGGACGAGGCAATGGCTGGTATTCGGGTACCACCCAGGCCAGGAGGATGAGCTTGAAGACTGATGCACAACCGCAGCAGGGGCAGGACACTGAGGCAAGCGTGGAGTCAAAACCACCCTTGCTCTGGGTGCAGACCATACTGTTCGTAGCCACTTTCGCGATCGCCGTTATCGGCGTGCCCTGGTATCAGCTGAGCGTTGGCTTTCATTGGTCAGCGATTGTCGGCTTTGTCCTCTTTTGCGGATTCAGCGGCATCTCGATCACTGCTGGCTATCATCGCCTGTGGGCGCACAACGCCTACAAAGCGCGGGCGCCGCTACGACTGTTTTTCGCGCTGTTTGGTGCCGCCACTGTGCAGAACAGCATTTACACGTGGGTCGCTGGCCATCGCCGCCACCATCGACACGTCGACGACGACCACCTAGATCCCTACAGCGCGGGCCGGGGACTATGGTTTTCGCACATGGGTTGGATGCTTCGGGAGTACCCGAGCGGCCACGAAGACTACAACAACGTTGCTGATCTAAAGCGCGATAAAGTGGTGATGTGGCAACACAACCACTACTTGCCGATTACCTTGGCAACCAATTTTGCGCCGCCATTGTTGGTCGGTTGGCTCACTGGCGACTACCTAGCCAATCTGTTGTTGATGGGCGTGGCACGCCTGGTCTTTACCCATCACACCACCTTTTTCATCAACTCCTTGGCGCATTTTTGGGGTAAGCGGCCGTATACCGAAGGCAACAGCGCTCGCGACAACGGCGTACTCGCACTGTTCACTTACGGTGAGGGCTACCACAACTACCATCACAAGTTTCAGCGAGACTACCGCAACGGCGTTAAGTGGTGGCAGTTCGATCCGACCAAGTGGCTGATCAGTGCCTCGTCCTGGGTTGGCTTGGCCTCCGACCTGCAGCGCGTTGAGGCTTTTCGCATTCGCGAGGCAGAGGTCGAGACCCAGCTGCGGCGCGCAGAGAAAACTCTGGAAGTGTTGCCCAACGCTGACAAGTGGCGCTCTGTTCTAGAGGAAGAGACACAGCACTTCGTGCAATGTTTGGAAGAGTGTCTGGAGTTGCGCAACCAGTTGGTGGCCAGACAGCGAGCAGTGCTGGATGCCACGACCGCTGGCTTTCGCAAGCGCGTGAAAGATCCGGTGCAAGCGCAGTTGCTGCTGCTAGAACAAGCGCTCAAAGAGCAAGTAAACCGGCTCAGTCAGCTCAACCTGCAGATGGCGCCAGGCTAACCCAGCGCGACTGGCAGCTTTACTTAGCGCGCCTCAACCACATCGATCAAGCCTGGTCGCAATAGCGGCCCTTTGCGCTTGCGCTCGTACTTGCGCGCCGGTGTATTGACGATTTCCAGAAGCTCGCCCGCCGCCCGACCAACCGCGATGCGCTCCTCGGGCGCATCACCGTAGGCGGTCAGACGTTGTCGTGGCACGCGTCCAGCCGATTCGATCATGGCCAGCATCTGCGCCGGCGAAGTTTCCTGCCCGTGGTTAGTACCGGCAGCGCGGCTGATGCTCTCGTTCATCAAGGTGCCGCCTAAGTCGTTGCACCCAGCTTGCAGACAGGCCACTACTCCATCGTGACCCATTTTTACCCAACTCGCCTGTATGTTGGTGATGTGCGGGTGCAGAACCAGGCGCGCAACGGAGTGCATTAGTACTGCCTCTCGAAAGGTTGGGCCCCGACGAGCTTTGCCCTTGAGGTACATGGGCGCTTCCATGTGCACAAAGGGCAGTGGTACGAACTCCGTAAAGCCGCCGGTTTTCTTTTGCAGCTGCAAAATGCGCAGTAGGTGCCGGGCCCAATGTACGGGCTTTTCCACATGGCCATACATAATGGTGGCGGTGGTGCGGTAGCCGACTTTGTGTGCGGCCTCCATGACCTCTAGCCATTGGGCGGTATTGATCTTGTCGTGGCAGATGATCTGTCGAACTTCGTCGTCGAGAATCTCTGCGGCGGTGCCCGGCAGTGTGTCCAAGCCGGCGGCTTTTAGGCGCTCGAGGTAGGATTCCAGATCCATCTCTAGCGTGGCGGCACCCTGCCAAACCTCAAGCGGTGAAAACGCGTGAATGTGCATGTCAGGCACCGCTTTGCGCACCGCTTCGATGATGCCAATGTAGGTTTCACCGGTATATTCAGGGTGGATCCCACCTTGCATGCATACTTCGGTTGCACCGCGATCCCAGGCTTCTTGCACTCGTCGCGCGATCTCCTCATGTGACAGATCATAGGGCCGGCCGCGCAAGTTCTCGGATAGCTTGCCTTTGCTGAACGCACAAAACTGACACTTGAAGTAGCAAACGTTGGTGTAGTTGATGTTGCGATTGACCACATAGCTCACGACATCGCCATTGCTCTCGGCCCGTAGAGCGTTGGCAGCCGCGGTCACCGCGGAGAAATCGTTACCGCGGGCGGCAAATAGCCGCACCACCTGAGCCTCAGTGAGTTCTTGCCCGGCTTTAGCCAGGCTCAGAATTTCAGCCAAGTCCGCTGACACGGGCTTTGTTGGAGAAGTGATCGCAGCAAGGTCAGAGGTTGGCGGTGCGCCAAGATCGCCAGGGCACCAAGGGTCAGTACGAGCAAACCCTTCGGCGTCGATTTGCGCCAGCACCGCATCGTGTAGATCGGAATCGACCCAAGTAGTTAGATCGCTGGCGTAACCTGGGTAAATGGTTAGGCGTTCCTGCAGGTACTTCCCTGCGTTTGCGGTTTCCCGTCGTAGGTCCTCCAAATGCGGCCAAGGCGCTTCTGGGTTCACGAAGTCCGGGGTAACTGGAGAGACGCCGCCCCAGTCATTGATGCCAGCGTTAACGATCTGTTCCAACACACCGGGGCTTAAGTTGGGTGGCGCTTGAATGCTCATGTGTGCGCCGAAGATGATTCTAGCGACCGAGAGCGTCCACAGCAGCTCGTTGAGATCAGGCTCTGGGGCGTTCGCCATCTTGGTTTCCGGCTTCGCACGGAAATTTTGGATGATGATTTCCTGAATGTGCCCGTGTTGCTCGTGGATCTCGCGAATGGCTAGCAGAGACTCAATTCGCTCTGTGCGGGTTTCGCCGATGCCGATCAAAATACCCGTGGTGAACGGCACCTGTGCTACGCCGGCGTCGGCCAGTGTTTGCAAGCGCACAGCGGGTACTTTGTCGGGCGAGCCATAGTGCGGCATACCTTTTTCGCACAATCGCTCTGAAGTGGATTCCAGCATAATGCCCATGGAGGGCGAGACCGGACGCAACCACTGCAACTCGTCAGGTGTAAGGTTGCCGGGGTTCAGGTGTGGCAACAGACCCGTTTCTTTGTACACCAATTCTGCACAATGCTTGAGATAGTGCAGCGTCGACTCGAAGCCCATCTCGGCTAGCGCATCCCGCGCTGCCTTGTAGCGCAGTTCGGGCTTTTCTCCAAGTGTGAACAACGCTTCTTGGCAGCCCATCGCTGCGCCCTGGCGGGCGGTTTCCAATACCTGTTCGACCGTTAGGTAGGGCGCCTGAACTTTCCTTGGAACCTGGGCGAAAGTACAGTAGTGACAAACGTCTCGACACAGATGGGTGAGAGGAATAAACACCTTGCGCGAATAGCTGACGACATTGCCGAATCCCCGATCACGAAGTTTGGCTGCGGTCTGGGCCAGGCTGTAGGTATCCGGCTCGTTGGCCAAGGCCAGCGCGGCATCGGTAGAAATGCGCTCCCCACTCAATGCTGTGGCTAATATTTCCTGTGTATTCAATGCTTTGACCCCAACTTCAGGACCCTAAAAGGACCATTATGCCCGCCTTTGGGGCTTTAGGTAGAACGCTTTGGCCTAAAGATGTATCAGCTGGCACGAACCCCATAGAGCGTTGGCAACTGGCGATCCGTTGCTAGTAGACCAGTGCTCTGTAGATTGCGGCTACGCCCATGATCGACAGCAAGGCGAAGGTGCCTTGCGCACCAATGAGGCGCGGATAGTTAGCGCCTTCGGTGCGACTCATACCCCAGGCGTGAAGTATTCGGCACGCCACCAGCGCTGAACCGAGTAGGTGCATGGCTGTCTCGCCAATACCGCCGACCTCTAAAACCAGTAGTAACACCAATGCCAGAGGTACATTTTCGACAAAGTTAGCTTGCACCCGTAGGGTCGCATCGGCCCGCCAAGGCGGCTCTGCGGCGCCGCGCAGACGCACATACAGCACCTGATTAGCCAGCAACACGGCCAACAGCGCAAGGATGCCGGCGTACAACAGAGTAGTCATCGGCTCAGTACTCCGTAGCCCGCAGCGATGAGCCCGGCAGCGCACAGGCAGATGCCCAGCCAGCCGTATTGATCGAGCCAGAACAGCATGAAAGCTTCGCTGCTACCCTTGGCTGCAGTGGGTACATCACCACTGCGCAGTTGCCGCGGCCTAGGCGCGACCCAGACGATCTGGGCACCGAGCCAAAGCGCGCCGAGGCCGATAATGATGAACCAGTCTGCTGTCGTCATCCTAAGTGATCCCCTGGGATTGCGATTATGCTATGTGCGGTCGGTCTAGCACGTCAGCTACGATCACGGGCCCATTGTGCCGCCGCGTCGCTGGCGACCCAGCGCAAGGCGTTGGCGAGTAGACGTTGGTAGTCGGGATTGCCGTATGCGGGTGGCCCATCGCCAACGTCCGAAACTACCACCGGGCTGTTGCCGGCTGCATGAGCCCAAACAATGAGATCGCTACCTGGTGGATGATCCCACGCCGCTTGTTCTGCAGCGGGCGCCAGCGGTGGCGGTGTGAAGTTGCTCGCAACGAACTCATAGTCGCCGCGCAGCAGTGGTACGACATTGGCTTCGAAGTCTTTGCTTTTCAGGTAGATCTCGTCAGTGATCTCAAAGCCTTGCTCAAGGCCCTCAAGCACTGGATGACTGCCTTGTGCGCGCAGATGCAGAGTTGGATTCGGATGCGGGCCATGACCACCGCGATAGCCCGAGCCCGGTACCCGTTTACCGTTGAGCTCCCCGGCCTGCAGCATGAAGGAAGAGCCGCTGATCTGCCGCCACAATGGCCACTGCGGCCAAGACACCGTGGCGTGGTTCAGTAACACCAAACCTTTGCCTGCCTCAACCAGAGCTTCGATCGCCTGACGATAAGCCGGATCGGGTTGGCCTGCCGCATCCGCTTTATCGTGGCTCAAGCCGACGCCGGGGATGCCGCTCATGTCGTAAAACAGCACGGCGTCATAGGCCTCTACATGCTGCGGTTGCAGGATTACCTGGGCAGCAGGCTGTTGCACCAGCGTCGCTTCGATGCTTTCCATGGCATCGAACATCGCCAGGAAAGCATCGTGGTCGTAGTCGTGGCCTTTGCTGACTACGAGTACTTGCAAAATATCGGTCATCCGATCTCCGTGGGTTGATTTGTTGGCTACGAAAGGGAGGTCGGTTCAGGACCTGGGCGCACAGGCAGGTGCCGGCGGCCCCAAAGGAAGAACGGCGCGATCCGCTCACCGGCATTGATCAGCTCGAGGCCTGGAAAGTGGCGTAGTAGAGCACTCAGCGCAGCTTTTGCTTCCAAACGCGCAAGCTCAGCGCCCAGGCAAAAGTGCACCCCGAGCCCGAATGCCAGATGCCTCTTCGCTGGTCGATCTAGCTTGAACTGATCAGGGTTAGCAAAGACATTTGGGTCGCGGTTTGCCGCGGCGTAATGCAGCATGACTTTGCTGCCTGCTGGTATGGTGGTGCCGTGCAACACGATCTGCTTGCGCGCAGTACGGTACAGCCCCAATACCGGCGGATCGAACCTTAAGCTTTCCTCCAAGGCCACTGGCACCAGCTTCGGCTTTTGCAGCAGCTGCTGCCAAAGATCCGGTTGATCCAAAAGACGCCAAACTGCATTGGTAATGAGCGAAGTAGTTGTTTCGTTGCCACCGACGAGTAGCTGCGATGCCACACCGCGCACCTCTTCATCAGTTAAGCCCTGGCCTTCAACGCGGGCGTTTACTAGACGCTGGGTCAGGTTCGCCGCAGCCCCTGGTTGCACGGCGCGCTGATTGCGGATGTGCTGCAGCAGGTAATCGCCAAGTGCTGCCAGATCATCGTTCCAAGGCGTTGGGTCTTCTGCTCCCATCGCAGCAACTGAGGCGTCAGACCAACGTTTGAAGTGGTGTAAATCTGCACTTGGCACGCCCAGCATCTCGGCTATGATGATCACCGGTAACGGGAAGGCGAAGTCGTCGTGCAGATCGAATTGCGCGTGCGCCGACAGCCCGCCTAGCAGTTCGTCGGCTAGGGCTGTGACTCGCTCGCTCATCGCCGCTATGGCTTTGGGAGTAAAGGCTTGTTGAACGAGGCGTCGATAGTGGGTGTGTTGAGGAGGATCGGAGAGCATGCCCGCCGGAGGTGTGTAGCGTGGCCCTTGCCCATGCTCACTGGAAAAACCGTCAACATCGAGTAACGCACGACGTACATCATCATAGCGAGACAGTGTGTAGAAGTTGGGCTCGAAACTGCTGCATAGATGTGCAGGTGCGGTTTGTTGCAGCGCAGCGTAGCTGATGGCTGGGTTGGCCATCACTTCGGCCCTCAAGGGGCTGTATTGCGCCGCGCCGAAGGTGGCACCTGCGCTTGGCGGGCTCGACACTGGCGTTCGCCTCGCACTGCGATTCTGCAAGGTCATTACGCTACCTGCTGGGCTGCGCATAGTGCAAGGGCGGGTGCACGTCGAAATCGCCAAACTCCGCCGATGTCGTTAGGCTAGTACTTTCCGGAAGGGGGAGAAAATAATGGGATTGACGTATTGGCGGGGCATTCGCCGCGCAGGCGCTTACCTGCTTGTGCTGACGGGCACCTTGAGCGTTGGCGCTTGCAGTTCTACCGAAGCGCCAGAGAGCAGCATGCAGGTAATCATGGAGCAGCGCTTAGCGCGCGAGGCGTTGCCGGGCAAAGCGCACTATCAACAGGCTTGTGCGAGTTGCCACGAAGGGCAGGTCAAGAAAGCGCCGCACCAGGATATGTTGGGGCTAATGACCCCCGAGGCGATTCTCGGCACCCTCACTGACGGCCTCATGCAGACCCAAGCGGCGAGCTTGACCACCCTGCAGCGTCGTGAAGTTGCCGAATACATCGGAGGTCGGCCATTGGGCACTGCGGTCTCTGCGGATTTACCCGCGTGCGACGCTTCGGTTGGCCCGGGGCTGGGAGCAGTGGCCAGTCCGCAAAATTGGGGCCTGGTGCCGGGCAATGGCCGAGCGATCGATGCGGCGACCGCTGCAGTTGACAGCGCCAATGTTGGAGCCTTGGAACCCGAGTGGGCGCTGGCTTTTCCAGGCGCTAATCGAGCCCGTTCGCAGCCAATGCTTGCGGGCGGTCTGATGTTTGTAGGCAGCCACGGTGGCAGTGTCTATGCGTTACAGCAGACCAGCGGTTGCCAGGTATGGCGCTATGAAGCGGCCGCTGAAGTGCGCACGGGGTTTGCCCTGTCAGCTGTTGATCCGGAGGATGCCGAGAGCACCCCGCGCCTGTATTTTGGCGACGTGCTCGGCAATGTCTACGGCCTTGATGCAGCAACAGGCGAGTTGCATTTTCGTGTGCGCGCAGACGATCACCCGAACGCCACCATCACCGCTACCCCGACGCTACATGAGCAGACACTATATGTGCCAGTCTCGTCCTTGGAAGTGAGCCTGGCTATTGATCCGACTTATCAATGCTGCACATTCAGAGGCTCAGTGGTCGCCTTGGACGCAGATAGCGGGGCGCAACGCTGGAAAACCTACACCATTGAGCAAACACCGACTGTGCAGCGCAACAATAGCGCCGGCACGCCAATGTATGGACCGTCAGGAGCGGTGATTTGGAATAGCCCCGCAATCGACGCCGAGCGTGGGCAGCTGTATGTGGGGACCGGCGAAAACATGTCGTCACCGGCGACGCTCACCAGCGATGCCATAATCGCGATGGATTTAGCCACCGGCGCCGTGCAGTGGTCGTTCCAGGCGACGGCCAACGATGTCTGGAACACTGCGTGCGATACAGATCGACCGGCCAGCTGTCCGCCAGAAAACGGGCCTGACTTTGACTTTGGTGCCGCGACCATATTGGCCACTGGAGATGACGGCCGTCAGCTGGTGCTCGGCGGGCAGAAGTCTGGGCTGGTGCATGCGTTGGATCCTGACAGCGGCGATTTGGTGTGGCAGACGCGGGTCGGTCGCGGTGGTATTCAGGGCGGCGTGCACTTTGGTATGGCAGCCGCCGATGGCCGCTTGTTTGTGCCAATAAGCGATATGGCGGACGGCCGAAGCTACGACAACCCAGACCGGCCCGGTGTACATGCACTAGACATCAGCACCGGAAAATCGCTGTGGTATGCACCGGCACCAGATGTCTGCAATGGCCGGACCTTTTGTCATCCAGGCGTTTCTCAAGCCATAACCACTGCAGCGGACTTAGTCTATGCCGGTGGCATGGATGGTGTGTTGCGTGTTTACCGCGCAGAAGATGGTGAACAACTCTACCAGTTAGACACCGCTACGGAATTTGGCACGGTGAACGGTGAATCAGCTACGGGCGGTTCGTTTGGTGGCGCCGCAGGCCCCGTGATTCAGGACGGCCGGGTTTACTTGAGTTCTGGTTATGGAATCTACAACCACATGCCCGGAAACTTGTTGTTGGTTCTGAGCCCTAAGGCTGAGTAGATTGTTGCCTACGCCTTGGTACCACGGCTGGAATGTGCTGGCGGTGTCCATGCTGTTCCAAGCCGTTACTTTCGGCATTGGCATCTACAGTTTCACCTTCTGGATTGAGCCATTGGTGGCAGAGTTCAGTGTGGGCCGCAGCCGGGTGCTGCTAATCTTCGTTGGCTTGCAGCTAACCCTTGGGCTGCTTTCTCCGCTTGCCGGTCGAGCTATGGATCAGCTGAGCATGCGCGGGCTGATCATTGCCGGTGCCTGTTGTCTGGCAGTGTCACTGGCATTGACCAGCGTTACCCAGCAGATTTGGCAGATTCAGTTCTTGTTCGCGACCTTCATGGTGGGCGGATTGCTATTAGCTGGACCGTTGGCTGCGCAAACGTTGGCAGCCCGGTGGTTTAATCGCAATCGTGGCTTAGCGCTGGGGTTGGTGACCGTTGGGACTTCGATCGGCGGCTTCGTGCTACCCATTGTATTTACCCAACTGCTGGATGCAGTGGGCTGGCGCGAGGCATCTTTGTGGCTGGCTGGGTTGGTGCTGTTGTCTGTGGTGCCGCTGGTCTGGCTGGTCATACGCAACTCTCCGGCTGCCGCAGGGTTGAGCGCTGAGGCCGCAGCGCCGACCGCGCAGCCGGTTGCCGCGGACGCGGATTGGACCACCGCCCAGCTGTTGCGCAGCCCGACTTTCTGGATGATTGTCTGCGCCTTCGTGCCCCTGGCGATAGCGTTTGGCGGGGCTCAGCAAAATCTTGGCCCATATGCCTCCGACCAGGCCATCAGCGCTAAAAATGGCGCCTATCTTGTTTCTGCTTTGTCTCTCACCATGATCGTGGCAAAAGTGTTCTTCGGTAGCCTGTCGGATCGTGTCGACCATCGCTGGTTGTTTCTCGTCGCCATTTTGGTCTGCTTCGCTGCCCTAGTGCAGATGGCCGGACCACTGAGCTTCTTGCGTCTAATGCTCGTTGCCTCACTGTTGGGCGCAGCGGCAGGCGGCTTTCTGCCGTTGCTCGGGGCGATCATTAGTACCCGCTTCGGGACCTTGGCTTTTGGACGAGTCATGGGTTTAGTAGGCCCGTTCACGATGCTTGCCGCTGTCGGACCCTGGTGGGCAGCACGGGTCCGAGATCAAGCGGGTAGCTATGACCCAGCCTGGCCACTGCTGGCGGCGCTGCTGATTCCAGCAGCTATTGCCATATGGTTTCTGCCAAGCGCAGAAAAGACGCGCCTGCGTAATGCTGCGGCCGGTGCGTAGAGCGCTAGTCCACTCCGAACGCTATGGCCTCTTCGTACCAACCTGCACCCACGACGGCCATAGAATCGTTGTTCGGTTGTCGTTCTGCCCAGCCGTTTGGGTCGCTTTGGTAGGCGCCTAATGCGGCTTCGGCAGCCTCGGCGTCTTCACCTTCGAACTCATAGATGGTTAGGAACTGTGCCGGCGCTTCGCCGAGAAACCCGCGCACTGCACGGAAGCTGCGGACGGATTTGATAACAGGACAATTGTAGGTGTCTTCGACATGGTTGCCGAGATACCAGCTGTTGAACGCCTCAACCAGATCATCGCTCTTGGGCTCAACCAGCCCCATGAGGATCAATTTTTTGCCTTGCTTGTCGGTCATTGTGCCCGCTCCCAGGTTGTAGAGGGTATGATTTTGCCAGTAATAGGCCAGGTCTTCAGGGGGGATGGTGGCTGATCAGGATCTCGCGGAACGGATTCGGCGGTTGGAAGCCATCGAGGCCATAAAGCAGCTGAAAGCGCGCTATTGTGCCGCTTGCGACGCCGACCATGACCCAGCATTGCTGCGACCGCTGTTCACGGCAGATGCTGTATGGGAGGCATCCGGTATTACTCGGGCGGAGGGCTGGCCTCAGATCGAAGCCTATATGAGCGCACTGCGCGCTAGCGGAACTATTCGCAATTCTGCGCACAACGTTTTTAATCCCCAGATCAACGTCAACGGTGACGAGGCACAAGGGCACTGGCGGTTGTTGATGCTACACACAGCCAACGTTGACGACGGTGAAGTGCGCTATAACCGAATCATCGGTTGGTACCGCGAACGTTATCTTTACCAGGGCGGTGAATGGCTGATTGCCAGCCTCTACTGTGAGGTCGAAGAAAACGCGCCTTACGCGTTGGTCGCGGTGGCATCGTAAAATCAAAAACTCGAGGAACTGAACATGGCTAACGACTACGTTGCTGATCGCATTGCACTACAGGACGTGATGCTGAACTACGCTGCTGGGGTGGACGAACGAGATTTTGATCGCTACCGCGCATGCTTCGCTGATGACGTTGAGGTGTTGGACTTCGGTCCTGACCCCATCCATGGCGTCGATGCCTGGGTCAGCTATGTGATCGAGGCGTTAGAAAAGTATGGGCCGACCCAGCACATGTTGGGCCCTCAGTTCGCTACCATCGATGGTGATCGTGCTGTTACTCGCAGCGATGTCCAGGCGCTGCACTACCTAATCGACCAGCCCGATACCACATTGACCCTGTGGGCTACCTACAATACGGAGATGGCACGCATCAACGGCGAGTGGAAGATCCAGCGACATCAGCTGACAGCAAGGGGCACCCGGGTCCAGTCCGATTGAACGGAAAGCCCCGCCGAAATGGGGGAACCCGCTGGTGCTAGCGAATTACGCTGTGGCTGCGCTGCGGCTGGATTTGCAAAATGACGCGCTGCTGTTTGGCGAGCCAGCCAGGCAGGTCCTCCGGTAACTCAAAGCCGGTACCCTCAATATTGGCGAACACCAGGCGAGTCTGGCGCTCAAGATCGTCGGTCACGATCTTGGCTGTGCCTTCCACGGTGACGAAGTTGAATGGCTCGGCGTTGCTGATCACGCACAAGTTGACCCGATCGTCGTTCTCAACGCTGCGCCGCTTGTAAGTCATACCCGGCGTGCTGACCACAAAGCTGTCGCCGTCTCGCGCGAATGCAACCATTGAGCTGACGGGTGTTCCATCACCGCGCAGGGTGGTGAGAACAGCCCAGCGATGATCGGTTAAAAACTGCTGTTCTGCTTCGGTAAATGCCATCTAGTGCTCCTCCTTCATGGCCGCGCTTAGCGCTACACGCTACCTAAATAGGCTTTGGCGTGGGTGTCTGCTTGGCTGTCTTGCAGTGTTTGCAGGTCTTCGGGTGTATCGATATCTAGACTAAAGCGCGGCGTTGCGAATACTCTTACCGGCAACCCACTAGCCACGGCTGCCTGTATGTGCGGTACAAAACTGCGGCCGTCGAAAATCGGTTCCAACACTTGCGGCGGCGTCAGCACCAGGGCGTTGGTGCCGCTGAACTGAGCGTCTGGCACTACGCTGCAGACCTGATGGTCGCACAATAGCTGATCGACGTCGCTGGCGTGAATCAGGGGGGCGTCTGCAGGAATGATGCAGACCCCGGAAGCATTGCGATTACTAGCATAGGCGATGGCCTGAACCAGCGCTTGCGGAAGATCGGCCTCTTCGGTTTCGGCGAATATCTCGGCGTCACAGTCTCGCGCCAACGCTTTGGCCTCAGCGTTGCGGGATATGAGAAGAATGTGATCGATCCTTTGGCTAGTGCGCACTGCTTCCAGAACATCTGCGGCCATGGCTAGCACCAGTTGTTGCCGTTGCTGGGGGTTTAGTTCGGGTGCCAGCCGCTGTTTGGCGTGGGCCAGAAGCTTTAAGGGCACAAGCGCCCACATCAGTGCAATTGATCGATAAAGTCGACGCAGTGTTTGGCGAGGTCGATGCGATCGTCCAGTGTCTGCATGACGGTTTGCGTGACATGAGTGGGTATGTTCAAGCGGCCATCGAGAAATTTGTCGAGCTCGTCGAGTACGTAACCATCGAGTATGTCTCCGTAGTGATCGGCGACCTCGTCAGCCATGGACGCGAGATTGAGCTCACGCATGATCTTAGCGGTTGGACCTTTGATGGCATTGCCACCAACGATGGGCGAGACGGCGATAACTTTGGCTGGGCTTGCTTTCAGCGCATCGCGAACTCCAGCCAAATTCAAGATGGGGTCGATGGAGACAAAGGGGTTCGATGGACAAATAATGACCCCATGAGCTTCGGCAAGGGCGGCTAGGAATTCTGGCGCTGGGCTTGCTTCTTCAATGCCGGCAAAGCGAAATCCGCTGACTCGAGGCTTACAGCGTTCGCGAACGAAATAGTGTTGAAAGCTCAGCTCGCCATCTTTGGTAGCGACCATGGTGCGGACCGGTTGATCACTCATGGGCACAACAGGGTACTGAATGCCGAGTTGTTGGCAGATGGCACCGGTGATATCGCTCAATGCTAAACCACTACCGAGCATCTGGGTACGCAGGTGATGCAAAGCCAAGTCGCGGTCTCCGAGGTTGAACCAGGTTTCTCCTCCGAGCTCGGTCAACGCGGCCATGAAGTTCCAGGTTTCGTCGTGCCGACCCCAGCCGACTTCAGGATTGTTCAGCGCAGCCAGGGTATAGGTCAGAGTGTCGATGTCGGGGCTGATGTGTAGGCCGAAATGCTCGAAGTCATCGCCAGTGTTGGCGACCAACATGAGTTCGGTTGGCGTCAGCGTGTGAGTCAAACCCAGCGCCAACTTGGCGCCTCCGATTCCCCCAGTTAAAGCGATGTAGCGAGTCATAGTCAGCGATGAAATGGTGCCGGTTGGATCCGAAGCACAACGAAGTAGTTGGCAGCTGCAGCATACCTCATCTAAAAAGGTCGTCCGCTAGCGGCCGGACGATGTCCCGGGCGCTCTGCTGAGGGTCATCGAAGGGTAAGCCGCGAACGATGGCCAGGGGTTTAGCTTCGGTAGTCTCGCCCATGACCAGGGTTGCAGCGCTGGCAAGGGCATCGGCGCGGTTGATCAGGGTGACCTTAAGCTCCCGGCCATACATGTCTTCACCACCGCGATGATCATCCAGCACATTAAGCCCCGCGCAGCCGATCGCCGAGCCCACTGTGCCCATTCGCCAAGGTCGGTTGTGGCTGTCGGTAATGAGAACACCCAGGCGTACGTTGCATGCTGTTTCCAGTGCGCGGCGAATTCGGGCTGCTGAGGCATCCGGGTCCTTGGGTAGCAGTAGCGCTACTTCACCGTCACCGTGATCAACATTGGATTGATCGATACCTGCGTTGGCGCCAACGATGCCGAGGCGGTGCCGAACGATCAGCACCCCAAGCTTATGCCGCAGCACTTCATCGCTTTCTTGCAGAACCAACTCAACTAGGCGCGGGTCCTTGTCAGTTTGCTGCGCGAGTTTCAGCGCTGCAACGCTGGGGGTAACAGAGGCCAATGGCACCAGTTGGTTCTCTGCCTTGGAGACGATTTTCTGCGCAACGCAGACTACATCGCCATCGATAAGCTGTTCTCCGGCTGTAGCTAGGGTTTGTAAAATTAGCGCCGGTAAGTCGTCGCCAGGCATGACCATGGGCATGCCTGCGACTGCAAAGGTTTCAAATCGTGTCACGCTATCTCCTCAGCACGAGGTAGCGATCAATGGTCATCCTGGCCAACGATTCTGATGCCGGAGTGGGAGATGTCGTGTTTACGATTGATCTGAATAAGAATTGAGGTCAGAGCTTCTGCTGCTGCGGAATTTTCGATCGGCCCTGCGTGCCAGCCGTTCATACCGGCTTCTTCAATGAGCTCAATCACCCGATCTCTGGCAGCCTTTTTGTTCCCCGCGACGAGCACGTCACACTCGATGACCACATCCTGTTGGAGCAGATGGGCGGCGATGTTCTGAAACGCTGTGACCACCATCACCTCGTCGCCGAGTAAGTCCTGAGCCCGTTTGCCCGCGCTGCCTTCCGGCGGTAACTGCACAGTGCCGACTTTCGGTGGAACCAACGGTACGGTTACGTCGATGAGGATTTTGCCGATGAGGCTGTCCTTAACCCCTCCCAGCGTCGAAAGCTGGTGATCCGCCGGGACGGTTAAGACGACAATGTCACCCGCGGCCGCGGCATCGCCGTTTTCCATGGCTTGTGCCGGTGTATCAGGGCTAATCTTTTGCAGGTTTGCGACCGCGTTCTGGGCCTTCTCCAGAGTTCGGGAGCCGATGACGACCTGATGCCCAGCTTTCGACCAACGGATGGCAAGGCCGGTTCCAAGGTCGCCGGTGCCGCCGAGTATGGCAATGGTTTCTTTCTGGCTCATGCAATTGATCCTGTCTGTTCGGGCTGTAAGAAAGCGCCGAATTATGCCGGTAATCCGACCCAGCGCCCAGTAGCGTGGATTATGAGGTAGGGTTGCGGTCTATGACTTTACGTTGAGCTTTGCGCCAAAGGAGACACTATGCGCTTGGGAATCATGATTGGATCTGACGGTGCGCGTTTGACGATGGATGATCTGGTGGAGCGCGGTAAGGCCGCAGCCAAGGCGGGTCTCAACGATGTCTGGCTCGCCAACATTTTCTCTTTCGATGCCATAACCACTTTGGCGGTGATGGGACGAGAGGTGCCCGAACTAGGTTTCGGAACGGCAGTGACGCCCACTTACCCGCGGCACCCCACAGCGATCGCGCAACAAGCGTTAACGGCAGCAGCCTGCACCGGCAATCGATTTACCCTGGGCATCGGCTTGTCCCACAAGGTAGTTATCGAAGACATGCTGGGCATGTCCTATGACAAGCCAGCGCGGCATATGCGCGAGTACTTGTCGGTGCTGATGCCTCTGTTAAATGGGGAAACTGCGCAATTCAAGGGTGATGAATATCAGGTACAGGGCGTTACCTTGGATGTGCCGGGCAGCGAAAGCGTGCCTGTGGTGATTGCCGGATTGGGGCCCGTCATGCTGCGCCTGGCCGGTGAGATGGCCGATGGCACCAATACCTGGATGGTAGGGCCCAATACCATGGAGCAGCACATCGTTGCGCGGCTCAGCAGAGCGGCAAACGCTGCCGGCAAACCGCAACCCAAGGTGGTCGGTGGATTCCCCATTGTGCTCACCGGCGATGTTGAAGGTGCAAAAGCAAAGATCGCTGAGTCGCTGACGATCTATGGTCAGCTGCCAAGCTACCGAGCCATGTTGGATCGGGAGGGTGTTGCGGGCCCAGCTGACGTGGCTATGGTTGGCGATGAGCAAACTCTTCGTGCCGGGCTTGCGCGGTTGCGGGACATGGGCGTGACCCACTTCAACGGGGCCATTGCAGACGTCGAACCCGGCGCTTATACCCGCACGTTGGAGTTTCTCGGCTCCGCCTTGGACTAGGTCGCAACCGCCGGTTGGGAGTCTGCGAGACGATGCAGCTGCGGTAGCAGTTCTGCAATGAAGTGGCGAGTTTGCTCAAGCACGTCAGCGCCATCTTTACCAATTGGTCGCAGAATGAACTTGTGGATGCCGGCCTGATGAAAGGCGCTCATGAGCCCGAGAATCTCCTCAACGCCGCCGGCGGCCACAAAGCCATCCGCCGGTTTGCCGAGCAGCTTTTCGATGAAGTTGCGGTACTGCTGGACCACAGGGTCGGTCGGCGAGCCGAAACGAAACGCAAAGCCAGCGCCATAGTGGTCTTCGTCAATCGTGCGGCCGATCTCTGTTAAACGGGCTTTTATTGCGCGGACCACGGGTGCAACCTGCTCGGGCGATTCGATCCCTGCTTGCCAACCGGTAGCCCACCGCGCAGTGCGCTCAATGGCAGCTTTGGAGCTGCCGCCTAGCCACAGGGGTAACGGTTGTTGGACTGGTCGAGGGGCGATGCTCGCACCCTTAAGTTGATAAACCTCGCCGTCGAAATCGACTATGGACTCGGACCACAGCCGCGACAGAATTTGTACCCCTTCGTTTGCTCTTTGGCCTCGGCCTGCTGTTGGCGTACCCGATGCGCTGAAATCTTTAGAGCGGGCGCTGCCGACTCCGAAGGCCGGCAGTAATCGGCCGTCGCTTAGAAAGTCGATGGTGGCGCAGGCCTTTGCAGTCAGGACCGGATCACGCAGTCCTAGACTTGCGACATTCATGCCAAACTTCAGTCGCCGTGTACGTCCAGCAAGTGCAGCCATCACGCTTATGCATTCCAGGTGATCGTCTTGGCTGATCAGGCGATCGCTTTGCCAAAGGCTGTCTACGCCGCCGCTGTCGCAAAGATCAACCCAGCGCCAAAACTCGGCGGTGTCAGCGAAAGGAAAATTGGCGATGCCGAGACCGGCGCTGATGGTCATGAGCGAAACACCTGACTTGCGGCAATGGTTGGGTCTTTGTTCAATAATCGAGTATAGGTAACTACGGCGCGCCATGTCCTCAGAAAAAGAGTCCTCAGAAAAAGAGTCCGCAAATAAAGAGTCCGCAAATAAGGAGCCTTCGATTACGAAACCTCTTAATCAAGAGCGCACTGAAGAGCGGCCGCAGCAGCGCTGCCTGCTGGCCGATATCGGCGCAACCAATGCGCGCTTTGCGCTTACGCCCGGCGATGGTTCCATAACTGATGTGCAGATCTTACCCACCCAGGATCTTGGTGACGGTGCCTCGCTGCTGCCGTTACTTGCCAGCCGCTATGACTTCACTGCGCTAGATGGCTTGTGCCTGGCTCTGGCAGGGCCGGTGATTGATGGCAACGGTCGTATTACCAATGGCAGTTTGGCCCTACGGGCGGCAGATCTGCAGCGCGGTAGTGCATTACCGGTGTTGTTGCTCAACGATTTCTACGCGCTGGCCCACGCTGTTCCATTTTTTCGCAAGCTGCACCAATTGGGTGGCACCCCAGTTGCAGAGCAGATGCGTGCGGTACTAGGTCCAGGCAGCGGTCTGGGCATGAGTTTGTGTCTTCCCGAGCCGGCGGATCCGCTGGGTTGGCGCATCTTGCCGTCCGAGGGTGGTTATGCGGATCTCGCCCCCAGCAGTCCTTTGGAAGCAGAGGTGTTAGCGCTCCTGCAGCAGAGCCTCGACCACGTGTGCTGGGAGACAGTGCTCTCCGGACCGGGTTTGGTGTTGCTGTACCGGACCTTAGCGACGATTTGGGGAGACAACGCCGCTGCTGCGGACAGCTCGGTTAGCCCGGCTTGGATCACCGCTGCTGCCGCTGATGCACAAGTGCCCCTGTGCCACCAGACCCTGGAGCTGTTCTTCAGTTTTCTTGGCGCGGCAGCGGGAAACCTGGCGCTAACGGGCTACGCTCGCGGCGGGGTTTATATTGCTGGCGGCATCGTTCCAAGGTTGTTGGATGTCGCCAAGCAAAGTCCGCTGCGACGCCGATTCGAAGAGCGTGGTGCGCTTACGGAATGGGTTTCGGGCATTCCCCTGTACCTGGTGGCCGACGAGCACCCTGGGCTACTCGGTGCGGCCGTTGCCAGTCGCCGGCTTTGGCTCTGACAAATCTCCCGGAGCTACTGTTTCGATTGTTCGCGGCCACGGCTCTGGATTGCGTCTCGGCGCGCCGCGACCGCTGCTTCTGGTCGTTGCCGGCGACCATGGTCCCGGCTGGCTTCGGCTTCCAGCGCAATGCCGGTTTCGAGGGTCTGTTGCCAACCGGCGTCCATAATGCGTTTGATTTCGCCACGGGTGGCTGGGTCAGTGCTGAGGATATCTTGGGCCAATTCCAGACAGGTGGGCAAAAGTTGGTTGGCCGCAACCACCCGATTTACCAAACCCCAGCTTTCGGCTTGCTCTGCACTGAGATAGTTGCCGGTCAGTGACAGTTCTTTGGCGCGATTAATACCGATCAGTCTGGGCAGGCGCTGCGACAGGCCCCAACCTGGGACTACGCCGACCCGGGCATGAGTGTCGGCAAAACTGGCGCTGGGCGCGGCAATCAAGAAGTCACACATTAACGCGAGTTCGAACCCTCCAGTAATCGCATAGCCGTTGATTGCGCCGATGATTGGTTGCGGGACGGCGGCCAGCACTTCGAGCAAGTTCAATGGCGAGGGTTTGGCGTCTTGGGCTTGTTCACCGCCCAGTTCTTTCAGATCGAGGCCCACGGTGAATGCTCTGCCAGCTCCGGTGAGGACGATAACCCCTACTGACTCATCCCTGGAGAGCCGCTGGAATGTCTCGATGATGGCGTTCCGCAACCCGCTGGATAGGGCGTTTAACGCCTCGGGGCGATTTAGGGTAACGATGGCTACGCCATCGTTAATATCGGTCAATACCAAGGATTCGGCGCTCATAATGATCCATGCAAAACAGTCATTTAGGTCCGAAAGATGGTAACTTATACTAAGGTCGAAAAAAGAAACTTCGGACTGTTAGAAAGACAGCCAGAGAGCAAGAAATAGCAAGGGGTGTGTGAGATGCCGGTGACCGGCGAACCACCAAGAGATCCCTTAGAACAGTCGGAAGTGAGCTCAAGGAAAGCTGAGGGTGGCCAATAGGAACTCGAATTCACCGTTTACGCGTCCGCCAGAGGAACGCGTAGACAGCTATGGAAGTTTGCCGCGGCGCAGCGAGCTGCGTTTCAAGACGCTAGGTCTTGTCGATTTATTGCTGGGCGATGCTTTGCTGGTAAACAGTCGTTGCTTGCGTTTTCTGGCGCTGCAACGAGGTAGGCGTGCCGTCGGAGCCGGCGCTGTTGTGGCTGCAGGGCAGCGTCCGGCAAGCGCTACGGAAACTGTCTTGAGCGATCAGGAGATGCTGGCTTTACGGCGTTGCGTGACGCGCTTAGGGAGCCACTGGCGGCTGCTGCGCGGCACTGCAGCAGGCTCTTTAGCTAAGGCGGCGTTGGCACGAGTTAAACACATCGAACGACTGATCCCACCGGGCTCTGGTACCGGCCGCGCGGCGAAAGAACTGCTGGAGCAGACGGCAGATCCCAAACGCCGCGCAGCTTTGCGAGAGGTGATGGACCAATGGGTGAGCAGCAAGCGCGTACGGCAAGTGTCGGCGATCGATCGCGACCGCCTGTTAGAGCTTCTGGAGCAGGACGCGGGCGCCTGGCAAGAGGCTGTTGATCAGGTCGACGCCGGGGAGTCTGAACCCATTCTCGAGGCCCTCAAAACCAGCTATCGCCGGCCGCGCCGCCTTGGTCGGCGCATGGACCAAAGCCAGGCAAACGATAAGCACCTATCGCGACTACTGACCCTGGTGGCGCAAAACGTCGCCCAGTTGGAACTTCTGCGCCCAGGATTGTCTGAACAGTATGCGAAGCAGCTTTGGTATTTACAGCGCTTAGAGCGAAACCTACGCCGGCGCTTGGATCTATCTGCGTTTGAGCAACGACTGTTCGCCATGGACTTGCGTAGCGATCGATTGGTGAAGGTGCAGCAAAGAGCCCAGCAAGCAGTGCAGGCTCGCGCCGGGGTGCAGGCCCAACGTACAGAAAAACTGATTTCGCTCGCCTACGGCTTGAAGCCAAAGGTCTTTTTGCGCGGTATCGCGAAAGACCTGTCAGCCGCGGACGGCAAGCCGTTAATACTGTCAGACAGCCATCTCGACACGCTCAGCGCAGCCCAAGCTGCAGGCGAAACAAACCATCTCGGAGAGATCACCGTTGAAGAACCTGTCCAACGCTAAGTTCGTCGCGCTGCTGGGTTGTCTGCTAGGGCTGTTCGCTGCGTCATCCAGCTCAGCACAGGGCCAAAACTACAGTGACGCCTGGGGCCCGGACCTTGGTGCCCAATTGCCAATGTTAGATGCCCAGGATCACTCGGGTACGCGCGTGCAGCTGGGTGACCTCATTGGTCGCGAGGGTCTGCTCCTGGTTCTGGTGCGTTCGGCGGACTGGTGACCCTTCTGCAAGCGCCAGTTGGTTCAATTGGCTGAGTGGACTCCCAAGTACCAGGCTGCGGGCGTGCAGGTAGCTGCCATGAGCTACGACTCTCTCGACATTTTGGAAGGCTTTCACAGCACAGAGAAATTGCCCTATCCGTTGTTGCGCGATGCGCAGGCGCAGCACGTTAAAGCTTATGGCGTGCTGAACGAAGAATACGAGCCAGGCCACCGTGGCTATGGTATCCCCCATCCTGGCATATTGCTGATTGATACTGCCGGTGTTGTGCGGCATAAGTTTGCAGTACCCGGCTACCGAGAAAGACCGCCGTTCGAAGACATCATGGCGGCAATTGAAGCCCATGTGGCTAGCACGGGCCCTATCGTGGAGGCAGCGGCAGGCCGTTAGCCCGCAGTGGCGTAGATATCGAACCGGCCAGTTCGTAAGCAATGATGATAGCGCTTGTTCAAGGAAAAAGTGTTCGGAAGCAAAAGTGCCTAGGCTTTGGTGCATTGCGATACTTGTTGCCATGGCTGCTGCTAGCTAGCAGCGGCTGCACCACAGTCATCAACTCGATCACAGAAGACCTAGCTGCGGATCTGTCGGATGCGATCCTAAACAGCCAGGATCTCGAAACAGTGCGTCAGGGGGCCCCCGCGTACTTGTTATTGATCGATGCACTGCTCGGTGAAGATCCACGCAACGAGGTGCTACTGAGTCAGGCCGCCGAGTTAAACGGAGCCTATGCATCTGCGTTCGTTAACGACCCGGAACGTGCGCAGCTGCTGAGTCTAAAAGCCTTGCGAATGGCTGAACGTTCAGTGTGTTTGGGCTTGCGCAACGCTTGTCAGCTACGCAGTCAGCCCTTTCCCGAGTACGAGCAATGGTTGGCACGGCTAAGAGCGAAAGATGTGCCGTTAGTTTATGGGTTTGCGACCAGCTGGGCGGGCTGGTTGCAAGCTCATGCCGACGACCTAGCGGCGGTGGCTGAGCTTGGCCGGGTCAAAGCGCTGGTTGCCCGGGTGCTGGAACTCAGCCCGAGCTTCGAGCTGGGCAACGCCCAGCTGTATATGGGGGTGTTGGAGATGCTGTTGCCGCCTTCAGTGGGGGGTAAGCCAGAATTGGCAAAAGGCCATTTCGAGGCGGCGCTGACGGCTTCGGACGGGCGCAATCTTATGGCCAAAGTGTTTTATGCACAGGCCTACGCTCGTGGCGTATTCGATCGACCTTTGCATGATCGCCTGTTGCAGGAGGTGCTAAGCGCCGATCCAGTGCAGCCTGACCTAACATTGATGAACACCCTGGCTCAGAATCGGGCACAGGATTTGCTGGAGAGCGCTGATGAGTATTTTTAAAGGGCGATTGCGGTCGTTACTGTGCCTGCTGATCGGTGTGATGTTGAGCGGCAGCGTCGGCGCTGTGACCCTGAAAATCGCCACGGTTTCCCCAGATGGCTCCACCTGGATGAAAACCTTACGCGCAGCAGGGGCTGAGGTAGCTAGCGCTACGCAGGGCCGAGTGAAGCTGAAATTTTATCCAGGCGGCGTTCAGGGTGATGACAAAACTGTCTTGCGAAAGATGCGGGTAGGTAGCCTGCACGGCGGGGTTATGACGGTAGGCGTGTTGGCGCAGTTTTATCCCGATCTGCAGATCTACGGATTGCCGTTGGTATTCTCCTCAGCCGCCGAGCTGGACTATGTGCGTTCGAAGATGGACACCTCCTTAATGCAGGGACTCGAAGCTGCAGGATACGTGGGGTTCGGCTTTGCCGAGATCGGTTACGCCTACGCGATGTCTCAGGAACCCATTAGCAACGTTGTAGCCGTGCGAGAGCGGAAGAACTGGGTGCCAGACGGCGACCTGGCCTCGGCAAAAGCGCTGCAGGCATTTGGCATTGCGCCCATTCCGTTGGCCATTGGCGATGTGCTCGCCGGGCTGCAGACGGGTCTGATCGATACCATTGCGGCACCACCGGTTGGTACTCTCACTCTGCAGTGGCATACCCGGCTTGGCCATGTAATGGATCTGCCATTGCTCTATACCTACGGGCTGCTGGTTGTCTCGCAGAAGCAGTTTAAGAAGATCGACGCAGGTGATCAGGCGCTGGTGCGAGAAATCATGGCACGCGCTACGGCGCAGGTGAATACTCGCAGTCGCGACGATCACGAACAAGCGTTAAGCGTGCTAAAAGCCCAAGGTTTGGTATTTACTCGCCCCGAAGATCCGGCTCTGGCGGAGTTTCAGCGCTTGGCTGACGTTGCCAACGAAGCCTTAGTGGACGAGGGTTTTGTCACCCCAAAAGCTTGGCAGCAGTTGCAGACGCACCGGCGTGCAGCCAGCGGTGACGCACCTTAGCCCCAGGGCACGTCATGATTCAATCCTTGCTGCGCCTTCTGCATAGGATCGAAGATGCTCTGTTGGTGGCCTTGCTCATTGCCTTGATAGCCATCGCCGCGTACCAAGTGCTGGCCCGTAATCTGTTCGATGGTGGCTTGTTGTGGGGTGATGCCTTGGTCCGGGTACTGGTGTTCTGGGTAACCTTGGTCGGCGCGATGGTGGCCGCACGGGGCGATGAGCACATCAAGATCGATGTGGTCTCCCGCTTTTTAGGGCGCGGCAGTGCTCGGGTTGCTCAAGTTGTGGCTAGCTTGTTTGCTGCAGTCGTATGCGCGCTGCTTGGCTATGCGAGCCTGGATCTGATTCGCTTCGAATACGAAGACGGCACGATCGCGTTCGCCTCGGTTCCAGCTTGGTTGTGTCAGGTGGTGCTGCCAGTGGGCGCATGGACTATGGCGCTGCGGTATTTTCTCCGTACCTTCGCGCCAGTGCGCGCTGCGGATCAACCGCTATTGGGGCCCGATCCATGATGTGGCTGGGCGCTGCCGCTCTGTTGATCGCCGCTCTGATGGGTGCACCGCTTTTCAGCCTCATTCTTGGGGCGGCCATGTTGGGGTTCATGCACGCCGACATCGATCTCGCGGTGGTCGCTATCGAGCTGTATCGCATCGTCGATACGCCGATGCTTGTTGCTTTGCCGTTGTTTACTTTTGCTGGGTATCTGCTCGCCCAAGCAAATACTTCGTCGCGCTTGGTTGCCTTGGTTCGAGCTCTGGTCGGGCGCTTTAGAATCGGGTTAGCTGTTGTGGCGTTCGTGGTATGTGCAGTTTTTACCGCCCTCACCGGTGCCTCAGGAGTGACTATTGTTGCGTTGGGAGCCCTGTTGCTGCCAGCGTTGACCAGCGCCGGCTACGACGAGCGTTTTAGCCTCGGCTTAGTAACCAGCTCCGGTAGTTTGGGCTTGTTGTTAGTACCGTCCATCCCATTGATTCTCTACGGCATCGTAGCCCAGCAATTGGATGTGGGAGAGCCATTCTCCATTGTTGACCTATTCGTCGCGGGTATTTTGCCGCTGCTGTTGATGTTGTTGGTGCTCATCGTCTGGACTCTGTGGCATTACCGCAATGTGCCTTTGCCAACCGTCGACTTTAGTTGGGCGGAATTGGGGCGCTCGACCTGGGCCGCGCGATGGGAGCTGCCGCTGCCATTTATCGTGCTCGGAGGGATCTATAGCGGTGTGTTCGCGGTGTCGGAGGCGGCTGCGGTAACCGCGCTCTATGTGCTGATTGCCGAGGTATTGCTGTACCGAGAAGTCTCTATCGCCGCTCTGCCGCGGATTATCGGTGAATCCATGAAGATGGTGGGCGGCATTTTGCTAATTCTTGGCGCTGCCCTGGCGTTCACCAACTTTTTAGTTGACGCAGAAGTGCCACAACAGCTGTTCGAGGTAACCCAGCGATATATTCAGAGCCCGTGGATGTTTCTCCTGCTGCTCAACATTCTGCTGTTGTTGTTGGGTGCGATTCTGGACGTCTTTTCCGCGCTGGTGATCATGGTGCCGTTGCTGTTGCCTGTGGCGGTTCAGTATGGAATCGATCCCGTTCATCTGGGCATCGTCTTTCTGGCGAATATGCAGATCGGATACTTTACTCCGCCCATCGGCATGAACCTGTTCATTGCCAGTTACCGCTTCAAAAAGCCCTTGTTGGAGCTGTATGCGGCTTGCTGGCCCTTTATGTTAGCGTTGTTGGTAGCGCTACTATTGATTACCTACATTCCCTGGTTCAGCCTGGTATTCGTCAGATGATGCGTTTACGTGGAATGATTCTGTGTTTCCTTCTTGGCTGCGTCATGCCGCTTGCTCATACGCTCGAGCCGAAATCGGCCGCTGTCGAGCAGGCCGGCCTTGAGGCGGCTGCGGAGCACAGCGTGAACGCGTTTCATGCGGCATTACTATCTGCTCTACGCAGCGACGCGCCGTTCGCGACCCGCCTGGCAATCCTTGAGCCCCAAGTGCAGGCGCACTTTAATCTCGCGACCATTGCTCGTCTCAGCCTGGGTACAACTTGGCGCGGCTTGAACGCAGCTGAGCAGGAGCAGTTTCGTCTTGCGCTTAAGGACCTAATTTCGGCGACCTATGCAGATCGATTTGCCGACTACTCCGGTCAAAGCTTCGAACTTGTAGGGGTGAATCCTGGTCGACGCGGTCCTGTGGTGCGCACACAACTGGTCAGACAAAGTGGAGCGCCGGTTCGTCTGGACTATCACTTTCGCGATGGCCAAATTTACAATGTGGTGGCCGATGGAGTCAGTGATCTGTCCTTGCGGCGCGCTGACTACAATAGCATCGTCAAACAACAGGGCTTTGCTGCGCTGCTTGCACATATATTGGATCAGTATCGAGCACTGGCTAATAGCGAGCCTGAGGAGCGCAAGGCTCAGACCGAAGAATTGATCTCGAAATCAGCCATGGAGCAAAAGGCGAATGGAGAAGCGCGTGAGTAAAGGGAAGAGGACGGATCAAGCTACGCCCATGCATCGGTCGCGCTGGTTGCTTTTGGGATTATTAGTTGGTGCAGTCTTTTGCTCTGGCTGTGCTGGCTTGTCAGGGCCGGAGTACGGTACCTACGATGACGCTGAAGGCTTCAATCGGTTCAACTACAGGGTAACCGATTGGGTTGACCGCAATGCGCTCGTGCCGGTTGCTCGAGGCTACAACAAGATTACCCCGGAATTTTGGCGCACGGGCGTTTCGAATGTTTTCGCCAACCTACGCAACATTGATAGCAGCTTAAATGGCCTGTTGCAGGGCAAGTTGGGGAAAAGCAGTATCGATCTCACCCGCGTGGTGGTCAATTCGACGATTGGCATTGCCGGCATCTTTGATGTTGCCACTAAAGTGGGTCTGGTCCACGGTGAAGAGGATCTCGGGCAAACTTTTGCTGTGTGGGGAAAAACCCGCAGCAATTATTTGTTCGTGCCTGTTGCCGGCCCTTCGGCGTTACGTGATGCCCCCGGTGCATTGATCAAGGCCTGGATGCCCCGTATCTTGCTCGGTAGCCATTACAGCATCTGGCTCGGCTTGCTTGATGGTCTAAATGCTCGGGCCGAGGCCTTAGTGCTAACTGATGCTCGAGATAGCAGCGCCCTTGATCCTTATGTATTTACCCGTGATGCGTACTTTCAACGCCGCAAGTTCCTGGTATACGACGGTGATCCGCCCATGGACGACTTTTTTGATGATGAGTCGTTCGACGACGAAGTCGATGAGTTAGATGCTGAGGACGACGACTAGGCGTTATTAGCGCGCTTTGGATACTTGATGTCACAAACGTCATCTTCAGCGCCGTTGCAGACTTCGTCATGGCTAGAACGCTGGGTTGCCGGGGTGGTTGCTCATGCCAATGCGGTGTTGTCAGCGCTGCTATTGCTTACCTTGGCGGCGTTTTGGATTGCCATCGAGCGATTCTCCATTAATGCTGATCTGGGTGACCTGATCGATCAAAGCGCGCCTTGGCGCCAGGATTACGATCGTTACGAAGCGGCGTTTCCGGAACGGGTAAACACCCTGGTCTTGTTGGTCAGCGGTGAATCCTATTTTGACGTGGAACAAGCTACCCGCCGATTGCAGGCACGTCTGCGCGATGACCCGGAACACTTTCGGTCAGTTTATGCGCCAGCAGTGGATCCGTTTTTTCGCGAGCATGCGTTGCTCTACCTGGACGCGGAAGCTCTAGATGACTTGATCGACCGATTGGCTGAGGCCCAGCCACTGTTGTCTGCATTGGCTGCCGATCCGAGTTTACGGGGCCTATTCGAACGCTTGATCAGCGCCTTGTCCCAAACCGAATCAGCCAGCGCCGACCACGCGCTGGGCACAGACCGAATCTTTAAGCTGCTCGAAACTTCTGCTGATGCCATGTTGGATGGGGCCGATCCGACGATCATCTGGACCGATGAACTGTTTAGTCAATCTGCCGATGTGGTTCGCGTACTCAGTGCTAAAGGCGCGTTAAGAACCGATGAGTTGGGTGTAGAGAGCGAGATTAGTAAGGCTGAGGTCATGGCAGCTGTACGTGCGCTACTGGCAGATACTCAGCTGCCCAGCAGTGTTCAGGTTCAACTCACTGGCGAGATTGCGTTGGCTCACGAAGAGATTGCGGCGGCCACCAGTGGCGTCGCTCGGGCGGGTTGGTTGTCAGTGGTGCTACTGCTTGGCGTGCTGATCATCGGAGTGCGTTCGATCAAGATCATCGGCGGTACTTTTGCTTTACTGATCGCGGGGGTTATCTGGACTTCGGCCTATGCCATGTTGGCCGTGGGCCAGTACAACACACTATCCATTGTATTCCTGGTGATGTTCTTCGGCCTGGGAGTAGACTTTGCGGTGCACTTCTCACTGCGCTACCAAGAGGCGATCAATCATCGATTGCGCTCTGCGGCTGTAGGAAGCGCGGCGTCGAAAGTAAGTAGCGAGACTATTTCTGTGGCGTTGCAGACGACGGTGCGCAGCGTGGGCAACCCCATTTGTTTGTGTGCCCTGAGCACTGCCATTGCTTTTCTTGGGTTCTGGCCCACCAGTTACCAAGGCCTGGCTGACCTTGGAGTGATTTCGGCAGGAGGTATGCTGATTGCCGGTTTTCTGACCTTCACCTTGTTACCCGCTTACTATCGAGTCGTTGGTCGAATTCGGCATCACGAGACAGAGTTGACCAGTGGCCAGCGGTTAGTTGCCGCGCTAACCAAGCAACGGCGCTATGTGCTGGTCGCCTTAGTCTGCGGCGTAGTGATCGCTGGATTTAGTGCTGCCCATAGTTACTTTGACTATAGCGTTTTGGCGCTGCGAGATGACCAATCTGAATCCATGCAGTCCTTGCGGCGGTTGCAAGATGAAGGCCTGGTGACGGACTACTCGTTGTCGGTATTGACCGCTGAACCCTTTGCGCCTAACGATTTGGAGACCATGCCAGAGGTCGACAGCGTGGTCGCGGCAGCTGACTACCTACCCGCTGAACAACCACAAAAACTTGAGACCTTGGCAGATGCGCAGGACCTGTTCTGGGATCTATTCGCCACCGACGGAGTGGGCGCGCCCGCTAGCGCCCGCTCGATCCGGCGATCGCTGCAAAACTTGGTCAGCGCCCTGGAAGATAGCAAAGACGCGCGCTACCAGGGATTGATTCGAGATTTGACCGACGTTAGCGCAGGGAACGAGCAGACGCTGTTTATCTGGCAACGTGCAGTACTGAGCAATCTGCAGGAAGAGCTGGTGTGGTTGCGCGGGGCCTTGCAAGTCGACGCAGTAACCTTCGATGATTTGCCACTCGCATTGCAACGTCTGTTACGTAGCAGTGACGGTGAGTACTTGCTGCAAATAAATCCGGCCGAAGATCTGTCCGACACCTCGGCGTTAAGTCGATTTGTCGATTTAGTTCGACAGCGAATGCCCTCAGCGACTGGCCGACCGGTGATCGAGTGGGGTGTAGGTCAGATTGTCGTCGAGTCCTTCTACACAGCGACGATCATTGCCGGAGCCGGGGTTCTGCTCATTTTGCTGCTGCGCTACCGACGGCCAATGGATGCGGTATTGATATTGGTTCCATTAGCCGTGGCGATGCTCTTCACCCTGGCCCTGGGCGTTTGGTTCGATCGGCCGCTAAACATGGCCAATATATTGGTGCTGCCTCTCATATTTGGACTTGGGGTGGATAACGGCATACACGTGGTGGACCGCTTTCACGGCAGCGATGACGTCAACCGGCTAATTCACTCGAGTACGCCGCGAGCTGTTCTGCTGTCTACTCTGACCACCATCGGCGCGTTCGCATCGTTGATGCTCTCGCCGCATCAGGGTACGGCATCAATCGGATTGCTGTTGACCTTTGCCGTGTCGATGGTGCTACTGCTGACCGTCGTAGTTTTGCCGGTCCTGCTGAGCTACTTTTCGCGGGAGGTTTTGCCGATCAATTCCAATCGTGCTGATGGCCGTGCTTGAGCGGGAGGCTTTGCCGTCTGCAGCTTTTCACCGGAGTAGGGTGAGAATTGCTCGCGGATTAGCGCTTCCAACTCCGGCGCGGTGACAGGTTTGCTGAATAAGTAGCCCTGAGCGAATTCGCAGTGATTTTCGCACAGGAATTGCAGTTGTCCCTCAGTTTCCACGCCTTCGGCAACCACATCCATGTTGAGCCGGTGAGCCATGGCAATAACCGCTGCGGTGATGGCCATATCGTCGCTGTTGTGTGGAATATCGGTAACGAAGCTGCGATCGACTTTGACCGTTTGTATCGGGAATTTTTTCAGATAGTTGAGCGAAGAGTAGCCGGTGCCAAAATCATCGATCGCAAGGAACGTGCCCAACTCATGGAGCCTGGCAACGATGGCCGACGCTGCTTCAACGTCGTGCATCAGCATGGTTTCGGTGATCTCGACCTGCAGCAACTCAGGAGGCAGTCCACTAGTGCGCAAGCAGCGCCTGATGTGGCTAATGAGGTTAGGGTCGCGGAACTGTCTCGGTGAAATGTTGACAGCAGTGGAGAAGTCGCCATCGGCGATGTCGGCGAAGCGCTTGCCCGCCTGGCAAGCGGCTTCGATGATCCAGCTGCCAAGGTTAACGATGGCCCCGGTTTCTTCGGCCACCTGGATGAACTCTCCTGGTGGCAACAACCCTCGAGTTGGATGGTTCCATCTTACCAGGCACTCTACTCCCATAATCTTGCCGTCGCTGATTCGGTATTTCGGCTGATGATGCAGAATAAATTCGCCTCGAGTGAGCCCCTCGCGTAACTCATTTTCCGTGCGCAGTCGCAATACTGCCTTGGTGTTCATATCCTCGGCATAGAATTGGAAGTTGTTGCGTCCACGGTCCTTCGCACGATACATGGCGAGGTCGGCGTTTTTCATCACTACGTTGGCATCTCTACCGTCGTTGGGAATGATGGCGACGCCGATGCTGGTCGTAACGACCAGGTTGTGACCAGAAATGGGGATGGGCTCGCGTAGGCTGGTCAGAATCTTCTCTGCAACTACACCCGCGTCGCCACTCTTTTCGATATCAAACAGCAGTACGGTGAACTCGTCACCGCCTGTTCGGCCGACTGTGTCTTCCGTGCGAACGCACTCGGCCAAGCGCAAGGCAACCTCGCGCAGGAGCGCATCGCCAGCCTCGTGGCCCAAAGTGTCGTTGACTCGTTTGAATTGGTCCAGATCGAGATATAGCAGTGCAGACAGACGACCGCTGCGCTGGCAATGCTCTATCGCGTGCTGCAAGCGCTCCTGGAACAGCCGACGATTAGCCAGGTCAGTCAGTGTGTCGTAGAAAGCCATTCGCTCCATACGCCGCTGGCTGAGTTTGATGTCTGTAACGTCAGCAGCTTGAATAATGAAATAGGAGTTCTTTTCCGTGCTGTCCAGCTGCAGCACGATTTGAAAATTCGTCCAGATTTCTAAGCCGTTCTGGCACAGCATGCGACGCTCTGAGCGGATGCGCATCTCGCCGTCTTGCAGGATTCTCGTCAATGATTCTTTTAGATCGATACGTTCTTCCTGCGGAATCAATCGGGAGATGTGCAAGCCGTTAAGCTCTGCCGCTGAAAAGGACAATAGGTCCTGGGCAAATCGATTCGACAGAAATATTTTTCCATCTAAGTCCATGAGAATCATGGCGAGCTGTGCGTTTTCGAATGCGCCGCGGAAGCGTTCTTCGCTACGTGCAACCCGTGCCTGAGCGGAGCGTAGTTCTTGTACGTCTTTTGCCACGGCGATCAGGTGTGCTTCACCGTTCAGATCGAACTCTCTGGCAGAGACCAGTGCTGGCGCATGGCTCCCAGATTTGGTCTTAAACGTCATCTCGATGTCGTCGAAATGGTGTACTTGTTTCAGTAACAGATCCGAGGGCTGCATTTCGCTGAGATCTGCCATGACGCCAAGCTCGAACAGGGAACGATCCAACAGCTGCGATTTCTCATAACCCGATGCTTCTACCATCGCCGGGTTGACATCGATGATCACGGCGTCCTGCTTGCGCAGTATGGCTATTCCATCTGGACTGAATTCGAAGGTCTGTTGAAACATCTGTTCGTTGGCTGCCCGCGCTCTATCGATGTCGAGCTGCTCGGAGATGTCTCGGGCGATCAACAGCAAACATTCCTCGCCCTCAGTGTGTACCTGGCGGAGCAGGATCTCGGCATCGAAGACACTGTTGTTCTGGCGTGCTAATTTGCCTTGAATGCGTGTGTCGTAGTGACTGCGTAGAAACTGTTCTTGTGCATCGATTCGTGTTTCCGGGTCGGCCCAGAGTTTCAACAGAGAGTCTGGCTGTCCGATAATGGCATCAGCCGAGTAGCCGAAGACTGTGGTGAATCCCGGGTTAACGCGTAGCGCCGAGTGGTCACTGCGGCGGTACAAAGCGATGGCATCCGGCGATTCTGCGAACACCCGTTCCAAAAGACTGTTGCTCTGCTGCAATTCCAGCTCTGCGCTCATGTGATGCTTCACGCTATTACCGGTGAGCAACAGTTTGGCGGGCCCTTGCTGACTACACTGTAGTTTGGCGTCCACAAAGATCGGCGCATCGCGATGAGTTGGGTGAAGTTGTAGGCGCTTGATCGTTATCGTAGTTCCGCTGTTTAGGCACTTTGAGCGCGCCTGTTCAAAGTCATAGGCTTGGGCATCGTCCAAGAGTGCGGTGATGTCCAGGTTGGCTACCGCTTTGCCGAGTACTAGCCGGGAGCGTTCATTGGTCGATACGATCAATCCTTCTGCGTTTAACCGCAAGACAATGTCATGGGACTGATGCAATAGCCCCTGTAGGTCCGCGACCTGCTGTACCTGTTCGGACAAACGGCTATGGCTTTGGGTCTGATCCCAGCAAGTTATGAGCAGCGCGCCACTGCTCAGTCCGTCTGTAGGTATTGCCCCAAGCAGTACCCAATGTGTCTGCCCACCAGCTACGTTGAGCGCGACCGGCTCCTCGGCGAAAGCGCCATTTGTTGCCTCGCTGCTCGAGCTTTCATCGGATTCAGCTTTGTTGCCTAGAGCTTCCCAGTCGGCACGATCGATGAAGCTGCAAAGCTCCTCGCCGATTAGAGAATCACGCTCGATGCCCACTAGAGCAGCAAACGCATCGTTCGCTAGTTGTATGCGGGCCTCAGCATCGACCACCAGCTGCGGCAGGGATTGTTGCTGCATCGATTGCAGCAGCACTTGGCGCGACTGATCGCGGCCACCGAGGAGGGTTGCAAGGGTCGCAGCAAGCCAGAACAGCGCGACAAGTCCGGCGGTCCAGAGTTGTTCGATGTTAGTGGCGGCGAAGAGCATCCCGTGAAGAAGGCCAAGCACCGTCCCGAGGCTGGCGGCGATGGTTGCTACACCTAGATGTCTACAGCTAGCGGCGAAAGCGATTGCTATGGTCAGTAGCGCAGCCGCGCCGATCGCGGTAGCCGGCGCCAGCTCACCGAGGTCGAAGCTCAGCAATGAGCTGCTATGTGGAGCGCTGAAGAGCAGCGCGCTAACCATAGTCAGCCCGGCGGAGCTCCAAAATGTCCAACCACGATGCGTGTGCAAGTCTTGGTAATCCTTGACCGGATCCTTTGGAGGATTCGGCGGACGCGCTTCCCCTGAGCGATTCTCAGAAGCCAATAGAGAAGTTACCGAGTGGGCTTGATTGCCTCCGGGGTGTCCCGCACAGTCTGAGTGTGAGCTGGTGCCATTGCCCGATTCTGTGTGCCAGTTCCAGCTATCTGTTGGACACTTGCGCAGTTAAATGGACGCGGAACGAGCGAGTTCCAGGGTTGATGCCCGAATTGAGGTAAGCGATGCAGCATCATACTGTCAATATTCTGGCACCAGCTCAGGGCTTGGTGGAGTTCACCAGCCAGTTGCAGCAGGTTCTGTCGGCGCATCCGCTGCCGGAAGGACTGATGCATCTGTATCTGCGGCATACCTCAGCGAGCCTCATCATTCAGGAGAATGCGGATCCGGCAGTGAGCCGCGACCTCGAGACCTATCTACAGCGCTTGGTACCGGAAGATGATTCCCGCTATACCCACACCCAAGAGGGCCCCGACGATATGCCGGCGCACATCAAAGGGGCCTTAACGGCGACGAGTTTGAGCATTCCGGTGCGTGATGGCCGCTTAGCGTTGGGAACCTGGCAAGGGGTATTCCTGTGGGAACACCGGCGGCGTCCACGGGAGCGTCAGGTGCTGGTGACGCTTGTTGGCGGGAGTTAACGGGTCTGATCGCGAATTTCGTCCAGCCAGCGGCGGTGGCCATCTGGATCGAGCATCATCGAGGCGAAGTACAGCAGCATGTCTTTATGAGTTTGGTTTAGGCGGGCTTTTTGCATCGCCAGCTCGCCTGGCTTGCTGTTGAGGAATTCGAAGCAGTTCTTTAGATCAGCCTCTGCACCGAGCACTTCGGTGACTTCAGCGCCTAGTCGCTCGTAAACAGACTCAAGGTCTGCCTCAGTAAAGCCGAGATCGTCGGGGTTTAATACGATATTGGCCCAGAGGGTGGACATGCTGATCTGGTAGACGTCTTTGTCTATGAAATGCTCAGCCACCACAGAGCGCTCCTTTACGTCTGCCAGGATGGGATCAAGCTGTGCTGCTAGCTGTTCGCGTTCCATTGACAACAGATACTGTAGAACGTCGCTCGCGAATGCAAATTGTGCCGGCCACATGGTAGCGTTAGACATCGCGCAACAATGAAACCAGCGATTAGGAACACGCATGCTGCAGTTTGATCAGGCCAGTCTTCCCGAGTCCACCGATGCGTTACGTGAAGAAGTGCGTGGTTTCTTACAAGACAACGCAGATTTTCTGACCCATCCCAACTCAGACTTTTCTAGTGGCCACGAGCCAGGCTTCAGCGAGCGCCTTGGCGCACGAGGTTGGATAGGTATGACCTGGCCGCAGGCCTTTGGCGGCGGTGATCGGAGCTTTTTCGAGCGCTATGTGGTCACCGAAGAACTCTTGGCTGCCGGAGCACCCGTTGGCGCTCATTGGATTGCCGACCGGCAGTCTGGGCCGCTGCTGTTGCGTTTCGGTAGCGATGCGCAGAAGCAGCGCTACGTGCCGCAGATTGCAGCAGGCAAAGCCTTTTTTTCAATCGGTATGAGTGAGCCCAACTCCGGCTCTGATCTGGCTTCGGTGCGCACTAAAGCCGAAGTGAAAGGTGATGGTTATGTCATTAACGGGACCAAGCTGTGGTCGACAGACGCCCATCGCAACCATTACATGATTGCCCTTGTGCGTACCGAACCGGTAAGCGACAACCGTCATGCTGGCCTTTCCCAGTTCATCATCGATCTACGCCACGATGCGGTAGACGTGCGGCCAATTCGGAACATTGCAGGCGGCGAGGACTTCAACGAGGTGGTGTTTAACGATACCTTTGTGCCGCGCGATCGAATGGTTGGTGAGCCGGGCAACGGCTGGGCGCAGGTGACCAGTGAACTGGGGTATGAACGCAGCGGGCCAGAGCGATTCCTCAGCGCCTATCGAGTATTCGTGGAATTGATTCGGGCAGCAGGTGCGGCACCCAGCGAAGCACAGCAACGGGCCATTGGCCGGCTCGCAGCGCACTTTATGACCCTGCGACGCATGTCGATTTCCGTTGCTGGCATGCTCGAGGGTGGGCGCGATGTGGTGGTCGAAGCGGCACTGGTGAAAGAGCTTGGAAACAATTTTGAGAAGCTGGTACCGGAAGTCGCCCGCCTGGCGCTGCCAAGTCAAAGCGCGGCTGCGTTTAAAGCGGCCTATACCGATACACAGCTGTTGTCGCCGTCATTTACCCTGCGCGGTGGAACTCGAGAAATACTACGCGGCGTGATTGCCCGTGGGCTGGGGCTGCGCTAATGACTGACCAAGTACTACTCGATACCGCCCAGCGACTGTTCCGAGACTACTGCAACAAAGATAGCTGGGATGCTGCAGAACGTGGGGAATTTCCCGAAGCGCTGTGGCAAGCCTTGCAAGACAACGGCTTTGCAGAGATGGCGTTGCCAGATAGTGGCTTCGAGTTGGGTGACCTGTTCGCCGTATTGCGTATTGCGGGAGCCCATGCGGCGCCGCTACCTTTGGCCGAATACCTGTTGGGCGCTCGGTGGCTGGGTCGCTCTGGAGAGCGGGTAAGCGTAGGCTTCAGTGATGCCGTTAGCGGCGTTGCAGCTAGGACCGTGCAGCAAGTGCCTTGGGGTAGATGTGCCGATTGGGTGCTAGCACTACCCGCTGAGATGAATTCCGTGCAGGCCCAAGACTTGATGGCACCCGTGTCTATGGACTGCATTCGACCCACGACGACGGCAACGGCTGCCGGGGTGAATCTCACGGGTGAAGCTCGTGACGATATTGCCGGTGAAAGTGTAGAAGCGATTAACGTTGAAGCAGCCTATGCGCTGTTGGCGTTAGCGCGAGCAGTGCAGATGTCTGGTTGTATGAGCACTATCCTGGAATTGGCGCTCACCTACGCAACAGAGCGAGAGCAGTTTGGCCGCAGTATTTCCAAGTTCCAGGCGATTCAGCACAACTTAGCGGTCGCGGCCGCAGAAGTTGCTGCCGCTCAACGTGCAAGCGATTCGGCCGTGGCTGCTCTGGGTAGTGAGCGTTTTCTGCTAGATCTCGCCGCGGCCAAAGCGCGGGTGGGAGAAGCGGCTGGCATCGTCGCCGAGATTGCGCATCAAGTGCATGGCGCCATGGGCTTTACCCATGAGCATCAGCTACATCACTTTACCCGGCGACTTTGGGCTTGGCGTGATGAGTACGGTAACGAAGCCGAGTGGCAACAGCTGCTGGGCAACGCCGTAGCCAAGGCAGGCGCTGACCAGGCTTGGGGATTAATCGCGACTCGCGCTTAAACGAACCTAGGGGGATTGCCGCAGCGCCTGAGACCTCCCGGCCTACTATTCCGCAAATGCGCCCTGAGCGGTGAGCGCGCCAGCGCTTTGCCGCCGATAGAGCTCGAAATAGTGACCGCGTAGTTTGATCAACTCCTCGTGGCTCCCCGTCTCCTGAATGGCACCGTCCGTGATCACCACGATTCGATCGGCGTTTCGCACCGTCGATAGCCGATGGGCAATGATGAAGGCAATGCGCCCAGACAGCACCGCAGCCAGTCCGCGCTGAATCTGCTGTTCCGTTTCTGTGTCCACGGATGAGGTAGCCTCGTCCATCACCATGATCTGGGGATCGGCGAGCACCGCCCGGGCAAAGGAAACCAATTGCTTCTGTCCGGCCGACAGGCGGCTGCCGCCTTCGCCTACCTCAGTACGGTAGCCGTTCTCGAGTTTGCCGATGAAGCTGTGTGCGCCCGCGATCTTGGCCGCCTGCTCGATCTCTGCATCAGTGGCATCGAGTCGACCATAGCGAATGTTGTCGGCGATGCTGCCGCTAAATACATGCGGCTGTTGTAGCACAATGCCTAGATTGCTATGCAGCCAGTCCAAGCTTCGCGCTCGGTAGTCGAGTCCATTAATCAACACCTGTCCGGCGCTAGGTTCGTAAAAGCGACAAATCACGTTGACTAGCGTGCTCTTACCACCGCCGGTTGGCCCAACTATGGCGATCGTTTCGCCGCGCCGCACCAACAGGTTGATGTTCTTCAGGACCGGTTCGGCCGGATCATAGGCGAACGACACGTCTTTTAGCTCAATGTGATCGATACGTGCGTCGCCACCGTCGGCAACCAGGCTGCGCGGATCCCGCTGGGTTGTGTTGTTCCGCATCAGGGCCAACACCGAGTCCGAGTCGCGAATGCTTGGCTGGGCGTTAATGAGGCTCAGAATGCGCTCGGCTGATGCTTGAGCCATTTGCATTTCTGCGAACCAGGCGCCGAGCTCTTCTACTGGTTCGAAAAAGTGGCGGGTGTAAGCCATGAACGCCACCAGAGTCCCGGCGCTGATCAGTCCGCCCAATAGCTCTGAGCCACCCACCGCCAGGGCTAGCCCGGTGGCTAGGCTCGCTAGAGTCACAACGATCGGTACGTAAATGGCGGCTTGGACCAAATTCTGCACGGAAGCACCATGCATGGTGCCGGTGAGTCCGCCGAACTCATCGGCATTGGCCTGTTCGCGCACGAATGCTTTGCTGGTGAGCACACCCATAATCGCCTCGTTGTAAGAGCCAGTGATGCGAGAGTTCGTGGCGCGCACAACTCGGGCGCTGGTTAGGATGCGGCGCTGAAAGCGCGCCGAAATCCAGCCGAGCAGAGGGAGGATTGCCAGCACTAACAACGCCAGCTTGACGTTCATGAACAGCATGGCGCCGGCGATACCGATCATCATGGTCGTGCCCCAGACCAGATCCAGAAATCCCCAGGCCATGATGTTAGACAGACGTTCACAGTCTGAAGTCATCCGCGCCATGAGCCAGCCAACGGGGCGATAATCGTAGTAGTCGAACGACAAGCGCTGCAGGTTCTCGAATCCGTCGGCACGAATGTCATGACTGACATGAGTTCGGATTTTGCCACCAAGCCAGATGAAGCCGCCGATGGACAGGCCTGCCAGCAGCGTGCACCCCAGATAGGCCAGCATCCACGGCCACAGTGCAGGGCTGATCCCGGAGTTGCTCACTTCGTCGACCACGCCCTTGGTAATCAGCGGGTAGCTGACCTCGGCCATGGCAGTAAGGACCGCGAAGCAGCCCAATCCTGCGAGGGTTTTCGGGTAGGCGGCGGCATAGCGAAACAGTTGTCGCCATAGACCGACGTTTAGCTGTGTAGCCAACGCCTCTTCGTCGAAGCCGTCATCAAAGCTGTCATCATCGTAGCTGCTCATGAGCCTGCTCCGCGGGTGTTGGGTTCAGTGATGTTGGCATTAACCTCAGCGTTCAGCGCCAACTGCAAATCGCACAGTTCGCGATAGGGTCCAGCCTGGGCATACAAGGCCCGGTGGGCACCGAGTTGCACAAGCTCACCGCCGTCGAAAACGGCGATACGGTCTGCTTGCATGACCGACGACAGTCGGTGGGCGACGATCAGCGTGGTCTGCAAGCCTCGGCGGCGATTCAGAGCCTCAAGAATGTGGGCTTCGGTACCCAGATCGACGGCTGAGAGCGAGTCGTCCAAAATTAAAATCGGCGGTTCTTTCAGCAAGGCTCTGGCAAGGGCCAGGCGCTGGCGTTGGCCCCCTGACAGGGTGACCCCGCGCTCACCGACTTGAGCATCCAAACCATTGGCAAACTTCCCAAGAGTCGCAGTAACCGCGGCATCTGCAAGGGCGGCTTCCATCTGTTTTGGACTCGCTTCCGGTCGACCAACCAGCAGGTTGTTGCGAATGCTGCGGGAGTACAGAAAAGGGTCCTGCAAAACAACGGAGATCTGCTGTCGTAGCCAGTGACGATCCGCCTGATTGATCTCGAATTCATCCAGACGAATGCTGCCGTTGCTGTAGGGGTACAGGCCCAGCAACAAGCGAATCAACGTTGATTTGCCAGAGCCCGGTGGACCAACGATTCCCAGAGTTTCCCCGGCGCGAATATTGAGCGATACGTTGCGCAGCATAGGTGCGCTGTCGTAGGCAAAGCTCAGATTGCTGATGTCGATTTCGCCGCTCACGCGGTTCTTCGCCGGCCGTGGCCGCTCAGGTTCCGGTGTAGCACTTAACACTTCGTTGATGCGGCCCAAGCTGACCACTGCCTTGCCGCTGTCGGTTAGCACGCGGCCGAGCTGACGGACGGGCCAGATCACCATTGACTCATAAGTGAGGAAAGCAAACAGCGTTCCCACCGACATGCTGCCATCGATTACGAACCAGGCTCCAGCGAACAAAACGATACCCACTTGCATCAGCGCAAAGAAATCCGAGGTGCCCCAATAGACGCCCATCAAGACAATCAGGCGGTGGTTCTGATCCCGGAAAAAGGCGTTGCGCTGGGCAAACCGATCGATCTCATAGTCCTGACGATTGAAGGCCCGCACTACCCGAATACCCGTGAGATTTTCCTGCAAGGTTGCGGTCATGGCGGCTTCCGCCTCATCGGTGACTTGAAATACCGACTTGACCCGACTGAAGAACAGATAGGCACCGATGACCAGCAAGGGCATGAGCAGCAAAGAATAGAACGCCAGCCGAACATCCATGAAGAACAGCACCGGCATGACACAAAGCACGAGCATCGCGGAGCGCCCGATCTCGATTACGTCACTGGCCATGAAGACCCGCACAGTTTCGACATCGGAGCTCGCCCGTTGTACCAAATCTCCGGTATCCGCGCCGTCGTAGTAGTGCGCGGGAAGATCATGCAGGTGCGCGTAGATGCGCTCGCGCAGACCGCGAACGATGCCTTCCGAAGCCAACGCAGCCATGCGACCACGTACATAGGTGAAGTACCCGGCGATTACTGTCAACAGAACAGCCACAGCCGCAGATAACCAAAGATAGAGGTTTGCCAGGGAGGAGGTGAGTGCCGAGTCCCCTGTTTCTCCTGCTAACCATAAGGCCAAGTCACCGAGCAGCGGCGCACTCTGACTGTAGTCGTCTAGGGTGATCACGTCGATCGCGTACTTGCCCAACAGCGGAGGTGCGAACATAAACAGGTTAGTGACGACCATGGCCAAAACCGCGGCCACATAGCGCCCACGCTGGCCTCGGGTCGCAGACCAGAGCGTGTAGCGCGGATTTATTGTTGTAAGGGTCGACTTTGTCGAACTCATGGTTTTGCTGCCTGACTGTTTGGGTCGGCGGCGAGCACAAGGGATAGTCGATCAGGTGTGCCCGCCAGCGAAATTGGCCGGAGCAGTCCTGGGCAGAGATTGGATCAGTTCAGAACCTGAAGTGGCGCTGGTTTGGCACCGTACTAGAGGCTTGCTGAGTCCTGGGAAGTCCGCTGAAGGACTGACTCGCTAACGCGATTGCGCAAACACTGCGCCGCGTATCCTGCCGGTGGTGAGCGGTGGATACTGTATAGCGGCGTTGGTGCCTGCGCTGCGCGCCGGATCTACGCTGTGGCGCAGGATACGGTCGGCCGGAGAATCGGATACGGCTTTCAAGCTGATTGTAAAGCTGATGATTTGCATATCTCGGTCTCCTTGCGGGCAGGCGCATCCTAACCGCCGTCGACCCAGACTTGCAAGGTGTATGAATCGAAGCACTGTCGGGCACGGCGCAGTATCATCACCCACATGCACGCACTCGATCCGGCAAAGTCGACATTTTCGCAATGACGCCGAAACATCAATCCACCCCGAAACCCAGCACGGCGCCGCGCAACGGCGCCGAGCGAGCAGCTGAGCTGTTGAGCATATTGGCGCTTGAGCCGATCGAACAAAACCTGTTCCGAGGACGGAACGAAACTCGCGACTACCATCGATTATTTGGCGGTCAGGTGTTGTCTCAAGCCCTGAGCGCAGCCTATGCAACCGCTGACGGTGGCACTGTGCATTCTCTGCATGGCTACTTTCTGCGGGCCGGTAGTCATCGCCTGCCTGTGCTCTACGAAGTGGATCGCATTCGAGATGGTCGCAGCTTTGCGACTCGGCGAGTGGTGGGGATTCAGTCCGGGCAAGCAATATTCAGTATGAGTGTGTCTTTGCACAAGCAAGAAGTCGGCTTTGATCACGCCTTGCCCATGCCCAACGTTCCGCCTCCGGAAGAGCTCGAAGACGACGAGGTGGTCGCCGCGCGTTTACCGCCAGACGCACCGGGGCTATCACCCATGGCGCGCATTCAGCGACCGTTTTACATGCGTTCGGTGTTTGCCGCAGACGCCACGGACTTTGCTGCCGATCGTCGCTTCAACCCTGTATGGATCAAATTTCGCGATGCAGTTGCCGATGATGTTGCCCTGCATCACTGCCTTCTCGCTTACGCTTCAGATATGGGGTTGGTATCAACAGGAACGCTGCCACATCAGTCCAGTATCGATCGCCGCTCCTTGCAGATGGCGAGCCTGGATCACGGTTTGTGGATTCATCGAGCCGTCCGAGTTGACGATTGGCTGTTGTTTCACAAGCACACCACGACGGCAGCAGGCGCGCGTGGTCTGAGCCACGGGGAGTTCTTCTCGCGCGATGGCTTGTTGGTGGCTTCAGTGACCCAGGAAGGCTTGTTGCGTCCAGCGCGCAAGGCTTAGCCAGCAGGCACCGCCGATGGCCAAGCGTAATCGGTGCTAACAACTTGGAGCTGGACGTCAATTTGACCCGTTAGCAGCAGCATGGCCCGGCGTTCGCTGCTTGGCAGAGGCCAGTGTGTGGCATCTACCTGACGCTGATTCCAAGTTGGATCCACGGCTTCCCAGACCCCGTTGACCTGCACCTGATTCCAGGCGTGAAATGCCAGTGCGGGATCCGGGTCATCACTGTAGGCCATGCCGATGATTGTTCGAGCAGGTAGTCCCGCAGCGCGGGCGAGGGTGGTGAACAGGTCGGCGTACTCGGTACAGTCGCCGCTGGGCTTATCCAATAATTCAATGACCCTACGGGCAGTTACGCTGTCGTCATAGGTCAGAAATCGATGTACATGTCGCAATAGCCGCTGCACTTGCGCATCTGGGCTCAGATCTTTCAAATTCAAGCGCGCTAGAACTTCGCGTAAGCGAGGATGGTTAACTGGATGGTCCATGCTGGTGCTGAGGTAGTCATCGCTGGTCGCTGGCACCACGGGGTTGGCGTTTAGCACCAGCACCTCAGGAAACTCGTGAGCATCGGCGCCATCCACGCGCAAAACCAACTGACGTAGTTCCTGGGGTTGCCGCAACGGCTCATTCAGTGGGAGCCGGTAGCTGGATTTTTGCAGTGGCGTGCGGGCACTGAGCGCCTCTGCTTGGCTGCTGCGTTGCAGATCGAAGACGCCGGCTAACTCGAAACGCACAGGGACCAGATTGCGGTCCAGCTCGATGATGGTGTCGTCGAGCAAGGAGCGCTTACGCACGCGGTAGCCCTTGGTGTCGCTGCTAACCAATTCGAAGACGTCATTGCCCAGAGCCAGTGTGTCGAGGTTAGGGCTGATCACGCTCACACTTGCCCCGGGACCAGGGGACTTGGTGCGAATCCAGGACTCAAAGGCCAAATAGTCTGCTAGTGAGTATTGCCATTCTAAGGGTTGTTCTGGTTGCGCTGTTTCAGCATCGCTGTCAGTCTCGGTTCGACGAGCGACTAGGCCCTGCGCCTGGCGCTCAATGGTTACCGTTGCGGTGCCAGAGCTGCGCTGCACGCTATGAGCAGCGCTGTTTAGGGAAAAGGGCGGGCTGGCGGCAAAGACGTAAGACTCCGTGACGGTTACTGGTTGGTCTTTGGCGAGCGCGAAGCGCAGCTCGGTATGGAACTCGTGCTCCCCTCGACTGCCTCGGGCGGACCTTGAGCGGTAGTAGCCGACTCCGCGCTGCGCCATCGTCAGTCGGTACCAGCGTTCTCCTTGCAGGCTGCGGGCTGTTTGCACTATGGGATCGGCCGCAGACAGCGCCCACCACAGCGCCGCAGCGATCAGGCAGGTGGCGAGGAGGCCAATGAGAGTGCGGAGGATCACGGGGTCAGAAGCGCCAGATATAGGGTGCAGCCCATTGTAGCGCGCCTTGGGCTAAACTCCGCGCCTGTTGCCTTGGCTGTCCGTGAGTGATTCGTGAGTAACGACCCGGTTGATTTTATTCGTCAGCGCATTGCTGATGATCTGTCTAACAACAAGGTCAGCGCTGTTGTGACGCGCTTTCCCCCAGAACCCAATGGCTATTTGCACATTGGGCATGCGAAGAGCATCTGCTTGAATTTTGGCGTCGCCGCGGAGCAAGGAGGGCTCACCTATTTGCGTTTCGACGATACCAACCCATTGAAAGAAGACCAGACCTTTGTCGAGGCGATTACCAAGGATGTTGCCTGGCTTGGATTCGATTGGGGAGATCGGCTGACTTATGCCTCGGATTACTTTCCAGCGCTCTACGGTTTCGCCCTGGAATTGATCGATGCTGGTAAGGCCTACGTATGCGCGCTGAGCGGCGAAGAGATACGAGGCTCTCGTGGCACCCTTACTGAGCCCGGACGCAACAGCCCCTATCGCGATCGCGGCGTCGCGGAAAACCGCGACCTGTTCGAACGCATGCGAGCCGGCGACTTTGCCGACGGCGAGATGGTGTTGCGCGCCAAGATCGATATGGCTTCCCCGAACTTGAACCTGCGTGACCCAGTGTTGTATCGGATTCGCAAGGTTACCCATCAGCGTACCGGCGATGAGTGGCCGATCTATCCTTTGTACGACTACACCCACTGCATTTGCGATGCTCTGGAGGGTATAACCCACTCGCTATGCACGTTGGAGTTTGAAGATCACCGGCCATTGTATGACTGGGTGTTACACAACATCAGCGCCAACTGGCATCCACCGCAAATCGAGTTTTCCCGCTTGGGCCTTGAATATACGGTGATGAGCAAACGCCTGCTGCACCGGCTGGTCGATGAAGGTCATGTTTCTGGCTGGGATGATCCGCGCATGCCAACCCTTGCGGGCATGCGTCGACGTGGCGTGACCCCTGGTGCGATTCGTGATTTCTGCAGGCGTATTGGCGTGACCAAGCAGAACAACGTGATCGAACTGCAGTCTCTGGAGTACTCCATTCGTCAGGATATGGAGGCAACTGCGCCCCGAGGCATGGCAGTCATAGACCCGCTAAAGGTCACCATCACGAACTATGAGGCAGGGGCCGAAACCCTCACGGCGCCCTGGCATCCTAAGCAGCCTGAGCTCGGCGTGCGAGAGCTACCTTTTGGCCCAGAGATCTATATCGAACGGGACGATTTCGCGCTCGAGCCCCCACCGAAGTGGAAGCGCTTGTCGCCAGGGGCACTGGTGCGACTGCGGTATGCCTACATCATTCGCTGCGAGGAAGTCGTCAGCGGTCCTGATGGTCGCGTTGTAGAAATCAAAGCAACCTACGAACCGTCGTCAAAAAGCGGTTCTGACAGCAGCGGATTAAAACCCAAAGGAGTGATTCACTGGGTCAGCGCAACGGCGGGTGTGGAGATCGACGTTCGAGAGTATGAGCACCTGTTTACCGATCCTGCGCCCACTGCGGACAATTTCACCGAGGTACTCAACGCCAACTCCCTGCGCCAGCTGCGGGCGGTAGCTGAGCCGGCGATGATCAGCTCTGCTGCGCCGCGCTTTCAGTTCGAACGTTTGGGTTACTACGCTAAGGACGCCGTGCACCCGAATGTGTTTCATCGAACGGTGACCTTGCGGGACAACTGGAAGCCTTGATGGCGCGTCGGCAGAAACCCGTTTCGCCGCGCTACAAAGATCCTCAGGAGGACACCGATGCCCGGGTTGCCGATCTGCTACCGCGCTTGTCGTTGGCGCAGAAGCTGCGGCAACTCAGCGGCTGTTGGTCTTCCAAGCTGCATACTCAAGGTGCGTTCGATGAGGCACAGGCAAAACGCCAATTGGCCGACGGCATTGGCCATGTGACTCGGATCGGGGCGAGCAGCGGGCTGTTGCCAGAATCTAGCGCGGCGTTTGCCAACGCCATCCAACGGGTGCTGGTCGAGCACAGCGAACACGGTATTCCGGCCATCGTTCATGAAGAGGCCATCGCTGGCTACTGTGCTCGTGGCGCAACTCAGTTCCCTCAGGCCATTGGTCAAGCTGCGACTTTTGATCCTCCGCTCATCCGCCAGATGGCGGAGGTCGTGCGCGAGCAAATGCGTGCGGTGGGCGCTCGCCAGGCGTTGGCGCCGGTCCTCGATGTGGCGCGCGATCCGCGTTGGGGAAGGGTCGAAGAAACTTTTGGCGAAGACCCTTACTTGTGTGGGCGAATGGGCGTCGCATTTGTACGTGGCCTGCAAGGAGAGAAGCTTTGCGAGGGGGTTGCGGCAACGGCGAAACACTTTCTTGGCTATGGATTGTCGGAAGGTGGAATGAATCATGCGCCAGTGCAGTTGGGGGGGCGCCAGCTGCGTGAGGTGTACGCCGAGCCTTTTGCCGCTGCGATCCGTGAAGCTCGTCTAGCGGCAGTCATGAACGCCTACACCAGCGTCGACGGTGTGCCCTGTGCGGGATCTGCGGGCATCTTGCGGCAACTGTTGCGGGAGGAGCTTAAGTTCGCCGGGGTTGTTGTCGCCGACTACTACTCGATCGCGCTGTTAATGCGGCACCACCGCACTGCCGCTGACAAAGGCGCCGCGGGAGCCCAGGCCTTGCGCGCCGGCTTAGATGTCGAGTTGCCTGCTCAGGACTGCTTCGGCGCGCCGCTAGAAACGCTGTTGGCTGAGCCAGAAACGCAAGCTGAGCTCGAGAGCCTAATTGACGAGGCGGTTGCGCGAACGCTAGCCCTCAAGTTTGAGCTCGGCCTGTTTGAAGCCCCCTACGTTGATGAAGGTTCAGTGGGTGCGGTCTTTGAAACGCCAGCACAACGTGCTCTGGCTTGTGAAATCGCCGAAGCTTCAATGGTCCTCCTGGAAAACGATGGCACTTTGCCATTGTCCGTAGACACCCGCATCGCCTTGTTGGGCCCCAGCGCAGACGATGTGCGGCTGTTGCTAGGCGATTACAACTATCCGGTTCACGCAGAAATATCCTACGCTCGCACGGCTAAGGATGAGGCCGCAGATCTAGCGCCCACCAGTGGCGTAAGCGATGCTGACGGCGATCCGTTTCAGGCTGCCCCGTACTACGTTGAGGTGATCACGCCGCGCCAAGGGATTGAGGAGCGCGTTAGCATTGACTATCAGCGCGGCTGCGGAATTCAGGCAGAACAAAGCAACGAGGTAGCGCAAATAAAAGAGGCTGTTGCTCTTGCCCGAAACAGCGACGTAGCGGTGATCTGTGTCGGTGGACGCAGTGGTTTGTTGGCAGATGCTACCAGCGGAGAGTTTCGCGACGCTGCTGATCTACGCCTAACCGGTCACCAGGAGGCACTCATCGATCGGGTGTTGGCCACCGGTACCAAAACCGTGGTTGTGGTGTTTGGTGGTCGGGCCTTCGACCTCAGTCACTTCGCTCAACGCGTTAATGGTCTTTTGCAATGCTGGCTTCCCGGTGAAACTTCAGGCACAGCGCTGGCAAAGGTATTGTTTGGGGATGTTAGCCCCAGCGGCCGATTGCCGATCACCTTAGTTCGGGGTGTTGGACAGGTGCCGAGCTACTACGGCCATCGTAGCGGTGGTGGCAAGAGCATGGCACTGGGCAGCTACAGTGATCTCTCGAACGAGCCGCTGTACCCTTTTGGTTTTGGCTTAAGCTACAGCGAGTTCGAGTACGGCGAACTCGCTGGCCCCAGTGCCGTGGATACCTTCGGTGTCATCGTCGTGTCCTTAACGCTGCGCAACGTTGGTGAGCGGGCAGCAGCGGAGGTGGTGCAGCTGTACTTGAGCGATTTAGTAGCGGACGTGGCGCGTCCGGAAAAAGCCTTGGTTGGGTTCGCCAAGGTGTTGCTGGCACCGGGTGAGCGCCGACGCTTGCAGTTCCACCTGGATAGCTCTCAGGCTGCTTACTACAACCAGAATATGGACTTCGTCGTTGATCCTGGAGAAATTCGCTTGAGTGTCGGTTCCAGTAGCCAGACCATCAAGAGTGAGTTGGTCGTCTTGCTAGAGGGAGAGCGGCGCCAGCTGCAGCAACACCAGATTATTTCGACCAGGGTTGCAGTCACTTCCGATCCCATGCACGAGACCTGAGCGATGAGCACAGGTTTGGCTACCAGAGAACCAGCCAGCGACCAAGGACCAGCTTGGTTCGGCCACCCCCGCGGTCTTTACGTGCTGTTTTTCGCTGAGATGTGGGAGCGCTTCAGTTTTTACGGCATGCGGGCGTTGCTGGTCTTCTACCTAACCAAGCACTTCCTATTTAGTGATGCCCATGCCGCTGGTCTGTATGCGACCTATGGCGCCTTGGTATATCTGGCGCCTGTGTTAGGCGGGTTGATCGCTGATCGTTACCTCGGGTTTCGGCGCGCTGTGGTGTTCGGTGCAGCGCTATTGTGTGTTGGTCATGCGGGCATGGCTTTCGAAGGTTTTGCCGCGACCCTGGATGCCCAGGGCCAAGTCCAGCGAGATGAGCTGGCGCTTTCTGTGCTCTACGGATCGCTGGCGTTCATCATTGTTGGTGTGGGTTTGTTGAAACCCAGCATCTCGAGCATTGTTGGGCAGCTCTATGGGCCGGAAGACGAGCGTCGAGACAGCGGCTTTACCTTGTTCTACATGGGGATCAACCTCGGCGCGATGACCGCTTCGCTAGTTTGTGGTTACTTAGGCGAAACTTATGGCTGGGCTTACGGGTTCGGTGCCGCAGGCGTCGGCATGTTCATTGGACTCATTACTTTCGTCCGTGGCAGCCACTTGTTGGGTAGTGCTGGCCGCGCGCCGGATGAAGTCGTCAGCGGCCAGGCACGGACGACGCTGCTACGCTCTGACGTAGCGATTTACCTGGGTTCGCTGCTGGCAGTAGTCGGAGTCTGGCAGCTGGTTCAGCATCAGCAAGTGGTCGGAACCCTGCTGAGCGCTACCTCAGGGGCGGTGGTCCTGGGAGTGATGTGGTTTTCGCTCATGCGCGAGAACAAAGTGGAGCGGGATCGAATGTTGGCGGTGCTCATTCTGATCGCAATCTCTGTGGTGTTCTGGTCTTTGTTTGAACAGGCCGGCAGTTCTCTCAACCTGTTCGCGGATCGCAACGTCGATCGCCAGCTATTCGGACTGCAGATCAAGGCGTCTCAGCTGCAATCGCTGAACCCGTTGTTCATCATTTTGTTGGCGCCGCTGTTTGCGCTGCTCTGGCCCGCACTCGCTCGGCGTGGGCTGACCGTCTCAACGCCGATGAAGTTTGGGCTTGCGGTGCTGCAGGTTGGTCTCGGTTTCTTCGCCCTAGTTTACGGTGCCTCCCTCGCCGGCAGCGATGGCCAAGTGGCTTTGTTGTGGCTGGTTCTAGCCTACTTTTTGCACACCACGGGCGAGCTGTGCTTGTCACCCGTCGGGCTGGCTATGGTGACGAGATTGTCTGTTCCTCGAGTGGTAGGCCTGATGATGGGTGTGTGGTTTCTGAGCTCTTCGGTTTCGCACTATGTTGCTGGGCTGATTGCACAGATGGCCAGCGTGGAGGAGGGCGCTGCGGCGCTAGCCAGTGATTCACTCGGCATTTATTCCGAGACGTTCCTACTGGTGGCCCAGATAGCCGCGGTTATCGGAGCGCTGGTGTTGTTGCTCTCACCGTCGATTAACAAGCTAACCCACGAGTCACGCCCAAGATCAGGCGCGCAGGACGATTTGAGTGCCCTAGCACAACGCGACTCGGCTGAGGCCGGTTCTGGCGAACGGCCCCGTTAGGGGAGGAGCGAGCCACCCTCGACATCGATTGTGGTACCGGTAACGAAACCGTTGCCCAAGGTAAAGAGTACTGCGTCAGCGACTTCCTCCGCCCGCCCTGGACGATTGATCAAATAGTTGGACGTTGCTCCGGCCAAAAACTTTTGCCGGTCTTCGCCTTGAACGGGAAACATCGGGGTGTCGATGACACCCGGCGCAACAACGTTGATGCGCCGGGGCGCAATTTCGACAGCAATCGCCCGACAGAAGCCCTCTACGGCGTTGCCCACCGTGGAAATGGCGGAATATCCCGGGGGGCACTTGCGCGCTGGAGCACCACCGACGAGCACAATGGCGGCATCTTCAGCCAGGTGTGGAAGCGCCGCGTGCACAGAATTGGTGTAGCCCCAGAGCTTGCGAAACGATCCTTGAAAACCCGCGAGGGACATATCCTTAAATGGGCCAACGGCCCGCTCGCCACCGGTGGCGGCATTAACGAGAATGTTGGCGCTGCTGTGACGCTCGAACAGTTCACCAAGCGCGGCAACGTCGAGTACATCTATACTTTCGGTGATGCAGCGCTCTCCCAGCTGTGCAGCAGCGTCACGCAATCGTGCTGCATCCCGCCCGCCGATGATTACTTCGGCTCCTTCGTCCAACAGCGCTTGGGCGGTGGCCAGGCCGATGCCAGAGCTGCCACCCAGAACGATTGCGCGCTTGCTGCTGAATTTCATATTCCCTGCTCCTGTTGTTCGTGTGATGCCGGCTAATCTTACAGCGCAGCGTCAGAACGTATGCGCTGCCCACGTATGCCCTCTTTCTCGAGCAAGGCGATGATGCCCGCTTGCCCTACGTAATGAGCGGCGCCGATGATGATCATGGAGATACCATCACCGGCTAGATAGCCCTTGATTTTCTGCACCATCTGCTTGTTGCGCTCGTCTAGCAGCTGCTCGTTGAACGCTTTGGCTTGGGCCGATTCACCCGTTTGCTGTTCGAATAGCGCCAGCAGCTGGCTGTCATCACCGCTGAGCCAGGCACTGACCATATTGCTCATGAGTTCGTCTACATCATCTGCTTGGGCCAGCGTGTCAATCAGCAACTGCCGCTGTAGCTCCAGGGGTTGATTGAACAGCAGGTCCAGTTGCGCCTCTAAAGACTCCAGTTCTTGTACTTCGCGGCTGCCGCTGCGAGCCAGGAAATGCTGTTCAACGCCCGTCGTTGGTGGATAGCCAAGCGCCATCAACCGGGCCAGGATTAGTTGCTGCATGACCATGGCCGGCTTCCCGCGGTTCAGTAGCTCTATGTCTATCCCGTGCTTTGCCAATGCTTCTTTGGTAGCGCCAAAGGTCTCCTCGGACAACTGCCCCTTCAAGGTTTTATCACCAGGCAGCAGAGCTCGCGATAGCGTTGCCTTTTGCACCTCGACGGGATCGTAGGCTCCGACATTGACCTCCACAACCAAGCGCTCGGCGGCATCGAATGCGGCTTCAAACGGCGCCGGCAATGGGTACAGCGAAGGCTTGAGGATATGGATGGATCCCGCCAGATAAACTGTGGCGCTAGCCCCTTGATAGCGCCATAGGTACAGCGGGTGTGGATTTTTCGGTAAGGCCGCTTTGAGCTCTGCGCCAGTGGCGATGGGCTCATCGTTCAACCAGATTATCTCGCAAGCAGCAGCGCCGTCTTCGCGAGTCTTTTCACAGGCAGCTTGAGCGTTGGCAGCCGCGGCGACATCGTTGCTCTCGCCGCTGACCATGGCTTGGGTGTGTGTTTGACCAGGCACCATGGCTACGGCCTTGCTGCCTGGCGCACTCGGGTACCCGCTGGGTAGTTTCTGTGCCCAAGCACTGTTGCCGACGCAGCCAAACAGCAGTAAGCACCAGCGAATACACGAGTATCGTGACGAGTTAGCGGACCTGATCAAACGGTGTTTCTCCTGCGCTACGGATCATGTTTTCCAGCTCAGTCAGAATTTGATCCAGCAGCGCTGGATCACTGCCTCGAACGACCAAAGACGTGCCGTAGCGATCATCACGGGCGAACGGGTAGCTACCTATATCCACGCTTTGGTGTGTCTCTTGAATGGCAGCCAGGGCTTCGGACACCTGGCTTTCGCCAAGGTAGGCCGACACAGAGCGACTAAGCATCACTACCCCGCGTTGCAGTTTGCCATCCAAGGTACTGAGCATGGCCTGCATAACTCTGGGGATGCCGGCCATGACGTAAACGTTGCCGATGCAAAACCCTTGGGGTCCACCGGTCGGATTGTCGATGAGGCTCGCACCCTCGGGTACTCGAGCCATGAGCAAGCGGCTGCGCATGATGTCAGGTGCGGCAGGCCGTGATTGAATTCGCTCGGAAATCTGCGGGTGTTCGATCACCGGCAAGTCAAAGGCTTTGGCGACGCAGACGGCGGTAATATCGTCGTGGGTCGGGCCGATGCCGCCAGTAGTGAATACGTAGTCATAGCGTTCACCTAGCGCGTTTACCGCCTCGACGATTTCTCGTTCAACGTCAGCTACCACTCGGGCTTCGCGTACCTGGATACCCCAGGCGCCCACGGTAGTGGCGATGTGATTGAGATTGCTGTCCTGGGTTCGTCCAGAAAGAATTTCGTTGCCGATGATGAGCACGGCGGCGCTAACGCTGGTCGAGGACATGGTTTTCGCGTGTGGGCTGAACAGGCTGCACACTTTACCACCTTCTTGGACTTGACAAATCTGTTGCATATCGCGCCAGCTTTAGGCCGGAGATCAAACTTTTCCTGTGCGCTCGCGCACGAACTTACAAACGTCTGCAGATCCTGTGCTGCCGTTCACTGCCGCCCACGCCCAGATACTTAGACTCGGCTTCAAGGTTTTCTAAGTGGTATGCAGACGGGCGTCTGCCACTACCTGTTTTCTAGAGAAAGCCCCCGATACGGAGAGAGTAATGAGTAGTACTCACTGGACGCGGGGCCTCCGGCTTACCTGGTCGGTTGCCTTTCTGACAATGATCCTCGCAGGCTGCAGCGATGGCGGCGGTAGCCCTCGTCAAGTTTTAGCTGCCGCAGACGTTGCCGTCGCTGGAAGCGTTGGTGACGGGCCGGTGATCAACGCGGACCTCAGCTTCATCGATGCCAAAGGCAATCTAATCGGTCAGGCAACCAGCGATGATCAGGCCAACTATGAATTCGTCGTTCCCCAGCGAACCCCACTACCCGTTCGAATCGTAGCCAGCGGTGGTACCGATCTGGTTACCGGACGGCCGCTAGACTTCGATCTGGTCGGTGTGCTCGGCGAAGATGCCGGTGCACAAAGAAATACGCTCAACCTGTCACCGCTATCGACCATAACGGTACGAGCAGTGGAGTGCACGGGCGGTCGTTTTAACAAAAAGCGCCTCGACAAGACTTGGGTGCAGATTCGCGACCGAGTAGGCATGGGGCTCGACAAAGACCGCTTGGCTAATCCAATGTTCGACGGCATCACCACGGATAACGTTGCCGATGTGGTTCTTTCTAGCGAAGCGCTGGCCGAAGCCATTCGACGAACGACCACAGCATTGACGAACGCGGGTTTTGATCTGGATGCGGCCGCAGTGTTCGAGAAGATTGCTTGTGATTTAGCAGTAGATAAACGTTTGGATGGCAACGGCAAGGAGGCCGATAGTCGAGTCAGCGCGGTATTTCGAACCGCGTCTGCTGCGGTAATGCTGGAGACCATGGCAGGTCGATTGGAAGTAGATAATCAAGACGCCACTTCACTAATGGATGCTGCCATTGCGCAGATTCTGCCGGAAGCCGCCGGCCAAACGGTGCGATCAGTAGCGCCAAGCAGTGAGTTGCAGAGCCTGCTGCTGGAAGACTTGCTGTTGTTGCAAAGTCAGCACGATGACCCGGAACTGCTAGAGTTGATTGCGACTCTCAGTCGCTTGACTCCGGAGCAATTGCAGGCCGGCGTTGACGATGGGCTGTCAGATCGCAGCATGCAGGCGCTGCGCTCGGTTACCGACAGCGTAGCGTTGGCTGACGAGGTTCAGCACGCTGAGTTGGCACAAAACATGGTGGCGCAAGCGGAGCAGCCGGCACCCTACGTTTCCTTCTTTCCGTCCCAATCTCGGATTATCCGTGACGAGCCGTTGAGCTTATCCTGGGCGACCTCTGGCGCTGATCGTTGCGTTGCAAGCGGCGCTTGGTCCGGCGAGAAACAACTCAACGATACCGAAACTGTTGCGTCACTATCTGCGAGCGCAGACTTTCTGCTGACTTGTTACAGTGCCGGTGGCAGCAACACCGCTACCGTCAATGTCGTGGTTATTGATGGCTCAGGTGATGAGATTCCTGGTGAACCGAATCCGGAGCCTGGACCAACACCGGTGCCGAGCCCCAGCCCGGAAAATCCGCAGGAGCCCAACCCAGCCCCCAGTCCAGCTCTAGACGTAACGCTCAGAGCATCCCAGACAACGGTTCAGCCGGGCGAAAGCGTGCAGCTGACCTGGAGCAGCGATCAGGCTACGAGCTGCCAGGCAGGCGGTGGCTGGACTGGTGCTCGTTCCCTTGATGGATCGGCAGCGGTTGGCCCGCTGAACGCGTCAACGACCTTTGAGCTGACCTGTAGCAATAGCGAATCGAGCTCGAAGGCCATTGTCGGCGTACAGGTGCTCGGGGAAGTGGCATTAACCGTGCGTTGGACGCCACCCACCGAGAACGAAGATGGCACGGCGATTGAGTCGCTGACGGCGTTCAAAGTGTATTACGGGCAGACGCCCGGCCAGTACACGGGTGAATACCTCGTTGATGATGCCAATGCCGAAAGCGTTGTCTTGAGCCTGCCGCGCGCCACCTATTACCTGGCGATGACGGCAATTGATGGCGATGGTGTGGAGAGCGATCTTTCTAATGAGATCAGAAAAGAGAGTCTGTAGGCTGCTTAAGCGCTTCTAGACTGCGCTCGAAGCTCCGCGTCAGCTGCTGCCGCGGAGCTTCTCAGGTACCATCGGGAATTGGCTTTAGTTCGTTGGAATTCCCTATGGGTGGTCTTGTTCAATTCCCGTCAGCTCGGCTCAGCGGGCACTCTTATCGCGCTGCCAGGCACATTTTGTTCACGGTCTGCGTGGTGGTATTGATTGCCGCTTGCAGCCGGCAAACCCCAGAAGGCCATCTGCAGGAGGCCGAAGCGCTGCAAAGCCAGGGCAAGCTCAATGCCGCAGTCATCGAGCTGAAGAACGCGCTGAAGAAGGACGCGAATTTTGTCGCCGGTCGAGTTGCCCTAGGCGAAACTTATTTGCGTAGCGGTGACTATCAAGCGGCGGTAAAAGAGTTAGAACGCGCGCTAGATCTAGGTGCCGACGCGACCGATGTACAGTTGACGCTAGCCCAGGCAAAACTGGCCATGGGCCGGGTTCAGGAAGTCGTTGGAGAACTTAGCGAGCTTAGCGAACGTAGCGTCGAACAAGACATTCTGCTGGCCCAAGCTTATCTCTCGGCGGGAGATGTAGCCCAGGCTGCACCACTATTCGAGCGCGCGCGGGATCGGCCAACTGGAATGGCGGGGCTTGCAGCTATTGCCTGGCAGGAAGGAGACATAGACGAAGCTGCCTCGCTATTCACACAGGCAACCCAAGCCGACCCCGATGATGCCCAAATTTGGTTGCGCTTGGCTGAGCTGGAGTTGAGTCGAGGCAATCATCAAACCGCCCAGGAGGCGTTTAGTACCGCAGCCAAGCACCCCACTGGCCGCCTTTTGGGTGAGATCGGCCAGGTGCGAACCGCGTTAGCGATGCAAGACCTTGATGCTGCTCAGGTTGGCATAGAAGGCGTGCTTGAACTGGCGCCGAATTACCCTTTGGCTCGTTACCTGGAAGGCTTGATTCGCTATCAATCGGGAGACCTGACGAGCGCGGAAGCGGCGTTGCGGGAGGTGCAGATCCGGGTTCCTCAGCACGGTCCCACATTGTATTTGATGGGTCTGGTGAAGTTTCAGCAAGGGCAGCTCGCCCAAGCGGAAGAAAGCCTTTCCCGCTATTTGAGTCAAAACCAACGCAGTGAATCGGTGCGAAAACTGCTGGCGACGGTGCAACAGCAACGGGGTAATCAGGCAGCGGTTTTAGAGACCTTGTTACCGGTGGCACAGAACACACGCGATCCCCAGATCCTGGCCATGCTCGGTACCGTGCTGCTGCAGTCTGGGCGCAATGCCGAGGCGACGCCATATCTCGAGCGAGCCGTGGAGTTAGCACCCGATGGCGCCGCCTTCCGTAACCAGCTGGCACTCAGTTTGTTGTCTGCAGGCGAGGCAGAACGTGCTCGAGCGGAGCTCGACGCCGCCATAGAAACCGATGGCGCGCAATTTCAGAGCGATTATCTGCTCGCCATGCTGCAGCTGCGCGAGGGCAAGCTCGCTGAAGCGAAGCAATCAGTGGCCCAGATCGTGAGCAAAAACCCGGAAAGCCCCATAGGCCCGAACCTCATGGGCGCCATTGCGATCGCTGAGCGTGAGGCGGATGCAGCGGTAGATCACTTTCGCAAGGCTTTGCAACTGGATTCTACGTTCGCGCCGGCGCGCAACAATCTAGTCCGCCTGTTGGAGCAACGCGGCGAAGTAGCTGCAGCCGAGCAGCTGTATGCAGAGCGGCTCAAAGAAAGCCCGGAAGACGATGTTGCCCTGTTAGGCATGGCTGAGTTGTTGGCGCGGCAGCAACGAAACGATGAAGCCGTTGCCTATGTCAAGCGCGCGACGGTTGCCAGTCCGGACAACCCACGAGCGCGGCTAGCGCTGGCTCGGCTGTACTTGCGCAGTGGCGACCAGAGCACTGCGCTGGAGGCGGTTAACGATGGCTTACGCGCTGACGGTGACAATGTCGATTTGCGTTTGGTGCGAGCTGAGTTAAGTTTGCGCGCCCAGGATTTGGAAGTCGCTGCAAGCGACCTTCGCGATCTTCAGGCGGTGTTGACCGCGCAGCCGGACAATATGCGCTTGGCTTTTGTGCTGGGTAAGCTGCAGCTTCAGGCAGGCAACGTTGAGACCGCGGCCAGAAACTTCGATCAGGTGGTGGCGCTCAGCGGTGGGCAGAACGCCGATGCCTTGTTAGCTCTGGGGCGCATCAGCCTTGGGCAACGAGATTACAGCGCAGTCCAAAAGCGAATCGATGCCTTGCAAGCACTGAGCAAGCCCGAGCTGGGCAATGGCATCACGCTGTTACGCGCGGACCTGGCTGCAGCGCAGGGCGATCGCCCCGCGGCCAGCAAGCTTTATCGGCAGCTCCACGAAGCGGGGCAGCGGGAAGGCACCGTGCGCTTAGCGGGGCAACTGTTAGCGCAAAATGACTCAGCTCAAGGGATTGAACTGCTGCAGGGTTGGTTGCAGAACAATCCCACAGATCGAGCGGCGCGTATCGTTTTGGCTGGTGCCTTGCTAGCCGATGATCGGGCTAACCAGGCTGTTGAGGAATACGAGCGCCTGTTGCCCAGCAAGAATGCGGTGGTTCTGAACAACTTGGCCTGGCTTTATATGGAACAGGGCGATGAGCGGGCCCGATCCGTAGGTCTGCAGGCATACCAAGCAGCGCCGAAGAACGCCGATGTTGCCGACACCTATGGTTGGATACTGCTGAAGAATGGTGAAGTCAGCAAGGCCGTTGAAGTGCTCAGCCAGAGTGTCGCCGACAAGCCCGACAATCCGACCTCGTTGTATCACCTAGCCGCAGCTCAGCAGCAAGCTGGCGCTGTGACAAAGGCCCGGGAGCTATTGGACAAGGCGCTGGCGCACTCACAGTTCCCGGAGAAAGCGGCAGCTCAGGCGCTATTGGCTGAGCTGCAGAACTAGTAGCGCGATGCGCGCGATGGGCGTGCGCGACGATCAGCGGCGGTGTTGTCGCCGGAGAAGAAGTAGCGCGCGGTGACGAAAAAGCCTAAGTCGTCGTAATCGCCGGAGATCACTGAGCCTTCCCGCTTAACGTAGAAAACGCCGCCCTCGGCTTCAAAACGGCGGTTAACGTCCCACAGTACGCTGGTCTCTAGGGTGTACTGGTCGTAGTCGGCGTCGAAACCTTCGTATTCGACGTTGGCAAAGGAAAATTGCACGTTCGCCTCCAGTTGGCGACGCAGCTGTCGGGTCGCTGAAGCAGACAGCTCGATCTGGGTTTCATCCCTGGGCACCCGCTCATAGTCGGCTTCGTCCCAGCTCAGCCGGGCATCGACGGATGTCGCGCCAAACGGTTGGGTGACAGAAATGAACGCGCTAGTCGATTCGAACACATCGGTCAGATCGGTGTTTTCGTAGTTGATGTCGTTATATCGCTGGGTATCGATGTCCAGCAGCTCTTCGGATCTGTCGGTAATCTCCCTTTCCGTACCGAAGCTGAAAGTGGTTTGAGCGCTGGTTTGGGTCGACCACTCTAGATTCCAGACGGGACCATCTGCATCTGGTTCGCCGCGGCGCTCGTACAGCGAGTAACCCCCCATCAGCGACAACTGGCTGCTTTGGCCAGCGCTGTCGAAGGTCAGGGTATAGCTCGTGCTGTCCACGTCAGGCACGCCATCCAGATCATAGGCGGTATCGCCAAAGGAGGCCGCCAGAGAGATTGTGGTGCTGGGTGAGTATGCGTAGATGTAGCGGCCGGTCACCACCTGGCGCTCATTGTCGATGTCATCGTCTTCGCTGTCGGTGTAGGTGTAGGTGTATTGCAGCTGCAGCTCATCGGCGCGGCGCACGCGAAATTTCAGGGTGGGCGACGCCTCTGTGCTGGTGATAATCTGGCGGTCAGATTGAGTGCCGCGATCAAAGGACTGGCGAGTATTTTCGTTGTTGGTCTGCGTTACCCGTACATCCAGTCGCTCCGGCAGCGCACTCCACTGCAAGTTGCCGTAGCCCGTCAAAATGGTCTCGTCGTCTTCGAAGTCTTCCTTAAAGTAGCGGTGCTTGATGTCGTATTGAGCATCCAGACGCAGGTTCGGACCCTCGTGGGTGGCGCGTCCATTGATACCGGGCGTGAGGATGATGTCAGACTCATCGTCGAACGAGGAACGTCGAGAATTGGTGCGGTACTCAGCCCCCAGTTCAGCGGCGGCGGTTAGTTCCAATGCCTGAATGGCGAAAGGTGTCAGCACAAGGCTCGTCCCGAGGGCGAGCGTCAGAGTGGCTCGAAACATAGCTGATCGCTCCGGAGTCTGGCTCATTGGTTACTGCGGGATGGCGCTCTAGAAGGCGCGCTCCGGTACTGTGATCACGTCGCCTGGGCGCAGCGGGAAGTTCGTCGCCATGTCGCCTCGCTTGAGGATGCGATCCAAGTTGATGCTGATCCTGTCACCGTTGCGGCGGTAAAGGACTGACCGATTGGGACTGGAAAACTCGTTTACGCCCCCAGCTTCTAGCACCACATCAAGCACTGTCATGCCCTGCCGGTAGGGGATGGAAAGCGGATTATTCACCGCGCCGGTGACCCGAACCCGGGAGCGGAATTGGTCGCTACCCATGTCGGTGACGATGACGGTCACATAGGGATCGCGGATATAGGTCGCCAGACTCTTGGTGAGCTCGGAGGCAACCTCTTCCGGGGTTTTGCCACCGACTAGCACGTCGCCGGCCAGGGGCACGGAGATCTTGCCGTCCGGGCGTACCGGCACATCGGCGCTCAGATCATCGTTACGCCAGACATTGATGCGTAGATTGTCACCTACACCAATTCGGTATTCGTCGGCAAAGCCAGGTTCCAGATCAGATCCTTCAGGTGGCGGGCCGCCGCTTGGTGTAGTGCAGCCACCCAAGGTGAACAGGCTAGCGGTAATCAACAAGGCCCAGTGTCCAATGTGCCGCTTCGACACATAGAGCATTCCCTGAGCCTGACGACTCAAGTCATTGAATTGGTTGTGCATGGAGGCTCTCTTCCCTGGTTCGCGAAGGGGCAGATGATACCTACTTGTTCCGGTAATGGGCACCGAATGGGGGTATTCGCAACGATCCAATTACATGCAATACATGGGCCTACAGGGCAGCACAAGTCCGGCGACTTCTATACACCAGGCCCGTAGACCGGGGCCTGGCGCTGGATCAGACTGCTTACCTCGAACTTCAGGGAGTCAGAAGGCACCATGCATCAGCGGCAAAACGAAAACCCGAAACTGTGGTTCCGCACCGAGCGGATATTTCGAGTTAACGGCTACTGGTTCTTCCATACCCGGGAAGACATCGATGTTGGCCCCTATCGCACCGAATTCGAGGCGACCATCGAATCTGATCTGCTTAAAAACGCCCTGCGGGACACCCCTGCTACTGCAGCCTGCCAGAAGATCCGGGAATTCATGTTCGAATCGCGTACGGTTGCCGACCAGGAGAGTCACCTAGGCATCGGCGCTTTCACCGACTATGTGGTGCGGGAATCGTCTACAAACCTCACTATTGATGCTGTGCTAGCCAGCGGCGATTGACCTTAGAAGGCATTTAGCGCCCAGTAAACTTCGGTGCACGCTTAGCCTGAAAAGCAGCCCGCCCTTCGGCGTAGTCTGCGCTATCAAAGCACTCGTCCACTAAGCGCTCAACTGCTGCGACCTCGTCGTCGCGTCCACCGCGCTCGAAGGCATTCACCGCAGCCTTGGCAGCCTTCAAGGTGAGTGGGGCATTGCGGCCTACGGTTGCTGCATAGTCCAGCGTGAACGCCTCGATGTCGTCACGGTTTTGGCTGAAATGGATCAGACCCATACCGAGGGCTTCTTCGGCGTCGAAATAGCGCGCCGAGAGCATGATGTCGCGAGCTCGCGCTGGTCCTACTACACGAGCCAACTTTGCCAGCCCGCTGTACTCGTAACCCAAGCCCAGCCGCGCGGCGGGAATGCCGAAAGTTGCGTCTCGGCTGGCAATGCGAATGTCCGCCGCTAAGGCGGTGGCTAGACCACCGCCGATGCAGTAGCCCTCGATCAGTGCGATCAGCGGTTTGCTCAGTTGGCTAAGCCAGCGAGTCGCGCGGCCGGCAATCGCGCCATAAGTGCGTTTTTGTTCAGCACTACTGCGCTTTGTGTCAAATTCTGAAATGTCGGCACCGGAGACGAAGGCTGCGCCGCCTGCGCCGCGCATGATGACCACACGCACCTGATCATCGTGCTCAAACTGCTCGAGGATGTCGCCCATGGCCTGCCACATCTCCAGCGCTAGCGCGTTGCGGCGTTCCGGCTGATTGAAAACCATCCAGCCGATGCCGTGTTCGGGGTCAACGCTGGCCTGCATCTTAGTGGTTGCTAAGGACAGCTGGCGTAGTGCCGCCGAAGCACTCATCCGCTGACCTGTGCGGCGATGAGCTCAGCTCGTTGCACGACTCGACGGGCACGACTCAAGTGCGGTACGTCCACCATTTGACCGCGGAACTGAAACGCCATGCGACCGGCGGCTTGCTCTGCGGCGAACATATCCAACAATTCACGGGCTGTCTGCACTTCCTCGGTGCTTGGGGTAAAGGCAGCGTTGACGATGTCGATCTGCTCGGGATGGATGGTGATCTTCCCTGTGTAACCCATCCAAGCGGCTTCCTGGCATTCTTCGCGCAACCCTTGGTGATCCTTAATGTCGACAAATACGGTGTCTATGGGCTGCAGACCTCCGGCGCTGGCGCTAAGCAGGGTTTGTACGCGACAGAACCGGTAGGTGTCCAGGTAACTGCCGTCGGGTCGGCGGTTGCGGGGGGCCCCCAGTGCTGCGGAGAGGTCTTCGGCCCCCCAAGACAGTGCAACGACTCGCCTGCACTGGCTGAACGTAGGTAAATTCAATGCCCCAAGGGGCGTTTCCGTAGCCACCAGGATCAGTCCCACAAGCCCTTCCGGGTGCCCATGCTGGCGCTCTAGTGACAGCAAATACTCATCGATTTCGATCAGATCGTCCAAGGTCGATACCTTCGGTACCACGTAGGCATCTGGGGGTGTGACCATGGTCGCTGCCAGGTCGGCTTGGCCCCACGGACTGGCTAACGGGTTCATGCGCACCGTGCGTTCCTGCAGACCGAAGTCCACGTCTGCCAGCCAGCCCGCGACCACTGACCGTGCATCGTTCTTGCGTTCTGGCGTTACCGCGTCTTCTAAGTCGAGGATGAGTGTGTCAGCTGCGGATTGCAGCGACTTTTGCAGCATCTTTTCATTGGCGCCAGGTACGAAGTGGGCGGAGCGCCGCAGGAAATGTTGTGATTGTGTCGTTGGTTCACTGCCCGACATCTTCAATTGCGGCCCTGCAGGCGTTTGCGTTTGTGCTCTACATAATCGACGAGGATGTATTCACCAAGTTTTTCTGGCGAGGTGTAGAACACCCTGCCGCCATTGATCTTGGCGATCTCGTCCATGAAGGCGCGCAGATAGCGGCTCTCTTCCAGCATAAAAGTGTTGATGGCAATGCCCTTGGTGGTGCATTGCTTGACCGCGCGAAAGGTAGCTCGAATGGTTGCCGCCGTAGGTGGGTAGGCGAATTGCGCTTGGCCTTGCTCCAGGTGTGCGGTCGGTTCGCCGTCGGAAATCATGATGATCTGCTTGCTGCCCGCCTGGTGCTTAGACAACAATTTTTCGGCCAGCAGCAGCGCATGTTGCATGTTGGTGCCCAGCACATACTCATCCCACTGCAAGAAAGGCAACTCGGAAGGCTTGAGCTCCCGGGCATAGGCGGCAAAACCAATGATGTAAAAGCTGTCTTTTGGGTACTGCGAGGTAATCAGATTGTGCAAAGCCAACGCAACCTTCTTGGCCGCCTGAAAGGAACCGCGCAGCGCCATAGACCAGCTCAGGTCCACCAGCATGGCTGTGGCGGTTGAAGTGATCTGTTCGCTGCGATAGATCTCGAAATCGTCGGCCTGCAGCTGCACCGGCGTGCCCGGTCCCTGACGATTGATCGCATTGCGCAAAGTTCGCGGCATATGCAGGTGGAAAGGGTCGCCAAAATCGTAGCTTTTGGTCTGTTCCAGGCGCTCGCCGAAGCGTCCCTCCTCGGGGACAGCGTGATTACCCAGATTCTGACGCTTGAGGCGCCGATAGATTTCTCCCAGCGCGCGCTGGCCGATGAGGCGCGATCCGCGTGCTGTGAGCTCCCAGCGTCCATCCTCGTCCTGACGCATGTAACCGGCTTCTTCCAGCGCTTTCTTGATCTCATCCAACGCGTTTAGATCGTCTACGGCGTCGTCACCCAGAAGCTCGGCCAGCGTGTCTCGATCGATATTGTCGAGATTGCCCGAGCGCTCAGCGTTGCGCAGCTGCCCCATGGCATCGTCCATGCGGCCGAGTTCATCCATGAGCTGCATGGCGCCGTCGAGATCAATGTTTTCGTTGCCGGAAAACTCGAACCCCTCACCAGGACTCAGAAAGTCCAACTCTTTGGCCAACATGCGTAGCTGGGCAGCCAGGTCTGGGTCGCCCATGCGATCATCCAGCAGAGACTGTAGGTCGGCGCGCTGTTCGGCAGACAGTGAATTCATGAGCGCTTGCGCTGCGGCCATCTGCGCCGCCATCTGCGCCAATAGCTCGTCTAGATCTTTTGGCGGATTGTCACCAAACATGTCGCCGAAGCGGTTCATGAATTCTTCGAACCCAGGATCTTCGCCAGCAATCTTCTTCACCAGCATTTCGTTGAGCGCTTGCACCATCTCCTTCATGCGCTCGATGTCGCCATCAGATAAGTTCTGCACCATGTTCTCAACGTCTTTGAAAAACGTCGAAGCCATGGACTGGCGCAATTCATTGAGTAGTTCCAAGAACTCTCGTTGAGCGTCTGGGTCGAGAAATTCGTAGGCTTCCAGCGCTTTGATGCGCTCTGGCAAAGACTTTGGCAATGCGTCTAGCAGCGCTTCGTTGTTTGCGGCGATGTTGTTGAACAGAGAATCAGTGAAGCTATTGCTATCGGCGTCTTCATTGCTTGTGTCCGTCTTATCAGAGCTGTCATTGTTCGCTGCAGACGGGGGAACGTTCTCTTTTTGCCACTGGTCAATGCGGGCGCGTTCTTTCGCTTCGATCTGTTCCAGGCGCTCTCGAAAGTTTTCGAAAATGCTTCCCAGGTCGTAGCGCGCCAGTTGCGCACGCTTTTTCTCTCGGAGTTGCTTTAGCAAATCTTTTAGGCCGTTTAGATAACCGCCTTCTGGCATCGTCATGCCCCGAGACATGAGGTTGCGCATGGCCCAACGTAGGTCGCCGAATTCCATTAGGTCATCAGCCATGGCACCCATGACTTCGTTGGCATCTATGGGGTTGCGCTGACTGCCGTCCCAGCGGCTATAGCGGTGCAGTGAAAAGCGCAGTCCGGGGCTGTCTGGCAATTCGTCGTCGGCAGGTGGGTGCGGCTTGCTCATGACACTAGCTGCTATAGGTGGCCTGGCCGTCGACGTGGTGCTTGTTCAAGAGCTTGTGTAGGTGCAGGCCCTCTAGCACAAACTCAACGATGGCCGCGCGAACCGCTGGGGCGGTGGCATCTGCATCCGGAAAAATCTCCCACAAAGCGGGTAGGCGATCGAGGATGGCTTGGTAGGCGTCTACGGCCAAGGCTTCGCCGGTGTCGACATTCTTGCCATCGGTAAAGGCCAGCACAACCGGCTCAAGGTTCTGCACGTCGTAGTGACGGTCGAATACCTTCTTCACGGCGGTTTGGATAATACGCGCAGTGATCTTGTCTTCCTGACCGTCTTCCATGGCTTCAAATTCGACTTTGCCCTGAAAGCTTGGCGCAATGAAGTCGAGGTCAGATATGCGTGGTACGACTTCTTGCTCCCCGAGTCGTAATGCCCGACGGAAGGCATTGGCAATCATCACTTCATAGTTCGCGATCGAGGCTCGAACGGAAACGCCGCTGCGTTGATTGATGTCTGGCGAGTGGCGCGCCTGGTGGGTGATCTCGGCGATCACCTCTTTCATGAATCCAGGGATGCTCACCGCGCACTCACCAAGCTCGCCAATGTGCGCCTCCTGCTCCATGATTGCCATTTCCTGCTCGATGGTTTGTGGGTAATGGGTACGAATTTGCGCCCCATAGCGGTCTTTCAAAGGCGTGATGATGCGACCGCGATTGGTGTAGTCCTCGGGGTTCGCCGTAGCGACAATAAATACATCGAGTGGCAAGCGAACGCGATGACCGCGAATTTGTATGTCGCGCTCTTCTAACAGGTTCAACAAACCCACCTGTATGCGCTCCGCCAGATCCGGCAGTTCGTTGATGGCGAAGATGCCGCGATTGACTCTCGGCACTAGCCCATAATGCAGGGTCAGCTCGTCGCTCAGGTAACGTCCTTCGGCGACCTTTATGGGGTCTACTTCGCCGATGAGATCGGCAATGGTGATGTCTGGGGTGGCGAGCTTTTCGGCGAAACGCTCGTCTCTATGGAGCCAGCGTATGGGGCTGTCGTCACCTTGGGCTTCGACCAGTGCCCGCCCTTCGGCAGAAATCGGGGACCAGGGGTTTTCGGGAATTTCCACGCCATCCAGTACTGGGGTCCACTCATCAAGCAAACCGGTAAGCGCTCGGACAATCCGAGATTTGGCCTGGCCTCGCTCGCCCAAAAGGATGATGTCCTGGTTGCCAAGCAGGGCATTGGTGATTTGTGGGATGACGGTGTCGTCATAGCCCTGTACCCCCGGAAACAGCGGCTCCCCGGAGCGTAAGCGCTCGATCAGGTTCTTTCGCAGCTCGGCTTTTATGGGCAGCGGTTGGCTGCCAGTCTGCTTGAGTTCGCCGAGGGTGGTGCTTTGCTTCTCGGGGCGATCACTGGCGGACATGGGGGGCTGCTCCAAACGACTGGCAGCTTAGTCTCGCAGGGCCGTAGGCTGCTGGCAATTCAATAGCGCGGTGGCCGGCCCAGCATTCGGTCGGAGATAATACGCAGCTGAATTTCGCTGGTGCCTTCGAAGATTTTCGTCAAACGCGCATCGCGCCAATAGCGCTCCACCGCGTGTAGCGTGGTATAGCCGGCGCCACCGAGAATCTGTAGCGCATCCGAAGTGACGCGTTCTGCCATTTCGCTGGCGTGCCATTTGACCATGGCCGCCTCCCGATCGGCGGTCGCGCCGTTGTCCATTAAGGTGCACACGTGGTACATCAGTTGGCGGGATGCTTCGATTTCGCTGGCCATGCGCGCCAGTTTGAAGCGGGTCTCCTGGAATTCACTGATGGGTCGCCCGAATTGCACTCGTTCCTGGGCATAGGCCATGGCATCTTCCAGCGCGCCTCGAGCCAGACCGATGGAGCGGGCGGCTGTGTGGGCGCGGGCCGCGTTGAGAAAGTTCACAGCGTGCTTAAAGCCTTCGCTATTGCTGCCAGTAACCTGGTTTTCCGCCGGTACTCGGCACTCATCAAAAGCCAGTTCCCAAGTCCTCCAGCCAAAGTAGCCAATTTTCGGTATGGCTGACCCTTGGCAACCTGCCGGTAGCTCGCCACGTGGTTTTTCGATGATGAGGGTGATCAAACCCTTGGACCCTTTGGAGGGTGTACCGTCCGCTTGCTCCTGGCGTGCCATCAGCGAGATGTAGTCCGCGCCATCGGCGAACGTGCACCAATACTTACTGCCGCTCACGACCCAGTGGTCACCCTCTAAGCGCGCGCGGCAGCTGACATTGGCGAGGTCCGAACCGGCATTGGGCTCAGACAGAGCAACCGCCGACAAGTACTCTCCGCGAGCCGCTTCTGCGCTTCGCTGTTCGCGCCGTTGCACAGACCAGCCGCCGACATTCATTAGGGTCTGCGCCCGGGCGATGATGCTGGCCACGCTCATCCAACCCCGAGCCAGTTCCTCAGCAATTAGACAGTACTCGAAGACCCCAAGGCCGAGACCACCGTGCTCTTCGGGCATACGTATACCGAAGTAGCCGAGCTCTCCCATCTTGTTGCGCAGGTCCAACGGGATCTCGCCTTGAACCGGATCCAGCGCGTTAGCCACGGGTATCACTTCTTTGTGGGTAAACTCACGCGCCGCTTCCTGAATCATGCGGCGCTCTTCGGTTAGATAATGTTCGGTCAATACGATTCCTTGCTTCTAGGCAACGTGGTTTCGGCTTGGCGTCCAGAAACTGCGGTCTTTGCGGCGGACTAGACCAATCAGCCGATCAAGTCGGCGCGATTCAACAGATTTTGCACAATGCGAATGCTTGCGGCGTCAACCATTACGCCATCGACGTTGATTGCCCCCAAGCCCTGGGCCAGTGCTTCGTCGTAGGCTGCTTTTTGCTTGCGCGCAGCATCAACGGCATCTGCTTGGGGCGTGAATACGGCATGGGCCAGCTCCACTTGGCTAGGGTGGATTGCCCACTTGCCAACCATGCCCAGGGTGAAGGCACGCTCCGCCTCGCGGTTGTAGCCATCCGAGTTTTTGAAATTTGCATAAGGGCCATCCACGGGATCGAGTCCATGCATGTGGCAAGCGACGGTGAGTGCATAGCGGGGGTAGTGCCAGAGATCGCCAGGGTACGGGCCAGCGGCGCCAATGGAGGTAATCTGCATCTGCTGGCTGGCCGAGTAGTCGCCCATGCCGAATATTAAGCACTCCAAGCGATCGGAACTGGCGGCGATCTCTTGGACGTTGGCAATGCCCTCCACCTCTTCGATCAGGCACTCAATACCGATTCTTTTTGTTAACCCCAGCTTCTGTTCAAGTTGATCAAGCAGCAGATGCACAAAGCGCACGTCCCCCGCGCATTTCGCTTTGGTCAACATAATGGTGTCGAGCTTCGCACCGGCACCGGTGACAACTTCGATGATGTCGTCGTGGCACCACTGGGTTTCTACGTCGTTGATACGCACGCAGAGGGTTCTCGCCTGCCAATCCAATGAGTTCAGAGCCTGCACGATCTTACCCCGTGCCTCAGGCTTGGCGCTGGGGGCCACCGCATCTTCCAGATCTAGAAAAATATGATCCATCGATAGCCCTGCGGCTTTGCTCATCATTTTTTCCGAGCTGCCGGGAACCGAGAGCTGACAGCGGCGTGGCCGCTTGGGCTGAATAGACATAGAGTGCTACCAATAGCTGTGCGAACTTCTAAGCCTACATGACAGTAGGTCCCGCCTGCATCATCATGGCGCTTCGCGCCCCTGTGAGGTTATTGATCCATGAGCACGCCAACATCGGATGATCGAAGTTACTGCTCTCTGCAGCAAGACCAGGGGTCGATGTTGGGCACCGCGGAACAGGTGGATGTTTGGCTCATGCTCGAGGCTCCAGGGAGTTGGCCTGCGCGAGCCGTCGAAGAGGGTGCGGTGGCCACTGAAGTGGCGCAATGGCTGGAACGCTCGGCGCAGAAGCTAAGCGCTCAAGGATTGCGCGTCCGGCCCCAACTGATCAAACAACCGGGTCGCAAACTTGGCGAGGCAGGAGCCCAGCGAACGCTGCTGATCGGTTATGCCGAGCGCTTGTTTCAGATTGTTATGCAAAACGATGCGCAGTTATTAGGGTTGGATGTCGGTGAGATTGTCGAAGACGTGCGCGCTAATCGAGAAGTGCAAGCGACGCGAGTAAATGAATCGCACTACTTTGTCTGTACCAATGGTCGTCGGGACTTATGCTGCGCGCGCTTCGGTCTGCCAGTTTATCGGCAACTACAGGAACAGATTGGTAGCCGTGCCTGGCAGGTAAACCACGTAGGCGGACACCGCTTTGCCCCCAATGTTCTATCTCTGCCACAAGGGGTGCTCTACGGTCGGGTGCAGCCTGAAGACGTCGACGCATTCCTGCAGCAAGTGGAGTCCGGTGCGCTGGCTTTCGCTTGGTTGCGTGGACGCGCGGCCTATGCGCCCCAGGTGCAGGCCGCAGAAGGGTTGTTGGCTCAACAGCAACTTAAACTGTTACACGTGAGTGCGACTGATGCCGTGACTCGGGTGGAGTTCGTTGGGCCCGAACAACGAGTCGCGATATCTGTAGCGCGCTCCGAGCAGGCTGAGATGATTCTCGCAGGTTGCAACAAGCGCGAAACCAAAGCCTTTTATCCATTCCTGCGACGGCCCTGACCCCGAAGTTCAATCGTTGCGTTGCTAGTCTGCGCTATTGCCGTTGGTACGTTGCGCTTGCGCTGGTTGCTGTGTCTCATGGTCGGGCTGGAAACTCACAGCGCCTTTGGGCATGCGTTCGGCTACGAAGCTTCGCACTTGATCGCTCAGGGCCTGGGTCTCGCCAGCGGCTTCGAACGGCATTCCGACCTTCAGCGCATAGCGTGCACCGCGCTTGTTGAACAATTCGCGAAACAAGGTCATGTCACGCAGCTCAGAGCTTATGAAATAGAAAAGATAATACAGCCAAGAGCTGCGGCCGCTGATGTGAATCGGCACGATCGGACAATTGTACTTTTGCGCAAGGCTAATGGCGCTGGGCATCCACGGGCGTTCTACGAGGCCAGCCAGCGTTGGTTTGGCAAGCCGCCCGGAGGGAAAAATAACGATGACTCGCTCATCGCGAAATGCCTTAATCATGTGCCGAACGGTCTCTTTGCTACGCTCGCGAGAGCGCCGTTCCTCCAGCCATTCCACCGGGATGATGATGTCTGCCAAACCCGGGACAGCGCGAATTGCGTCGCGGTTGGCGAAGAACGTGACGTCTTCTCGACGAAATTTCAGCGCATCCCACATGGCTATGCCGTCGGCAATGCCGGCAGGATGATTGGCGACGATGATGACCCGTCCGGACTTTGGCAGGTGTTCCAGCCCTTCCACCTCCACACGCATGTGCAGACGCCTGCTCAGCCATTCGAATACGCTTCTACCGTCCATGTTTTGCAGCGTATCGATGGTTAGGATCGCGCTGCGGTAGTCCAAAATAGGATAAAGGAAACGCCGAATGCTGCCCCAAAGCATCGGTCGGCTCCGCAACCCACTGGCGCGTTCTTCGATGAGTTGATCTACGATGTGAGGCATTGCTGCTTAAATTCCGCCAGATGTTCATTGAACACTACCGGCTGTTCCATGTTCACGCCGTGACCCGCGGGCAGGTTGATAACGCTGAGCTTGGGCATATGTTGGCTCGCGTACTGGGCCAGTGGTTTGAAGCGTCGTTCTCGCTGGCCCCAGAGCAATAAGGCAGGGGTGCTGTTGCTGCCGAGCTGCTCGCGCACGCTTATTCCCGGAAGTGTGTGCCTAAGCGTTTGCGCGACGCCGACTGGATCCAAGCGCGCGGCATCGGCCACCAATGCGGCTTTGATGCTCGGATCCAGACTCATTGCCCGACTCGGATGCACAGCGAGGCGTTCGATTGCTGGTCGGCCCTGTTCGATGATTTGGCTAGCCTGCTGCTCTCCGTAACTTTGCATGCTGGCCTGCTGCTTCGCATCTGCAAAGGCAGAAGTGGAGTTGGTAAAGGCGTGGCCTAGCACGTGCTGCGGATGTTGCTGCGCGTAGCGAATCGTCAGTCCCGCCCCCATGGAGTAACCGAGCAGGAACCAAGAATCGGCGCTGAGCTGTGTGCGGATGGCGTCAAACTGGGCAACGTATGTGTCCGGCAGGTAGGGCTCGTCATCCTCGGGTGCGGCTGAACCCCCGTGGCCCAAAAGTTCTACTGTCACAGGCTGAAAGTGTTGGCGTAGGCCTTCCAAGTTGCATTGCCATTGGGCCGCGCTCGACAGAAACCCGTGCACAAGCAGCAAGTGTGGTCCATGGCCACCGTGTGTTTGCCAATTCAAGAGCATGCTGAGATTGCTTGGTTCTGCGGGTTTGGGGCGTGGATCAATGGGCCGCTGGTATGTCATTGTACTGGGGTGGATGGCATACCGCACTGCTGCTGAGCAATATTGGAGGATCCGATTGTGCCCTTTTCACTGGACAGACAGTCGCCGGATGCCGAGTCGCCGATTTTGGTGCTGTCCACCGGGGGTACCATCGACAAGGTGTACTTCGACGCCACGAGCGAGTATGAAGTTGGGGATTCAATCATCCCAGAGCTGCTGCGCGAGGCCAACGTTCAGGTGCCGTTTCGGCACATCGGGCTGATGCGCAAAGACAGCCTAGACCTCTCGGATGAAGATCGCCTCGCTGTTTGCTCTGCGATCACCGCAGAACCTGAGCAGCGGGTGGTCGTTACCCACGGCACCGACACTATGACAGCCACGGCCGCAGCATTGAACGGCCTGACCGATCGAACCATCGTCCTGACCGGATCCATGGCCCCGGCGCGTTTTGCCCGCACTGACGCGACCTTCAACGTTGGTATGGCCATCGCCGCGGTACAAACACTACCCCCTGGGGTTTATCTGGCCATGAATGGTCAGGTGTTCGTCGCTTCTGAAGTACATAAGGATCGTGATCGACGGGCCTTTGTGACCCGTTAATTGGCGCATCAGCGATCGAGGCACTGGCATCCGCTCGATTATTCGCCCTGCGCCTCTTATAATCCGCGGCCCCGCACCCGTAGCTCAACTGGATAGAGCACCAGGCTTCGAACCTGGGGGTTGTAGGTTCGAGTCCTACCGGGCGCGCCAGCGACTTGCTATTCAGAATTGAGCGTCTTGTGTCGCCAACTACGCAAATCCACGCCGTCGAGACCCATACCCAATTCAAGGGATTCTAGCCATCGATGCGCCAACATACAGTCGGACGGC
>JBPCXR010000045.1:0-16412 GCA_051027215.1 Pseudomonadales bacterium | reverse complement strand
TGTTCCAGACCGGGGTGAGCGAGTCGCTATCGATAATCTTGAGTTCAGCGTACTGAACGCTGATTCCCGCCGACTGCGCCTGCTACAGGTCACCCGCGGTGCTCCCGCTCCTGTTTCAGTGGCAGGTCAGTAGCCACAAAACTTCCACTGTGCTTGTGTCGCGCTCGCGCGATCTCTAGTGTCCCGGCACTGATTACCGGCTCAGGTCACCATAGGTGAACAGATTGATGCCTACAGCTGTGTTGGTTCTGCTTTGCGGAATGTTACTGCCGCTGTCGTTAGCCCCGTTTGGCTGGTGGCCCCTGGCCATCGTCAGTGCCGGAGGCTTGTTTTATCTGGTTGAACAACATCCCCGGCGCCTGGCATTGCTGGGCTGGTTGTTCGGGCTTGGTAAATATGGGCTGGGCGCGTCATGGGTGTATGTGAGTATTCATGTCTACGGACAGGCGCCCGTGCCGCTGTCTCTGATGTTGGTGGCGTTGTTCGTTGGCTTTTTGGCGCTGTTTCCTCTGACCCAACTGTGGCTGTATGGGTGGTTGCGCAGAGACACGTTGACTGCCAATGCAGTGCTGTACGTATCGATTTGGGTGCTGTGGGAATGGCTCTTGACCTGGGTATTGTCGGGCTTTCCCTGGCTGTTTGCCGGTTCTGGGCAACTGCGCAGCCCATTCGCAGGTTTTGCGCCGGTGGGCGGAGTGTTTTTGGTCAGCCTAGCCGTGGTCGCCGTGGGCTGTGCGCTTGCCTGCGCAGGGTTGCAGCGCAAGCGCGCCGACGGAAGCGGTGTCAAGCCGTTGTTGTTGGCTCTGCTGGTAGTGGGATTCGGTCTGGGCCTGATGCAAATCAAATGGGTAACCCCTGGGGCGGAGCGCTCGGTGGCCTTGGTCCAGGGGAACGTGGATCAAGCAAGCAAATGGCATCCAGAAAATCGTGGCCCCATTGTTGCGCAATTGGAATCCCTCAGCGAACCCCATTGGGGCGTTGACTTACTGTTGTGGCCGGAAGCGGCGATTACTCTCTACGAGCACGAAGCGACGGCGCTGCTAAACAACTGGCGACAGCGGGGCGAGCTAGAGGGCACGACCCTGGTGCTGGGATTGCCGGGCGTTGAGGTAATTCCAGAATCGCAGCGCGAATACCGCTTCTCAAACTTGGCCGTTGCCGTCGGCGCCGGTGAAGGTCGCTATGCTAAGCGCCGACTGGTGCCCTTTGGCGAGTACGTGCCGCTAGAGGATCTGCTCCGTGGTCTCATAGGCTTTTTTGACTTGCCCATGTCTCACGCGCAGCCGGGCGCTTGGCGCCAACCTTTGCTGCAGATTGGCCAGGAACGGGCAGCCATGGCGATTTGCTACGAAGTAGCGTATCCAAGCTTGGTGAATAGTGATCTGCCGGCGGCCGATGTGTTGCTGACAATATCCAACGATGCCTGGTTCGGAGGATCGCTCGGCCCACATCAGCATCTGCAGATCGCCCAAATGCGAGCGTTAGAAAACGGCCGCTATATGTTGCGGGCCACCAACACTGGATTGACGGCCTTAATCGATGAGCGCGGCAGGATTGTCGATCAGCTGCCCCAATTCGAGCCAGGGGTTCTGCTGGGTAGCTACCGCCTATTCGCAGGAACGACGCCGTTTGCCCAAGCTGGCAGCCTGCCGGTACTTCTGGTGATCGTTTTGGCCCTAGTGGTAGTGGTATTCTGGCGCGCTTTCAGACACTCCAACCAGCGAACATCATGACAGCGCAGTACGATCCACACGGCATCGAGGCCGCCGTGCAGAGCCAGTGGCAGGCAGCCAGAGCTTTCGAAGTCAGCGATTCCGGCAGTGACGCCGATCGCTACTACTGCCTGACCATGTTTCCGTATCCCAGTGGTCAGCTGCATATGGGGCATGTGCGGGCCTATACCCTGGGAGATGTGATCGGCCGCTACCAGCGCCTACGCGGCAAGCAGGTATTGCAGCCCATGGGTTGGGATGCCTTCGGTCTACCTGCGGAGAACGCGGCGATCAAAAACGCTATTCCGCCGGCGACTTGGACTCGCGACAACATCGACAACATGCGCGGACAAATGCGCAGCCTGGGTTTTGCCTTCGACTGGAGTCGAGAGTTTGCCACCTGCGATCCCGAGTACTATCGCTGGGAACAGTGGTTTTTCATTCAGCTGTACAAGAAGGGTCTGGTTTATCGCAAAAGCAGCATGGTCAATTGGGATCCCGTGGATCAGACGGTGCTGGCAAACGAGCAAGTGGTCGACGGCAAGGGTTGGCGCAGCGGCGCGCCGGTGGAGCGGCGCGAGCTACCGCAATGGTTTTTGAAAATTACCGACTATGCCCAGGAGCTGCTGGACGAGCTGGATGCTTTGCCAGGGTGGCCTGAGTCGGTCAAAAGCATGCAGCGCAACTGGATTGGTCGCTCGGAAGGCGTCGAGATCGATTTCAGTGTGCCCGCACGATTGAACACCGAGATCGCCATAGACGATGCGCTGCGACAACTAACGGTGTACACCACCCGCCCAGATACGCTGATGGGCGCCACCTATGTCGCCATTGCGCCTGAGCATCCGTTAGCGAACCTTGCGGCAACCGCAGACCCGACTGTGGCGAGCTTCGTTGAGCAGTGCAAGAGCGTCAAAGCTGCTGAGGCAGACATGGCCACTATGGACAAGCTCGGTTGTTTTAGCGGCTTGTATGCGGAGCACCCACTCAGTGGCGAGTCGCTCCCCATCTGGGTCGCGAACTTCGTACTCATGGAATATGGCTCAGGTGCGGTCATGTCTGTGCCGGGGCACGACCAGCGGGATTGGGAATTCGCGCAAAAGTATGGCCTGCCGATTGTCCAAGTAGTCGAGCCAAGCGCTGCCGACGAAACCTGTGATCTAGCGCAAGCGGCCTACACAGATCATGGGCGCTTGCTCAATTCTGCCGCGTTCGATGGTCTCAACTTCGAAGCGGCTTTCGACGCCATTGCCCAGGCGTTGACCGATAAGAACGCGGGTCGCCGAACCGTAAACTATCGGCTGCGTGATTGGGGCGTGTCGAGGCAACGCTATTGGGGTTGTCCGATACCCATGGTGCATTGCGAGCGCTGCGGGGTCGTTCCTGTGGCGGAGCAAGATCTGCCGGTGTTGTTGCCTACCGAGGTGACGTTCGAAGGGGTGAGCTCACCGCTGAAGAAGATGCCTGAATTTCTGCAGACGCCCTGTCCGGAGTGTGGTGGCAAGGCGACGCGAGAGACCGATACCTTCGATACGTTCATGGAGTCATCCTGGTACTACGCGCGCTTTGCGTGTCCGGACGCGAACGCGCCGATGCTGGATGAGCGGGCCAAATATTGGACCCCAGTGGACTACTACGTGGGTGGCATCGAGCATGCAATTCTTCATCTTCTATACGCGCGCTTTTTCCACAAGCTGATGCGTGATCACGGCTTGCTGGATAGCGATGAACCCTTCGAGCGCTTACTGATGCTTGGCATGGTGCTCAAAGATGGCAAAAAGATGTCTAAGTCAGCGGGCGATGCCGGTAATCCGCAAAAGCTTTTGGAGAAATACGGCGCAGACGCGGTGCGTACGGCCATGATGTTTGCCGCGCCACCAGAGCAAAGCTTCGAATGGAGTGAGGCCGGTGTAGATGGCCAGAACCGTTTCTTAAAGCGGCTCCATACTCTGGTGCATGAACATCTCGGCAGCGGTGCGGTAGCGACGCTTGCGCCGGAGCAGCTGGGTACCGCGGGCAAAGCCCTGCGCCGAGTGGCACATGATGCGCTACAGCGCGCGGAAGATGACTACGGCCGCCGAACCCAATTCAATACCGTGGTATCGCGAGTCCATGAACTGGTGAACGCGGTGCGGGCTTTTCAGCCGGAGAACGATAACGATCGTGCTGCAGTGCGCGAAGCACTGCAATTTGCCATGGTCATATTGTCGCCGATCGCACCTCACGTGACTCAGGCGTTGTGGGAGTCCTTAGGCGGTAAGGGATTGCTGGTACAGAGCGAATGGCCAGCCCATGACGAAGCGGCATTGGTATTGGAGGTTATGAAGCTAGTGGTTCAGGTTAACGGGAAGGTCCGCGCAACCATCGAGGTGCCCAGCGCTGTCGATGAGGCTGCGGCGCAGCAAGCTGCCCTCGATGACGAGAACGTTCAGCGTTTTCTCGCAGATAAGACACTTCGCAAAGCCATCTATGTGCCTGGTAAGTTAGTGAACCTGGTGGTGAGTGGGTGATCGCCGTGATGGCTAAGGTTCGCTGTTGCCTGCAGCCATGGTTGCTGGGCGCGCTGCTGGCTCTAGTGGTTGGCTGCGGTTTCCAGCTGCGTGGTTGGCATATTGATGACAGCGTTTCTGCCGTTTTCATTGCTGGCGCTGATAGCACAACCGATGCCAGAACAGAGCTCGGCAGCGATTTACGCACGGCGTTCGGGCAGGCCGGAGTAACAGTTGCCAAGACCCGTGGTGAGGCTGATCTGGTGGTGACGTTGCTGGATCAACGGCGCCAGCGGCGCAGCGTTTCTGTTACTGGCCAGGCTCGTGCAGCCGAGTACGAGCTAAGTCGTGGCGTGTTTTTCAGCGTTGACCAAATTCACGACGAGACCGCAGAAATTCTGATCGAGCCCCGCTGGATAGAGGTTGAACGGATCTACCGGGTGGATCGCAATAACATTGTTGGCAGTAACGAAGAGCAAGCGCTAGTCGAGCGCGACCTGAAGAACGACATCATTCAGCAGATTGTTCGCAGCATTAACTTGGTGCTGACCCAAAAATCCACAGTTGCTGCGCAGACCCCTTAGCCATGCAGATTAAAGTCCATGACCTCGGTTCCAAGCTTGCTGGCACTTTGGCGCCTTGCTATCTCGTCAGTGGTGATGAGCCGCTGCTGGTGCAGGAAGCGTGTGATCTGATTCTGGCAGCGGCCAGTGGCGCCGGCTTCGACGAGCGCACGCTGATTCATGCCGACACTGGCTATCGATGGAATGACTTGCTGCAGGATGCCGCATCTATGTCGTTGTTTGCGAGCCAACGGGTGCTTGATCTGCGCGTCGCCGGCAACAAGTTCGATCGTGAAGCGTCAGAAGTGTTGCGAGCGTTTGCCGATGCTCCACCAGCAGATACGGTACTACTCATTCGTAGCGCTCGCTTAGAAGGTCGACAGCGCCAGAGTGCTTGGTACAAAGCGCTCGATAAGATTGGTGTGCTGGTGCCCATCTATGCGGTATCGCCTGCAGAGATGCCTCGCTGGCTGCGAGCGCGCTTGCAGCAGGCCAACTTGAGACTCGAACCGGAAGCACTGCGCTACTTGTCTGAGCGACTAGAGGGCAACCTGCTCGCCGCCGTTCAAGAAATCGCCAAGCTTAGTCTGCTCGAGCTGTCGTCGCCCATTACCTTAGAAGCGCTGCTGGATGCTACGGAAGACGCGGCGAGCTACGGCGTATTTGATCTAATCGATGCCATGCTTGCCGGTGAGAGTGCCAGAGTGGTGCGTAGCCTTAGCAGCTTGCAGGCTGAAGGCATTGCGGTGTTCCCCATTTTAGGCGCTTTGGGGGCGCAGCTGCGCAATCTGCGCTCGGGCAATCCTGGCTTCGGTCCGCGGCAACAGCTGATCGCTCAGTTTCGCCGTCGGCAACGTAGCCTCGACCTCGATGCCGCAATCGCAGAGCTCGGTTTGCTCGATGCCCAAGGCAAAGGGGCGCTCATGGGTGATGTATGGCAATCGTTAGAGTGCTTGCTGCTGAACCTCTGCGGCGCAAACTTGCCCACCGTCGAGACGCACCGGCGCTTGTTGCAACGCAGTTATGGTTAATCAAGACATGCGATAGCGGCGCGAGGGTGAGCGCGGCGTTGTTGCTGCATCGGATTTTTCGGTTTTGCTGGGCAAGCTAATGTTCGCCGGGGTCCGCCGTTTGGTGGAGGCGTTGTGCGTGGGTGGAGGTTCGGGTTGCGGCTGAGGCTCGGCCTGTCGGGCGAGTGCATCACTGGTGTCCGTAGGGGAGTCGTCGATGGTGGCGACTTTCAAACCCGCCATCGCTTTAGGCAGTTGGGTCGTGATGATCCGCATACCTGCCTGCAACTCGGCGGATCGCACCAGCACCTGGTATTCACCCTCAATAGAGCGATGTTCGCCCACCCGGGCAACCGCCACGGGCCGCAGGCGCTGCTGTTCGACGATATACACTCGCTCGTTTTCATACAGCGATTGCGCTGGTAGTGCCACTAGCTGGTCGGCGGCAGGCAAAGTCACCAGCAATTCCACCGTTGTGCCTACAGGTGCCGCCGGGCCCTGGGTGTCTGACCAGGTAAACAGAGCATCTGCGCTGGTTTGTCCAGGCATGACCGCGCCCGCCAGGCGGCTGAAAGGCAACAACGTACCGTTGCCGAGTCGTGCGCTGATGCTTGGTCGAGTTTTGCTGCTTGGGTTGCCGACTTGTAGAAACTCCGCACTGTGACCTGGTGGCACCGGCACGCGAACTTCAAAGGCTTTTGAGTCGGCAATGCGCAGCAGCGGCGTTCCAGGCTGGGCGCGGGCGCCGATTGCGGCTGGGACCGCCAACACGATGCCATCAAAGGGCGCAATGATCTGGGTCTTGTTGGCGATGAGTTTGGCCCGCCCGAGGGCGGCGCGTGCGCGATCGCGCAGCGCTTCGGCGGCCTGCAGGCGGTTGGGCAAATTCGCGAACCGTTGGCTGTGGCCTTGGTAGTCGATCTCAACGGCGTTCGTCTGTCGCAGAACCTCGTCGAACAAGCTCTGGCTGATCAACCGATCTTCAAGTAGCTGCTGGTGTCTGGCGAGCTTAGCCTGAGCCACGTGCAAGACGGAGCGATGCTCTGCGTCGATGCTGCGGACATGGGCCAGCTCTGACTCGATGGAGCGTACATTGGCACCACTCTCTGACAAATCAGCTTTACGGGCTGCAACGTCTAGCGCAAGCTCACCGTCGTCCAGACTGACTAACACTGTTCCGGCGTCGACTCGATCACCTTCTTTGACTCGAACTTCTTTGATCACTGCGAACAGATCGGCGCTCAAATTCGCCGAGTTGCGGGACTCTACCCGGCCATAGGCGCGAAAGGTAGGCTGCAGTTGTGTGGGTGTGGCCACCACTACCGACACCGGCCAAGCTTTTTCTTCGAGCTGCTCGGGAGCGGGAACAGGCGCGGTCGCATACAGTAAAGCACTGAGAATTCCTGCGCCGAACAACATGAGCAAAGCGCTATGTCGTCGGCTTGCTGTTGTTGCTCGTTGTTTCAGTGTTTGCCAACTCGTGGTCATGACGGGGCTCCAAATGAATGAGTGGGCGTTAAGGTCCGCTCGGTACCGGATCCAACGGCGTGCGCGGCGCAGGTGTAGCCCCTGGCCGGTGTTTGCTGAGAACGCTGTGCAGGCGTGCTTTGCTTTGTTCAAGCAGGACTAACATCGCTGGTATGACGATGAGCACCAGGGCCGTCGCCAGCGACAGGCCAAAACACAGTGTGATCGCTATTGGTGAGACATACATCGAAAGCGTTGAATGCTCGAACAGTAGGGGTGCTAAACCGACAATGGTCGTCAGCGAGGTCAGCAGCACTGCCCGAAAGCGAGCGCGCACGGCTAGGAGCAGCGCTGGCTTTAGCGCCGAGCCCTGCTCTAGCTCGCGCCGCAGAAAACTGATCAGGACAATGGAGTCGTTGACGACGATGCCGGTGAGAGAGAAGAACGATAGCAGCGACATGGCGGCAATCTCCCAACCCATCAGCCAGTGTCCCAACACGGCGCCGGTAAATCCAAACGGAATGGCTAGCATGATGGCGAGCGGCCACAGGTAGGAAGAAAACGCCCACACGAGAATCAAATAGACCAAGCCAAGGGTGAGCAATCCGCCAAACTGCATGATTTGCAGTAGCTCGGCATCGCTACGGGATTGGCCACCAAGATCGTAACTTAAACCGTATTCATCGAGGATCCCGGGCAGTACCTCGACTTTGAGCTCGTTCAACAAGCTGAGAGCATTGGTAACTTCTGAATCCACATCCGCACTCACCGCCACCGCCATCTGTCCGTTGGCGTGACGAATCAAGTCGATGCCTCGGCGGTTTTGCAAGTCGGCAACATTGCCAAGGGGTACGAAACTGCCATTGCCGGTGGCGATGGGAAACTGCCTTAATCGAGAAAGATCGCTACGCTCGTTGTCGGGAAGTTGCACGCGCACTTCCAATTCAGCTTCTGCCTCGTTGAATATCTGCACCCGTTGACCGGAATAGGCCGCGCGTAGTTGTGCGCCGACTTCGCTGGCGCTTAGCCCCAGGCTCAAACCTGCGGGCAAGACGCTGAAAATAACCTGCTCTTTGCCATAGGGTAGATTGTCATTGACATTCGACACACCGGGAAAGCGAGCCAGGGCTGCGGCCAGTGCCTCCGCTCCGCTTTTCAAGGTGCTCAACTCGTCACCTTTGAGTACCAGGGTGATGTCTGGCGCGCCACCCGCCGCGCCACCACTAACGCTGATGCTTAGCTGTTCGACGTAGGGTGGCTGATTGATCTTGTCTTGCCATTGGGCAAGGAAGGCCTTGGGGCTAAGAGATCTAAACTCTTCGAACGCATACTCCGCAGTAACCGAAGCATACTCATCTCCGGTGTAGCGATCTCCGCTGAAGTTTGCGATGTGATGTTTGGTCGTCCATCCCAGCAGGTTTTGCTTGTTGTGCTCATCGTCCACAGTTTGTAGCCCGCGCTCAAGTTGAGCGATGAACTGCTGTTTTTGCTCCGGGCTGGCGCTGGCGGCAAAACTGACGTTGGCCTCCAGCGATTCGAAATCAAAGCCAGTGACTAAATTGAAGCCCACATGCCCCGTGGCAACCAGTGAGACCGAGACGATTACACTGGCACCAGCGGCGGCCAAGGTTGTACCAGGGTGGTCGATGGCTTTGTCGACCAGGGGCATAAAACGCTCGTCTCGAAAGGCTTCGAAGCGCTGATTGAAACGCTGGCGCCAGCTGCTGGTAGCGTCGAGCTTAGCGCGCTGCAAGGAAGTTCTGAGGTGCCCGGGAAGTACCAAAAAGCATTCCACTAGCGAAGCCAAGATGATGCAAAGCATCAAGGTAGGCAGAGCCAGAATGACGTCGCCGAGAATGCCGCCGACGATTAACAAAGGTATAAACGCGGCAAGGGTGGTGAGCGAAGAGGTAACTACCGGGGCAAACATGCGTCGTGCGCCGGCCACTGCTGCTTGATCTGGGCTCATTCCACTTTCGTGCAAGGCGACAATGTCTTCACCCACCACTATGGCGTCGTCAACCACAATGCCCAGGGCCATGATCAGGCCGATGAGGGCGACGATGCTAATGCCGTAGCCAAACCCGAGGTAGAAGATCGACAGGCCTAACAAGAAGCTCACAGGAATGCCGACCATGACCCACCAGCCAGCGCGGGCGTTGAGGAAAAGATAGAGCACGCCGATGACTAACATCAGTCCTGAGGTTCCGTTCTTTGCAATCATCTGCAGCTGTGCTTGCAGCAGCTGCCAGACATCGGTAGATACGGCAATTTCTACGCCTTTAGGCAGGGTGGGGCGCACTTCGGCCAACCAATCTTCTACGATTTGAGCGTTCAGGTAGGCATCAGCGCTGGTATCGCGCCAGAGCATCATCTGGACCGCGCGTTGGCCGTCGCGGGTTAAGTAAGGCTGTCCTGGCTTCGCCCGGCGCACCACGTCGGCGATATCTCCCAACGCGACCAAGGCTGTGCCGGTGCTGATGGTCAGCTGCTTGAAGCCTTCGGTGCTGCGCTGCTGATCGAGACTGCGTAGCTGCATCGCCCCTTGGCCGGAGCCCAGTGAGCCGGCTGGCACGTTCTGGCTTGAAGTGCGTACGGCGCTCGCCAGTTCAGCTAGGGTCATACCAATCTGTCGCAAACGTTGGCCTCCGACCAGCAGTGCGATTTCCTCTGCTGGAAGGCCGTCGTACATCACCCCTTCTACTCCGCGAGCCAGCAGTTGGGTTTCCATGCTGCGAATTAGGGGCACTAGCTCCGCCAAATCGCCGGGCCCGGTGATTGTTAGCCAGGAAATTGGTTCGAGATCGATGAAGCGCCTTACCACTGGCGTTTCCATTCCGGCGGGGAAGTTGCGAATGCTGGCAACCCGCTGCTTGATCTGGTCCACACCCAGGGTGATATCGGTGCCGTGTTCGAAATACACGCCGATGTTCACCGTGCCATTGACGCTCCGCGACTGAATTTCTCGAACTCCGCTGAGATTCTTCAGCGATTGCTCAATCGGGGTGGTGATGAGCGCTTCGATGTCTTCGGCGCTAGCCCCCTCCCAGACTACATCTACCCAAACCATGGGAAAGTTGGCTGGTGGGTCCAATTGGGTCGGCATGACTCGCAGCGCCCACAGGCCCGCCATGATCATGCCTATCATGGTCAAATTGGCGGCAACCGGGTGTCGGGCAAACTGAGCAATCATGCTGTGGTCGATCTGCTGTTGAGCTAAACAGCAGCAATCAGGATCCATGCCAGCTTGTGCTGGTGCGTTTGAAGCTGTGATACCTAAATGAAATCAGCCGTTTACAGGCAATGGCAGCAGTGGTCAGTGGCCCCGTGTGGCAGTGCTACTAGCGGTTTTGCTTACTAAATGGCCAATATGACGGCCAACCTGGTCAATTGATCTTGGTTTGTCCTTCCTTGCCCAGCTCGATCACCCTTAGGCGCCCAGATTTCACCTCAATTTGGGTGATCGAGGCATTTGCCGGTCGGAATACCACCATCAGCGGATCATCGGTGGCCGCCCCAACGGCGAGATTAATGGCGACGAAGTGGGAGAAGATAATGGTGTCTTGCGGCTGTTCGCCTAGGCAGTCGATGATGCCCTGACGGAAAGCTTGCAGCTCTGCTGGCAGGCTAGTCCAAGTCCCAGCCATTATGCGGCCAAGCCAGCGCGCCCGCTCCTCAAGCTCGGTAGTTGGCGAGGGTATTTCCGCCACTCGGGGTTCGATTTTCGGCGTTTTGCCTAGACGTTGGCCCAGGACCTGGGCCGTTTCCTGAGCTCTGCGCAGCGGCGAGCTGAGCAGCTGGGCTGAATTGAGGTGGGCCAGCTGCTCGGCGGCTAGCGCCGCTTCTCTCTTACCACGCTCGCTCAAACCCGGATCGGCGTGGCCCGCAAAGTTGGCGGCCGCTTCGCCGTGACGGACCAGGTAGATCATCGGCACCAGATTGCCCCTCTTCTGCTTCGCCTAATAGTTCTGCTTCGCTTAAGTGGCCGGCTATTTTAAACTAGTCTGCTTTGCCCGTAGTTAGTGGTATGTAGCCATAATGGCGGTCGAGTGTTCCAGAATTAGAAGGACAGCGAGCAGATGAGCAGTCAAGAGAAATTGTCGGTGGATGCAGTGCCAGATACTACCGTCAACGTGCGCGAGGTGTTTGGCATTGACCAGGATCTGGAAGTGCCGGCATTCGGCGAGCGCAATGATTATGTGCCTGCTATCGATGACGATTATCGATTCGATCGCAACACGACCTTGGCTATTCTCGCGGGATTCGCTCACAACCGTCGAGTCATGGTGCAGGGCTATCATGGCACGGGTAAGTCGACGCACATCGAGCAAGTAGCGGCGCGGCTAAACTGGCCCTGCGTTCGTGTGAATCTCGACAGCCACATCAGCCGTATCGATCTGGTCGGTAAAGACGCGATCGTGCTTAAGGACGGTAAACAGATCACGGAGTTTAAGGAAGGCATACTGCCTTGGGCGATACAACATGCCGTGGCACTGGTGTTCGACGAGTACGATGCCGGCCGCCCAGACGTAATGTTTGTGATCCAGCGGATCTTAGAAGTTGAGGGCAAACTAACGCTTCTCGACCAAAACAAAGTACTGACTCCGCATCCCTATTTTCGCTTGTTCTCGACCACCAATACCATTGGTCTGGGAGATAGTACGGGGTTGTATCACGGTACTCAGCAAATCAACCAAGGGCAGATGGATCGCTGGAGTATTGTCACCACGCTCAACTACTTGGAGCATGAAGAGGAAACTGAGATCGTGCTGGGCAAGGCGCCGTTTTTTAATTCGACACCAGAAGGGCAGCGCACGGTGGCGAATATGGTGAGCGTGGCTGAGTTGACACGTCGCGGTTTCGTCAACGGCGATGTTTCAGTAGTCATGTCTCCTCGTACGGTGCTGACCTGGGCGCAAAATGCTGAGATCTTCGGTGATCTGGGCTTTGCCTTTCGCCTGACTTTTCTCAACAAGTGCGACGAGCTCGAGCGACCAATTGTCGCTGAGTACTACCAGCGCTGCATGGGTGAGGATCTGGGTGATGCAACTGCGGGGATCGCCCTGCAGGGCGCATAACGGCAGGGTGACATGAGCGACGACGACCACCCACTGGAACCCTTCAAGCGGGCGACCACGGCCACCATTCGGGCCATTGCTGGCGACGATGAGCTAGAGGTGACCTTTGGCCAGGGCAATCCGTCTATTCGCGGGAATCGCATACGGGTGCCGTTGCCGAACGTTGGTAGCACTGCAGAAGAGGTGGATGCTGTGCGCGGCATGGGCGACGAGTTCGCTCTACGCTTGCGCTATCACGACGCCGGTGAACACGCTCGCAACGCACCGGCCGGTGGTCCCGCCCAAGAAATGTTCCAGTGGATCGAAGATGCGCGAATTGCCTCCATCGGATCCATGCGCATGGAGGGTGTGGCGCAGAATCTGGACTCCTATCTCGAGCTGCAGTGCCGACAGGCGGCCTTCGACAGCATCACATCCGAGGCTGATGCACCGCTAAGCATAGCCGTTGGCTTGCTTGTCAGAGAATCCCTAACTGGGCGCGAGTTGCCACCTGCAGCCGAAAACGTGGTGCAATTCTGGCGTGACTACATCCAAGAACACGCGGGCAGTGACATCGACGCCTTGAAGGAACATGTCGGCGATCAGGCGCGCTTTGCAGAAGTCTGCCGCAGCATCATCAAAGATCTTGGTTTGGCCGTCGATGCCGACGATCAGCCGGAAGGCGATAATCAAAACGATGATGCTGACACGGTGGATGAGTCCCCCGATTCAGATTCGGATGCCAGTCCAGAAGACGTAATGCTGGACGAGAACGCCATGACCGATGAAAACATGGATGGCGATGCCACCATGGTTGAAATGGACGTGGATGTCGATGCCGATGAGATGGGCGCGGAGTCTGATCCCGATGAGGCACCGCAGGAAATGCCTGATGACGCCGGCCGCATTCGCATGGATGTGAACTATCAGGCGTATAACGAAACGTTCGATGAAATCATTCGCGCTGAAGAGTTAGCGGATCCGGACGAACTGATTCGGCTGCGGGCACTGCTCGATCAGCAACTGGTACCGCTGCAACACACCACATCCAAGCTCGCCAATCGCCTGCAGCGCAAGCTCATGGCCAAGCAAAACCGGACTTGGGAATTTGACCTGGACGAAGGTGTGCTGGATGCAGCGCGACTGTCTCAGGTAGTCGTAGATCCGATGAATCCGTTGGCCTATAAACAAGAAAAGGAAATGAAGTTCCGCGATACCGTGGTGACCATGCTGATCGACAGCTCCGGTTCCATGCGTGGTCGCTCTATCACGATTGCTGCCATGTGCGCGGACATCCTCGGTCGAACGCTTGAGCGTTGTTCGGTTCGGGTGGAGATACTGGGTTTTACTACCCGTGCCTGGCGCGGCGGGCAGTCCCGTGAGGCTTGGATTGCCGAGGGCAAGCCATCCAACCCCGGTCGCTTGAACGATCTACGCCACATCGTCTACAAGGCCGCTGATGATCCCTGGCCTCGAAGCAAACGCAACATCGGATTGATGATGCGAGAAGAATTGCTGAAGGAGAACATCGACGGAGAAGCGCTGATTTGGGCCCACAATCGCATTGTGACCCGGCATGAGCATCGTAAGGTATTGATGGTGATCTCCGATGGGCTGCCGGTAGACAACTCAACCTTGCTGGTGAACCCGTCAAACTATCTCGAGCAGCATCTGAAATACGCCATCAGCATGATCGAGAACTTTTCGCCGGTAGAGCTGGTAGCCATTGGTATTGGCCACGATGTAACCCACCACTACGGCCGTGCGGTTACCATCACCGACGCCGAACAGTTGGGCGGGGCTATGACCGAGCAGTTGGCGGAGCTGTTTTCGCTGCCGAGCGGTACAGACAGGTTGCGCCGCTCAGCTTGAGCGCTGAGCAACGCGGATTGAATCTAACCGATGACCTGCAGACGCTGAATTTCCGGCGCGCCAGCCATGAGCCCTTTGAAACTTGCACCGGACGCCTTGAAATGTTCGGTTTGCCCATGGGCAGCTAAATCTTCTTCGGTATCGTATAGCTCCATCATTAGATACTTGCCGTCTGCGTCTTTGCATAGGCTGTAGAGCTGGTTGCCGCTTTCGTTGCTGCGGACCTGTTCGGCGAGTGCCAGCATGGCTTTTTCGAATTCCGCTTCTTTGCCGGCGGCAACGTTGAGCTTGGCGATCACTGCGATCATGAGCATTGTCCTTCTATGGTTTGGAATCGTTAAACTAGGCGCAAGCCCTAACTGCTGCGGACTATATCAACCTCATGCATCGCCGCCTACTAATCAACAGGCTAGCCCAATACCAACAGCGACATCCCAATGAAACTTCTGTTGCCCAGCGTATATTGGAGGTCGTCCATGCCGATCCGCGCTGCTTTGAACGGGACTGCTGGTTAGGACACATCACGGGCTCGGCTTGGATTCTGAATCAGGCGGGTACCCACGCACTACTGACCCATCACAAGAAACTCAACCGCTGGCTGCAGCTGGGTGGACACAGTGACGGTGAGCCAGACACGCTCCAGGTTGCGCAGCGGGAAGCCTTGGAAGAGTCGGGGCTGAAACTGAAGCTTTGTAGCTCTAGCGTGTTCGATATCGATGTGCACGAGATACCTGCCAGAGGAGGCGATCCGGCGCATGATCATTTAGATCTGCGTTTCTTGCTGCAGGCCTCGGACTCTGATGAGTTTACGGTCAGTGAGGAATCGAACGATTTAGCCTGGGTCGATATGGATCGAATTGGCGATTACACCAACGAAGAGTCAGTGTTGCGGATGGTGCGGAAGCTACCGACATTTCTTCACGGATAGCTGCACCATTGCAACGCCAGCTGGAAGTTCAGGGGTTAGTCCGGCGCATCCCCAATCAAGCATACAGGTGGCAAGCGACTTCTCTGCGTGGCGCGTCTGGTTGTTCTGGGTCCAGCAGAGGAATCAGTTGCGGAGTTTCGATCCGGCAGTGGTCCATGACATGGGGACATCTGTTCGCGAACCGGCAACCGGCGGGCACGTTTACCGGGGATGGGATTTCACCCTGAATGGCGGTAGATGGCCGCTGACGCTCAGCCTGGGGATCGGGTTCTGGATTGGAGCCGACGAGGATCTGGGTGTAGGGGTGTTTGGGTTCGAAGAACACTGCATTGGCGGTACCGATCTCAACTAATGAGCCCAAATACATCACCGCCATTCGGTCGCTTACGTAGCGCACCATCGACAGGTCGTGAGCAATGAACAGCAAAGTCAGCCCCATAGACTGCTTCAGCTCCTCGAGCAGATTGACAACCTGAGCCTGCACTGAAACATCCAGTGCTGAGATGGGTTCGTCGCAGACCACGAATTCCGGTTCCATGATCAGCGCTCGGGCAATGCCAATGCGTTGCCGCTGCCCGCCAGAAAACTCATGGGGATAGCGTGACATGTGATCGGCTTCAAGCCCGACTCGATTTAGCCAGCTGGCTACCGTATCGCGAATCTCAACGCTGCTGCGACCCGAGTGCAGGCGCAGTCCTTCACCGATGATCTCTCCCACAGTCATACGTGGATTCAATGAGGAATACGGATCTTGGAAGATCATCTGCATTTTCTGGGAGTGGCGGGCGAAGTCGTCTGGGCGATACTGGTCGGGTAGCTGTTCGTCGCGGTAGGTGGCGTAGCCGCTGGTTTTGTCGTGTAACCCAAGCAGCGCTTTGCCGAAAGTCGACTTGCCTGATCCTGACTCGCCAACTAATCCAACAATCTCCCGCTCGCCGATGGCTAAGGAAATATCGTCGACGGCGTGGACGAACTTGCCATGGCCCATATCAAAGTACTTACGTAGCTGATGTGCAGCCACCAGTGGTTCGACCACGCCGTGATAAGAATTTTTGGTTTCGCTCACTGCTCGCTACTCTCGGCTGCTCGAGCGCGGGTCGCAGCGTAGTACAGAGCCGGCTCGGTCCTTGGCGCAGAATCATGGTGTAGCCAACAGCGGGCGTAGTGGTTGGGTTCAACGTCGAACGCAGGCGGCTCTTGATCGCGACAGACCTGCATGGCGTATGGGCAACGGGCGCAGTAGCCACAGCCAGCTGGCGGAGCGAACAGATCGGGTGGGCTACCGTCGATGGGCGTTAACCGATCAGCCTTGGC
>JBPCXR010000044.1:0-27548 GCA_051027215.1 Pseudomonadales bacterium | reverse complement strand
CCGCGAGTTCTACGAAAGAACCTTCCGCGCGCTCTTCAACCACAAGGCTCGCATCCAACGTGCCGGGTCCCAGCTCGAGCCGAATCGGGTTCAGTTGCCAGGTGTTGCCGTTACTGCGGAAGTGTGCTCGGACGTTGTGCGCGTCTTGATCACGCAGACGAAAGTCACGAACTTTCCAGTCCAGGTCAATGGGAACCCCTGCCAGCCGCGGCAGATCAAATTGTGGGATAAGTCGGGCTTGCCGTTCACTGCTTTGTTGTAACTGGGTAGCCGTTTCACTCACTGGTTCGCGCAGCGCTAGCAGCTCGTCGAGATCCAGTCGCTCGGAGCGCAGATCGGCTGAGATGCGCCAGGGATAAGAACCTGTCGGGATGGCTTCTGCGCTGATCGACCCCGCTAGGTCGTTGCTACCGAAGCGTCCGTCCAGAACCGTAACACCGTATTCGTCGTCGTGGTTGGTGATCCGTCCTTGCAGCTTGAAGGGCACGTTCACTAGAGGAGACCAACCCATGAGTTGGGCAACGCGGCTCAACGATTCACCTTGTGTCTCGAAAGCCAGCCCCGACCCGGTTAAATCAGCCAGCTTGCCAGCGACCTGTACCTCGCCCTCTTCTACCGTCAACGACAGCTGCTTTATCCGCAGTTCTTCAGCGCTGTATGCAAGCGAAGCGCGCAATTCATAGGCCACGGGCCTTGTGAAGCGATCAACCAGATCAAACCATACCCCCAGATCATCACCGCTGGCATGCAGAGCGCCAGTGACCGCTCTGTTGCCCCGGAGCAAGCCATCGAGCGCTATCTTGTGCTCGCCCACCGTCGCCTTGGGGTCTTCTATATACCAATCCCCATCTGCATAGCCCACCTCGCCGAGGATGCGGTAAGGAATAGCGACGGGCGCAAAGGCATATCCCAATTGCTGCAAGGATGGACCGCGCGCCTCTACTGGTATGCGGGTCTGTGCCCAGCCAGCATCGAGTACCAGTGGATTCAACATTCGCAATTGGTGCTCGCCGACGGACGCTGTCACTTTGTTGACGTGGAATTGTTCCGTCGTTATCAGCAACTCAGCTTCAAGTTCCACGCGCACAGCGGTTAGCCGATGGTCAGGGGCAAGCCGATCGAGTTGCGGTGTACCATCGCCGAGCACTTGTAGGTCGAGAATTAGCTCTACCGCAGGATTGGTATGAATGAGGGCACTGGATGTGAACTCGTAATCGCCCAGCGTGCCACTGATATCTGACGGTATGCTGGCCATGTCGTCGGAATGGAAGCGACCAGCAAAACTTGCTGGGATCTGCAACGCCGCGATCCGATTTGCCGCTGGCAGTAGCGCTGAAACATCTGGTGCCTGGAAATCTACCGCTAAGTCGACTGCTGTCGGTGGCAGCGTATCCCGCCACGTGCCCGTAGCAGTCAAGCTCGCGCCCGCCGTTCGCAGCGTGAGTTGGCGCGCCTGGCAGATCCCTGCTTGGGTGTCGATGCGAGCGATGAACTCAAAGGCAGTCGCAGGCAGCAGATCGATGCCGACTAGATGTCCGATAGCACTCAGGTCGGGACCGGAGGCATCGAGTTCGATAGCAAGGTCAGACAGCGTTTCGAGGTCGGCGGCGCTGGCCCATCCTTTTACTGCCAATCTACCGACGGCCCCATTTATCTCAATGCGGTTTTCTCCGGCGCCAGTCAGCACCCGGCCCTCAACATCTACCGCACCGGAAACGATCACGGGCAAACCGACACGTTCCAAAAACTCCCCGACATCGGGCCCCTGCATGGAATAACTGACAACAGCAGTTCCGCTAAGAACGTCACTAACCTCACCCGCGGTCTGGATGCTGTAGGGTCCAATCGTCACGTCCAAACCCTCCTCGAACACCGAACGCTCGAGTATGCCGCCAGGAAACACCAGTCGACCGGAACCCTCGACGGGATAGCCAGCCCAATCTCCCTTGAATTCCAGGTCGGCATAACCACTGTTGTATTCCTGGAACGCCAGCTCTTCCATAAGCAGCGCGCGAGGTTGTGCGAGCCAACCCTCGCCGTAGCGCAGCGCTAGCCCATCGACATCGACATCTTTCAACACGAAACGCCGGGACAGTGCTAGCAGGTCGAGATTGGACTCGTCAGCGCGATCGCCTTGCCAGTTGGATATGCCTGTTTCCAGGTCCACGACATACTCGAACCTTACGTCCACCATGGCCAAACGCCGCACAACCAAGGGGCCAGCGAATATTGATTGCGGCTCAACTTCGATCAACAGGCGTTCTGCTGCAAAAAGCGTCGCCCCAGAGTCAACCAATTGCAGATCGTTCGCGGTGATTGACAGCAAGCGCCCTACGGAAAGTTGTAATTCAGTGCCGAGCGTAAAGGATTTTCCGGTCGCCGCTGATACATAACGCTCGATTCCCCAGCGCTGCAGCGCTGGCGATGCGAGAATGGCAACGCTTGCTAATAGCAACAAGGCGATCGGCACGAATCCCATCCAGCCTAGAAGGCGCATTCGATTCATTTAACTCTGTTGGCTGATCGATGGTCCGGGTGAAATTGGAACGGAAGAACTAGCAGATCGCTATCCTAAATGGGACCAGCTGAGGCCTGGGGTCGTGAGTCGCGGGGTCGGGGTAAAGGGCCGGAGTTGACCAACGTCTACTCTGGCACTTTACTCCGACCTCAGACTCCCCGACCCGAGAATCGCCAGCCGCACGATCGGAATTTCTCGTTCTGTGCGCGCCTGATAGTCCAAGTAGGCCGGCCAGAAGCGCGTCATCATTTCCCAGTAGATGCTACGCTCATCACCGGTAAGCGTGGTCGCTGACAGCGAGTAGCGTAGAACTCCGACTTGAGCAGAACACTCCGGGTTGGCCAAAAGGTTCAAATACCATCCTGGATGCCGCGCCGAGCCACCCCGGCTCGCGACAACGATGAAACCAGTTCCACAGGGTTGGTACAACAAAGGCAGCTCGCGCAGCACACCACTTTTTGCCCCAGTTGTTTGCAAGAGCAAAGTTGGTACAACTCCAACGCCGCCAACCGGGGAGGCGTCCCAATCGTGAGCGCGTGCCGGATCTTTCTGGTACAGAGCCAGATGGTCTCGGAACCAATCTATGTCAGTGATGGCCATGGCTAAGCTCCTCTGAGTGGCGTCGTACGCGTGGGGCCGCGGTAAGGCGCGGAAGTAAACGGCACTACTTACTCCGGCACTTTACCCCGACCCCAGTATTTGCGACCCCACTGTTTGACCTCCCAGGTGCAGGTTGATAGCAAAATCTGGTTTTCCAAGCCGGGTGGTCTGAATCCGTAACAGACCGTTCGCCGCATCGACATCAATCCTGAATATCATCGGGACTTCCACCACTCGTGCATCCTCAAGCCCGGCGAGATCAACGGCACCTTTTATCAGAACTTCTTCCAGGACCAGCTGGCCCAACGCTTCGTATGTCGATTTGTTGTCCGTCAAGATTCACTCCAGGGCTTTAGTGAGATGGCTTTAGAAGAGACTGAGCACATCCAAATCGTGCATGGCTTGGGTGATCCGCTCGATCATGACCATGGATACCTGTTCTGGCTGCATAGCCGGGAGAATCGCAGGTGGGCAGAGTGTGGGTGTCCACATCAGCAGCGCAGCAATCGATTGCTTACGATAGGCCAGCCATGCTTCATTGAACATCACTGCGATACCAGAGTGCGCTTCCAATCCACTGAGATAGCGTTCAATCAACTCGCGCTCCCAGGAGCGACGGTCTTCGACAGTTAACGTTGTCATCAGCGCATAGGCCAGGTCCCGCGCCCAATGACCACGACACACTCTGGCCCAATCGCACAAACCCATCTGCCCGGCTGCCGTCCTGTACCAGTTGCCCGGATGAACATCCGAGTGAATGACGGTGCGTGCTATCTCCTCATGCATTGACAACGCTGCGCTGGCCGCGGGCCAAATTTTCGCCTTGGCGTTCAGTACCGACGTTGGGATCACATCTGCCGCCTGCTTCATCGCCGCGTCGTGACCGGCACGAATACCGCTCCTATCCGCTGCCGCATGAAAGTCTTCGTAACGGCCCAGCCACCCGAACGGCAAAACGTTCTCTGAGCTCAGAAAGGTCCCGTGAAGACTCGCGAGCGTATCGACGATCTGCTGCGCTTGATCGTGGTCGACGGGTGACAATGCATCGAAAAAAGTAGCCCCCTGTGTGACTCCCAGATCTTCCATCACGTGAATGGACCGACCGCGCTGGGCGTCCCTTGCACTGAAGTAGCAGTGAGGGGCTTCGATCGCGACGCTGGGTCTCAATGTGAGAAGGAAACGACCTTCCATTGGCGCGGCAATGCCAGCCGAAAGCCTGGTTGGCAACGTCGGCGTAGACTTGGTAAACAAGGCAGCAGGCAAACCCGCCGCTTGGCCAGCCGAATTCCACTCAACATGCAGGCGGCGCCGCACACTGGAACCGTCATCACCGCCCACGATTGTTGCAGTTAAAGCTGACGCGCCCTCGACCTGCGCGCCTAGTGTCGCTGTAAGCCACGCAGCCGTAATCGCGTCAGCGTGCCAGGGCACGTCTTCAGCAGACCGAGCCACAGGCTCCGTGTGACGATCCCATATCGACCACGCCGCGATGCGCGGTCTCGTTCTGAGTTCCGCAACCGCCATATCGATCGCATCACTCACCGGCAAGGTACTCATCCAGCGTACGATGAAAGTGCCGAATTCTGGACTCCTGGTAATTACCGAGGGTTTGCGCCCCTTTCAGTGAGGCTTTCATTCCTGCACGTTGACGCTTCAAATTGTCTGTGTCCTGGTCGAAGACCAGGCCAAAGTCGAAGCCGGGAACACTCTGGTACGAAGCCTCTTCGTCCAGATAGACCGTCTTGGCGGGCTCGGGACGACGCTGCCCTCGCGGACAGGGATCCAGAACCAAGATCTCGTGGATACAGGTGTCTACGGTTAATGGCCTGAAGCGATATACCATTCTCAACAAGATACCTGGAAAGAAAAACGCATTAGGGAAAAGGAAATACTGAATAGAATCCAGCATCTCCAGATTGCTCGCATGCTGTAAATCAACGCCTAGCGCCGCGCTAAAGTCTGCGCGCATATTATCTGCAACAAACTGTCGCGCAGAAACGCCGGGTGGCATGTCGCTTGCGTCATAGCCCATGGCCTCGACAATTTCTCGTTCGCTAAACGATTTGCCGAGCAGCGGACTGGCAATACCAAGGGAGTGCATGAACCTACTGACATGTCTACCGTAAAGGTCATAGTTGGCATTAGCATCAGCCGTGTACTTCGCTCCCTCCGGATGCGTCGCCATAACATGAAAGGCTTCCATGAACGCCTCCATACACATCTTCCAGTTACCCGGGAGCACTTTGTGCGTGTGCATGCTCACGTAGCGGTCTTCGAGCGGATAGTGGGCAAGGTGCGCTGGCAGGACTTCCATATAGTCGGCGAGCGGCGGCGCAGACGCATCGACGTTTATGAAGATGAACCCGGCCCATAAATCGCACGCCACAGCTGTTAGACGGAAGTCCTCGTCAACGACATGGGGAAAATCCCAGCGACATGGAATCTCACGTAGCTCGCCATTCAGCTGCCAGCTCATGCCATGAAACGGGCAGCGCAAAAACTGTTTTCCAGATCCCGATGTGCCGGCGCTAGCAAACTGCATTCCTCTGTGCGGGCAGGAATTGGCGAAGGCCTTAACGCCTCCTTCCTCTTGACGCACAACGATAACCGAGTACGGACCAACGTCGTAAACGTAGTAATCGCCAGGATTAGGGATTTGTTCTTCGCGACATGCCCATTGCCAGGTTTTCGCCCATACGGTGCGGATCTCGCGTTCGTAGAAGGCCGGATCCAAATAACGGGCATAAGGAATGTCGTCATCCCCCAAGAACTCGTAGCTGTCCTCCAGGAAAACGGCAGGCGCGCCGTCATCTTCAATGCGGACGACATCTTTCGCACTCAAGCCGGAACATCGGGCCTGCCCTGGCCCAGGAACACTCTTATTAGCGCCCACGCTCTCTCTCCGTCAGGCGTTCAACCGCTTGCCGATGGGCATCTTCATAGGTCGAAAGTGCTTCGTAGGCCATCCCAGTATCCATGATCGAATGCATGGCTTGCTTCAGACCTTGATTGATTACCGTCTTGGTCCAGGAGATCGCGGCGATGGGTCCATCAGCCCACTGTCGCGCCATCTTGGTCACCTCGGCATCCAACTGGTCGGCCGGGTACACATGATTGATCAAACCCAACTCCTTAGCCTGCGTGGCTGTTAGAAAAGTCCCACTCATGAGAAATTCTTTAGCGCGGGCATAGCCAAGCAGCTGGGGCCAAATCAATGCGCCGCCGTCTCCGGCAACCAGCCCGACCCGAACATGTGGGTCGGCAATACGAACGTTCTCATCGGCGAGAATGACATCACACAGAAGTGCAACAGTCGCGCCCAGACCGATCGCGTCGCCGTTCAATTTACAGATAATGGGTTTTTCCAGCTCGAGCAGGGAATAAACAATGCGTTTACCTTCTATGTTGCCCCGCTTGTAGCGCTGAGGGCTCTCAAGCATTCGCTGCATCATGTCGAGGTCACCGCCTGCGGAGAATGCGCGCCCTTCGCCGGTGAGCACAACCACGTCGACTTCATCGTTTAGCGCAATGTCATAGAAGACGCTCGCAAGCTCTGAATGCATCGTCTCATTCACCGCGTTCAAGACGTCGGGGCGATTGAAAGACAACGTCAAAACCCGATCGTCTAAGGAACACTTCAGACAGTCGTATTTGGGGTTCATGCCACTACCTTTCTTTCGATCCTAGCTTTGCGATCTGACGTTCAACGAACTCGTGTAGCAGGGCGATCCGCTGTTCCTGATATTGCGCAAGAGTTAAGTTCGGAAATCCAGCGGATGACGACCGCATGCCGTGCTGAACACGGGGTAGGTTGTCCATATCCTGATCGAACACGTGGGCGACTCGTCCCCATTCCGGGAGGGATTCGAAGGGTTCGTCGAAATCCAGGAAAGTCATCGGCGCAGCGGGTGGTCTATCATTATTGGCTGGCAATGGCGCCAGCAAACGCACGACAAACATCGATTCGTTCGGGTCGTTTCCCAACGGCAGGAATTGGTACATCAGCGGCAACCCCTCGCCGAGCCAGGGTCCGAAGTTTGGGAACATGGCGTACTGAATGCTATCGATCATCTCGCAATCGGACACCGTAGCCAGGTCCGCGCCGAGCATGTTGCCAAGATTCGTGCGCCACCAAGCTGCTACCTCCGCACGACCAAAGTCAGGAGCATCTGTATCTGGCAACTCAACACCCGCTCCCGGGTCAACTGCGCTTGCGAGCGAGCGAAGCATGTTAACAGCCGCCTCTCGACCCGACACCCGTTCCCCTAAGTACGGACTGGGTACCGCTTGAGGTGTGATTAACCGGCTGATAATGCTGTCGCCAGAACGAAAGCAATCGTATTGAGTATTGCCATCGCCAGTGAATGGCATCGCATCGAAGTGTGTTTCTTCTACATGGTAGGCTTCGAGAAACGCAGACCAGACGGTTTTCCAATTGGCGCGTATCCTTTTTGCGGTCTTCACCAGGGTAAAGCGCTGGGCGAGTTTAAAGTGTGCGAAGTGTTCTGGCAGAATGCCAAGGGCATCAGCTAAGGGCTCAGCATCGGGATCCGGGTTGACGAAGATGCAGCCACCCCAGGTATCGAGCCTCGCTTGCGGTAACGCATAAGCTCCGTCGACTTCTGGAAAGTCCCACTTACCCGGAATGCGTTTTAGCGATCCATCAACATTCCAACGCCAACCATGAAATGGACACTTGATCTCATCCCCCGTCGCGCTGCCCTCGCAGAGCCTCGTGCCTCTATGCAGGCAGCTGTTTTGCAAAGCCCTAAATCCATCCCTCGTTGATCGAATGACAACAAACGACATGTCTCCAACATCGTATGTATATCGATCGCCGACATTCGGAATGTCCTCCTCTCTACACACGAATTGCCAGCACTTTTTCCACATCGCCGCCATTTCTTGCTGCGCGTAGTCAGGATCAAAATGGACGTCAAACGGTATTTCCTTGAGGACCGGCTGGTAATTCCCCTCGGCCTGCATGGCGACAGATAACGGCAGCGAGTCGCGTGCTTTCAGCTCCGAAAAAGCCGGGCTTTGCTTCGAGGTATAGCCGTTGGGCGTTGAGTCGCTCACGAGTTCAATCCAGATCCGGCGGGTTGATGATCTTCGACGGCGCATTGGCCGCCAGCTTCGTTCGCACTTGCCCGTTGTGTCCATGCAAGAGCAAATCGACCACCTCCGCCGCAATCACATCGGGACTCCTGAGCGCCTCAGCTTTCAATTCTTCCGAAACAATGGCGGTATCGACATTCACGGCCATCAGTCGGCGATAATCGGCCACAATGACCGTACCCCCTGCTGCGACAAACCGTTTAACGACGGCTCTGCCGATGCCTGAAGCGGCGCCGGTGACCAGGGTCCGTTTACCTTTGAGAGGGTCGCTCATCGACATTATCTCTGCGTTTGCAGAACATAGTATGCTAGCTTACTTTCCTAGTGCAAGCCGCTAGGATGGTGGACAAGCTGAAAAGGAGATTAGGATGGCCAAGTACATGCTGTTGGTGCAATCCAACCCCAGCCCCGGGCAGGAATACAACTACAACCAGTGGTATACCCAAACCCACCTCCCGGAGGTGCTCGAGGTTGAGGGATTCAGCGCCGCACAGCGATTCAAAGTGCGTGGTGCACCAGTCGCTGGCTCACCTGCACATCAATACGTAGCGCTATACGAACTCGAAACGGAGGATCCTGAAGCGGCGTTGGTTGCGCTGAGTGCTGCGGTGGAGCGCGGAACGGTGCACATGTCAGACGCCCTTGATCAGGCGGATGTAACAGCGACTCTCATTGAACCAATCACCGAGCGCGTCACCTCTAAACCTTAACGTAACGCATAGTTGGCGGCGCTCTGCCCGGCAATGCGGCCAAATACGATCGCATTGCAAACGCCCATGCCACCACCGGAATAGCGTTTTCCGACGGCGCAGCCCAACACCTCACCGGCGGCATAGAGGCCTGGCACCACTGCACCCTGCCGATCAAGCACCTCGGCGTGAGTGGTGATGTCGAGACCCGCGCCGGTCTGTCCAATGACCGATGCGCGCACTTCACAGGCATAAAACGGCGGATCGACCAGCGGAAAGAACGCTTCTGCCTGTTTGAAAAAGTCATCGTCACAGGCCTGCTCGCACAGTTGGTTGTAACGTGTAACCGATTGCTCGAGCCTCGCCGATCCGATCTTTAGCTTAGCGGCAAGTTCGTCGATGCTCTGCGCACTCAACACCTGTCCTGTTTCAATGCCTTTGCGTAGCCGATCGTGTTCCCAAGTGGGCATCGCAGCACCCGTGCCGTAGGGATCGGCGAAGCGCATGTCCTGACTGGCATCCCGCAGTGCGGTTTCATCAAACAGGGCATAGGCATGGCTGCCGGTCTGCGCGTTAATCAGGTAGCCAGAAACTGCATAGGGTGCGGCCTCGTCTAAGAAGCGCACGCCCTCTTGGTTGACCAACATGATCCAAGGGGGCAAGAACGCCTCAATGAACTTTCCAAGGCCGCTGGTTGGCAGCAACAGCCCCGTGTCCACACCCGTCACCGCCGCTCCTATTTGCTCGGCCATCAGCATGCCATCTCCCAGTATGAAGGGCGCATCCATGTGTACGGCGTAGGTCCATTCACCGTGCTGCGCTGCCGAGGGGTAGAAGCGCTTGATGAGCTCCGGGTTGTTGCCAAAACCACCGGTGGTCACGACTACAGCACCGGCGCGCAGCTCCGTATCATTGGTGCGGATACCCACCACGGTATCGTCTTCGATAATCAGTGACTGAACACGTGTGTCAACGACGTGCTCCACGCCTGCGGCGCCTGCAGCGTTAATGAGTTCACGAGCGATCCCCCAACCGCCTTCGGGACAGACATGCCCTCGGGGCACGCTGTCTACGCCGGAGATCGTTAAGTACTCCGGCGCAAACTGGATGCCAAGCTCAAGTAACCACTCTAAGGCCGGGCCGCAGTTGTCGGCGAGCGCACGGAAGATAGCCGGCCTCGCATCCCAGCCCGCCAGCGTCATCATGTAGCGATACATGTCATCGGCGCTATCATCCGGGTGGCCTGCCGCACGCTGCACCGATGTGCCAGCCGCATACATCACGCCTGAACACAGCGCTGTGGCCCCGCCCAGCTTTGTATCTGCCTCGATGACCATGCAGGTGGCACCGGCTTCCCGCGCCATCATCCCGGCAGTCAAGCCCGCGCCACCGCCGCCAACGACAATGACATCGTAGTCACTCATGGCGCCCCCTACAGCATCGAGTCAATTCTGGAAAAGGGATCTGAATCTAGTGCCAATAGCATTAGTATGCATGCTTATCATATTTAGGTAGAGGCCCAGTGTAAAATCGTATTTCTAGTCGCCGACCACCTTGCCACTCGCCAAGTTACCCGCAACTGCATCCATCTCCAGCAATGCCTCCTTCATTTTTGCCAACACCTTTTCGGTCTTCACCACGTCCTTATCGGGAATCCCATTGAGGATTTCCTGATTCAAGTCTTCACCAACTTTCTGCATCCTGCGAATTAGGCGCTTGCCCTTGCCGGTCAAAAAAAGTCGATATGCCCTGCGATCCTTGGGATCCTTCCGCCTTTCGACATGCCCGCTCTCCTCCAGTCTATCGATCAATCCTCCTAACGTGACTTTGGCTACATGCATTTCGATGGCTAATTCAGATTGCGTGAGTCCAGCATTTTCTTTTCTGCCTAAAAAGGCCAACACCCACGATTGAGAACGCGTGATGCCTAAGGGCTTGAGCGCCTTGTCGGCGACGGTCCTGCGTAGGCGAGAGACATCGTGGATGAGAAATCCAATTCGGAGCGGGTGTTCCTGTGACATTGTTTCCTCAGCAAGGGTGGTGGCTAGATGCCCGACACGTTCCACCTTTATCGAATTTGATAAAGGATGCTTATTGTTAGCATACTTATGACTTTACCGCGAGGGCAACGCTGGGCATTGCCGCTTGTGTGGGTGTCGAGTAAAAACACAGTGTCGGAATACCCGCTAGTATTTACTCCGGCACTTTACTCCGACCCCAATGTTTTATAATGTTAATCATTATTTACCACGGATCGTCGATCAGGGCACATTTATGTCGCAGCAAGAACCCCTCAAGCTCAAAGGTGTACCGGGCTCCCCGTATACCCGCAAAATGCTCGCCTATATGCGGTTTCGTCACATTGCGTACGAACTCCTAATCGGCGATCAGAGCGCCGCCCTGGGGCTTCCCGAAGCCAAAGTCAGCCTGCTACCGACGTTTTATCTGCCGAATGCCAACGGAGAATTGGAAGCTGTGGTCGACTCCACGCCCTTAATCCGTCGTTTCGAGGGAGAGTTTTCCGGCCGTGCTGCGATCCCAGACAATCCGGTGTTGAACTTCCTCAATTACCTCATCGAGGACTATGCGGACGAATGGCTGACCAAGGCCATGTTCCACTACCGCTGGTACTACGATGCAGACATCGACATGGCCGGAACGGTGCTGCCTCATTGGAGCAACATCCAAGCGACCGCTGACCAGCTCAAACAGCTCAAACGCTACGTCGCCGAACGACAGATCTCCCGGCTCTATGTAGTGGGCTCCAACGACACCACCGCCCCGGTGATCGAGGCCAGCTACCAGCGCTTCCTTCGCATCATGGACACCCTGATCGAGAAGCAGAAATTCGTGCTGGGCGCCCGGCCATCCTCTGCAGACTTCGGTATTTATGCGCAACTCACGCAACTGGCAAAGTTCGATCCCACACCGGCGGCGGAGTGTCTGGGTACAGCCCCCAGGGTGTACGCGTGGACCGACCTGGTGGACGACCTGAGCGGTCAGCCGGCCACAGAAGACGGTTGGATGTCGGTAAAAGACGTGCCTGCTATGCTGGGCGGTCTGCTTGATGAAATCGGCCGCACCTATGCACCAGCCTTGCTCGCCAACGCCGAAGCCCTGCAAGCAGGGCACAAGCAGATGGAAACCAGCATCGACGGGCAGCCCTGGGAACAACCAGCCTTCCCCTACCAGGCCAAGTGCCTGCAGTGGATCAACGCCGAGTATCAGCAGCTCGACGCCGCGGCAAAGTCCCAGGTGGATGAGATATTGGCCGGCACCGGCTGCGACAACATCATCTTTCGAGACGCCAAATGAAGAAGATCCTGTACACGCTGTTAATTCTCGCAGTGATCGCCGGCGCTGGGGCCGCTTTCGTCTTCAACTCCACTAGCGGGCAGGACGCACTCTTCAAACGTGCGGCAACCGCGGTCATGAGCCAGCGCGCAGACGAGTTCGACGGTATGCGAGTGGTGGTGTGCGGTAGCGCATCACCGCTGGGTAACGATCCGAGCCGGGCCCAGGCTTGCATCGCGGTGCTCACCCCGGAGCACTTCTTTCTGTTCGATGTCGGTGCCCGCTCGCCGGTGCGCATGGCACAAGCGCGTCTACCCATGGCGCGCATCGACGGTGTTTTCCTGACCCACTATCACTCGGACCACATCGCCGCTCTCCCCGACGTTAACCTGACTTCTTGGGTGCAGGGACGACCCACCCCGCTAAAGGTCTACGGACCACAAGGCGTCGATGCCGTAGTCGAGGGATTTAACGCAGCCTATCGATTAGACCGTGGTTACCGCACCGCACATCACGGTAGCGAACTACTGGCGCCCGATCGTGGGTTTATGGAGGCGAATACCATCGCGTCCAATGCCGTCGTCTGGCAAGACGACATGCTTACGATCACATCCTTTAGCGTCGAACATCCACCCATTGAGCCTGCCGTTGGCTACCGCGTGGACTACCGCGGAAGGTCAGTCGTCATATCCGGTGATACCAACGCTGCCGAAAGCCTCTTCACCGCAGCCAAAGACGCTGATCTGCTGTTGCACGATGCGCTGTCTCGTACCCTGCTGGATCTCATGATCGAAACGGCCACCGAAGTCGGTATCCCGATCGTGCCAACCATCATGACTGACGTCATCGACTACCATGCGGACGCTACCGCCCTGCCATCCCGAGCCACCACAGCCGGGATTAAACAATTGGTCTTCTATCACATGGTGCCGGTGCCGCCCAACGCACTGGCAGCTAAGATGTTCCTGCGTGGATTACCTGACAGCGTCATTCTCGCCAGCGACCTGCACACCTTTGATCTGCCACCGAATTCGACCCAACTAGTCATCCATGAACCTTAAGACCAGAATCCGTTCCACTTTTATGCGGCGGTTTTCTTCCGCAGAGTATCTTGAGAAACAACGCGCCAAAGCACGTAAACGCCGAGAGAAAAGCGGCGCAGCACCGATCATTCACTATTTTCATCAGGTGGACGATCCCTACAGTCACCTGGCCGTGCAGAAATTCGACCAGCTCAAAGCGCGTTATGACCTTAAGTTCCAGCCCTATTTAACGTCCAAACCGGGTGCCGCCTACCAAGGAAGCGCTGAGCATTTCGTACAGTGGGCACGGCGCGATGCAATAAGCGTCGCAGCAGACTACGGCACCGTCTTTTCTCCGACGATCGATACACCGTCGGCGGAAAGTGTCACGATGGCGAACCGTTCATTGGCAGCACATCTCAACCAAGATGACTTCACGCAGGTTGCAGTCGAAGTTGGTAACGCCTTGTGGGCCGGGAAGCCCATCGACCCGGCCGACAGCTCAAATGCTGGAGACCGAGCTGTCGAAGCAGGCAATGCAAAACGCCGGGCACTCGGACACTATCAGGGTGCGATGTTGTACTTTGACGGCGAGTGGTTCTGGGGTATTGACCGTATCCGCCTGTTGGAGCAACGTTTAGCACTTGAAGGACATGACAAAGAACCCGGTCCGCCCTGCGTCCCGGAACCCACGCCACTAGAGACCCAGGGCAAGAACGTCGAAGGGATTCTGCTCGAATACTTCCCGTCACTGCGCAGCCCTTATACGGCGATCGGGCATCAACGCGTGCTGGATCTTGTCGCGAGTAGCGGTGTAACCGTGCAAGTACGCCCGGTCATGCCGATGTTGATGCGGGGTATACCTGCACCACGCGCGAAGCAGGCTTACATCATCAGCGACTCAGCACGAGAAGGCCGGGAGCACGGTAGGCCTCTTGGACGCATCGTCGACCCCTTCGGTGATCCTGTAAAACGTGCCTTTGCCTTATTCCCCGCCGCCGACGCGCTCGGGCTCGGCATGGAATTCGTCACCGCTTATCTAAACGCAGCGTGGTTTGATGGCATCGACATCACCAAGGACCAAGGCCTTAGACAGGTGGTTCAAAACGCTGGCCTGGATTGGCAAGAACTGATCGAAGCCTCCCATTCAGAGGACTGGCAGGCTATATTGGCAAACAACTTACAGACGCTAACCCAGGAAAATCTGTGGGGCGTACCAAGCTTCAGAGTATCAGGCGGCAAGATGGATGAACCCTATGCCTGCTGGGGCCAGGATCGAATCTGGCGCGTAGCCAACGAGATTGCCAGGAGAGCTTAGGTTCAAGTGCAGACAACCACAGACAGCCGCCGAGCACGCAGCGAAGCAACCAAGAGCGCACTGATGCGCGCAGCGGAAAAGCTGATCGCTGCAGGCGGCGTTGAAAACGTTTCGATTAGAGAAATCGTTGCCGCTGCTGGGCAGAAAAACGAGTCAGCTCTGCAGTATCACTTTAAGAATCTGAGCGGCCTGCTGCACGCCATTCATGACGAGCGTTCTGAACAGGTCCGGGCAAAGCGCACAGAATTACTGAACGCCGTGCTGGCAAGAACACCGGAACCTTCACTGCGGCAACTCTGTAGCCTTATGGTCACACCCACCTTCCAGCTCGCGCGCGGCAACGTGGATTTTCGCCGTTACATCAAAGCCTTCGGACACGAATTGGCGCTGGCTGAATCCTCCCCCTTGAAAGCGGTCTCCGGCAAAGGCGGGGGCGGGGAAAGCGGGCAGCGCATGGCGGGGCTGCTGAAAAGGGCTCTGCCTCACCTCGACGCTGAAGACTACCGACGTCGAATGGACGCAGCCGTCATGCTCTGCTCTGCCTCGATGTACCAACAGGCCAGACAAAAGAACGCGTTCCGAGGCCATCAATCTGAACTGTTTTTGCACAGCTTGCTAGATGCGTTGTTTGGCCTGTTAGGTGCGCCTGTCTCGCCAGACACCCTGGCACTTAAGAAAGCACGCTAAAGCACAGACAGTTAGTTGCATTTTTTCAGGACTAGCCTGGCACACATCTTCAGATCTGTGCAAAGCAATGGTATGGAGAACTCCGCCGGTACTCTTGATCTACTTCGCGCAGAGCGGGAAAGCCGACGTTCACACCCGATGCAGGGGGGGGTCGCTTCCCGACCCATAGCCGACCTTATGCACTGCTGCCTTGGTATCAGACGTGGCATCAAAGAACCCTTGTAGAGCCGCGAGTTTCGAACTGCGCGTATTTTGTCGTAGTTGGACGCTCAGATAGATCAGCGTTAAGACGACAGCGACGGCGCCTACAACCTCTCCAATTGCCTCGATAGCGTCCCAGTTCATGATTTCATTCCCATGATGCCGAACACCAGTTGCAGGCCACCATTATGCAGACCCATTGCGTTGATTGCTTGGCGGGTACTGAGTCCGCTATTGGCCGGTGAGGGCCGACCCAGCCCACCACACGGCGTGAGTACAAGTCGCATAAGGAAGCCGAAATTCTAAAAAAAGGCGGCCGCGTAAGCTGTGAGTGTTGCGTGGATCCCAATTGATGAGCGAAGAGGGCATGGTCCTGTAGGATGTATCAAAGGCTCTAGAAGCATGCCCGAATCCGTGTGCATGTAGTACATAGTTGATCACACAGGAAGAGAGTACACGAACACAGAGGACCTACCGTAACTCTGTAAAGCCGTCGCAAACGAACTCAATCTTGCGCCAGAACAACATCAAGAAGAGATCTTCAAACAATACTCGGGGGTGTGGTTCGGTAGTTAATGTCGTATCGATTCCACTTTTACCTCTTAGGATTCTGGTGTGAATTCAATCGGCATGCGCATGATTGCGTTGAACATCAAGTTGTTAAGCTGCACAGGTGGTCCAACCAAGCGATAGTCAGGAATACGGGTGTAGATTTGCAGTAGCAACAATTTGAGCTGTAATCGCGCCAGCTGCGCTCCTAGGCAAACATGCACGCCGGTTCCAAACGACAGGTGTTTGCGCGCGTTCTCTCGGGTGATGTCGAACACATCTGGGGCTTCAAACATGCTTGGGTCCCGATTTGCGGCGGGATAGGACAAACAAAGTTTGTCACCCGCATTGACTGCTTGCCCGCCAACTTCAGTGTCTTCCAATGCAGTGCGTTTGAAATTCATGACTGGCGGGGCGAATCTCAATACTTCTTCAATGGCGTTGGGCAGATGTTTGTCGAGATCAGACATCAGCAGCTCGCACTGATCCGGATACTCTCGCATTAAGCGCAAAAAATGAACTGTCGTGTTTCGGGTCGTTTCATGCCCTGCAATCGCGATGGTGACGAAGAACATGCAGATCTGCTCGATCGTCAGCCGTTCGCCATCCAACTCGCCATTGACGTATCGGCTCAGCATCGAATCATCAGGTTGCTCTCGTTTCTGTTCCGCCAGCCGCGCGGCATGCATAGCGAGAGCAGGGAACGGATCCTGGTCTTGTTGGGCACGATTTTCCTGGTCCGCTGCTTGGTTACCTAACGTAAAGATGGTTTCTCGATCTTCCTCCGGAATCCCCATCATCACGCAAAATGTGTATACCGGTAGCTTTGAAGCGACGTCAAACACAAATTCGCAATGACCCGCCATGGAGATGTCATCGATGATTTCTGTTGCGGCTCGCGCAATCTCGGGCTCGAATGCCTGTAGAGACTTACCCATCAGCGGACCCAACACTAGCCGTTTGAACTGCGTGTGCTGAGGTGGGTCCATACCCATCATTCCGGCCCTTTGTGTCTCGAGTTCCTGCTCTTCCATATCCCAAATAATCGGACCCTTAGCATACGAAGAAAAAAGTGCTGGTGTACGGGATACGTGAAACACATCGTCGTAACGCGTCAATACCCAAAAACCTTCTTTCATGAACCATCCTGGGATGTCTTCTGCTGTATACGTGGGCGTGGGCGGGTTCCAATGCACCGGATCATGCGAGCGCCAGTTTGCAAAGAGCTCATACGGTGGGCCCGCGTTTTCAACTACTAGCTGAGGATTGAGTAAGTTTGTGTCAAGTACCGCTTCGCTCATCGTTAGTTCCTCTTTATCGAATGGCCCTTGCAAGCTTTGAGATATTGGATATACCGGCCGGAAAGGCCAATGCAACGTCGTCGAAACCAGCAGTTCGAAAATGTTGAATTCGTGCGCTCAGTTCACCCATCAAGACTGGATGCAATAGCGCGTGTGCCTCCTGCTTCTCGATATCGCGCTAGCGCCTCAATGACTTCGTTATCGGTTCGGTGAAAAGCTGAAGCAACCCAACCATTAAATTCTCTAGCAGCCCGTTCAACTCCCTTGCCCCACGTACCATAGATGAGATTGGGACACCCTAAATGTTCAGGCGCTGGCGCTAGGTCAATGCTTACTTCGGGTACAACGCCTGTTGAAAGACCTTCTCTCAGTTGCTCTACCGAGCAATCGAAGCTCCTAAACCGATTCGCGTAGTCCGCACCAAAAACAACGAAATCCGATTCCGTTGATCCTGCGCCAATACCCGAGGTTAACCGTGAACCAGCGATTTGGCGCAAACTTAATGTGCGATGGATCAGATCACCAATGCCATACAAAGGCAGCTGCAAAATAGCGGTACCAACCTCCACACGCTCAGTCGCAGCCGCCACTACTGCCAGAGTAGAGAAAGGATCGGGCACCATAAATCCACGGCCCACAGCCTGTGGTATCCACATGCTGTCGAAGCCTTCGCCCTCTATTTCACGAGCAAGGTTGTGGAGGTACCGCTGATTGGAGGGTTCAGTGTTTTGTGAGAGTAGCCAACCAATTTGCATCAGAGCTCTCGTTGTAGTTTTTCTAAGATGGTGGCCATGTCGTACTGCTCGTCGCCTTCGTGTCGAGGGGCTTGATTTTCGAATGCTTCTTTGATTTCCAGCCATCGGTTTCGTGCAATTTCTACTGAATGGGAATGAGACAACATATAAAACTGTTCGTTTTCGATGCCATTTACGACGGACTCAGCCACATGTTCTGGATCCATTCCAAGGACCATTGCCTGTTGTGCGGAAGGGTCCGCTGTTTTTGACCCGCCGAAACGATCGGGGCGTCTTTCTGTAGCGCGCCACATGGATGAATTGACGAAACCGGGGCACAATACGCTGACCCCGATATGTGGTGGCGTTTCTTTCGCCAATACTTCAGATAGCCCTAGGACTGCATGTTTTGTGGCGGTATACAAACCACTGTGTAGGTGCGCTACACCAAAAGAATGTTCCGAGCCCGTATTCACGATCCAACACGGATTTTCCGAACCCAGGAGCTGAGGGATAAACGCACGCACCCCATTAACAACGCCGCCCACGTTTACACCAAATACCCATTCGAAATCCCTATAGGTGGTCTCAGTCAAAGGGCCGGGCGTTGTGCCAACGCCGGCGTTGTTCACAAGTATTCGGACACTACCTAGCGTTGATTTAACGCGACTGGCGAGTGCCAACATATCCTCTTCATTTGATACATCCGCGCTAAACGCTACAGCGTCATGACCTGCATTTACCAATTCCTTCGCAACGGTTTCGGCGTTTGCAGCTTCGATGTCGACGATCGCGACTTTGACCCCTTTTTTCGCAATTGCATGAGCTATTGCACGACCGACACCGTTGCCTGCTCCCGTAATCACGGCTGTACACCCTCTTAGGTTCATCCACGATGTCCTTGCAAGTCGGTAAGTTCTACGATTCCCATTGATTAAATTTACACGAAGTGTAAAATTCAAGGCATTGGTGGTCAAGTCTTGGTGACTGAAAAAGTGAAAACAACTGGTAGCACGCAAAGGATTTACCGCTCAGAAAAGCAAGTGCGACGAGATTTGGACATCATCCAGGTGACTCGAGCACTTGTTGGTGAGTATGGCTATGACGACTGGACTATGGATCAGTTGGCTCGAAAGGTCGGTATTGCTCGCAAGACCCTCTACAATCTCTACTCAAGCAAAGATGAACTTGTGCTCGCCGCTACTATAGATTTGGTGGATCAGGTTGCGACGGTTGACGCTCTAACTTCCGCGCCGGGTATTGACCAAGTGCTGGAGCGCCAGGCGGCTGTAAGCGGACTGATTCAGAACTTCCCTGAATACGCGCGCACAGTCTCATTAGCCACTTTTCAAGCAAGCCCCAACAACCCTCTTACGCGTTACTCATTTGATAACGCCAAGGTTTTTAATCTGGAGCATCTGCAAATTGCCCAAGCAGCAGATGAAATTCGACCCGGGCGCAATCTCGAGCTGATCTCACATAACCTAGTTACCCATTATTGGGGAAGTATCCTTTTTTGGGTAAAGGATATGATTGAACTGAGTGAATTTGAAAGAGCAGCGACCGTCGGACAACTCACTCTATTAGCCGGCGTTACGCGCGGTAAACGTCAAAAATCGCTGATACGACAACTTGAACGAATCGAAACAACTGAGCGTACATTAGAAACCATATGACAAAGACCGTTCTGATTACCGGTGCTTCCTCAGGATTTGGCAAACTAACCGCTAAGCGACTTGCGGATGAAGACTGGCAAGTTGCGGCGACAATGCGAACGGTCAATCACAAACCGCAATTTGATCATCCCCAGATCCGACTTTTTCCAAGATTGCGTACTGCGTGGAACAGCTTCTCTTCCTCTGAGACAAAAGCGATCCCGAACGGTTGAGGTACAAGCATGAATATCGGAGCTGTCTTTCCGCATCAAGAAATTGGTGATGATCCTGTTGTTATTAGAGACTGGGCTCAATCCGCAGAAGGTCTCGGTTACTCGCATATCCTCGCATACGACCATGTCCTTGGTGCATTGCACGAGGGGCGAGAACCTCCACTTTGGGGACCTTATACGGAAAGCGACTCCTTTCACGAGATATTTGTTCTCTTCGGTTTTTTTGCCGCTTGTACTCAACGTATTGGTCTCACCTCAGGGATTCTAATTCTTCCTCAGCGTCAAACAACGCTGGTGGCCAAGCAAACTGCCGAGGTCGATGTGTTATCGGGTGGTCGATTGCGACTTGGCGTCGGTACTGGTTGGAACTATGTCGAATATGACAGCCTCAACGAGAGTTTCTCCGATCGAGGCATTCGTCAAGAAGAGCAAGTTGAGGTATTGCGCTTACTTTGGAGTGAGCAGCTGGTGGACTACCGTGGAAAGTTCCACAAAATTGATCGTGCTGGTCTAAACCCGCTCCCGAAGCGAAAGATTCCGATCTGGTTTGGCGGATTTGCACCCGTCGCTTTTAGGCGAGCCGTTAGCATTGGGGATGGATTTATCTACGGTGGCGGTCATGACGACAATTTGCAGGCACATCAAGCAGTGGTCTCTGAACTAGACCGTCAAGATCGCAATGCTGACGGTTTCGGCCACGAAGCCATATTGAACTATCAATCCGGCCCGAGAGACTGGGAGAAAGAAGCCCGGGCATGGTCAGATCTAGGTGCTGATTATGTGTCAATGCGAGCACAGGCACTTCGCGGGCAAGGCGACGGGCTTGCATCCCCGCAAGAGCACATCGACGCCTTAAGCACCTATTGGGACGCTGTTGGAGGACTCAGTGACGCTGATTAGCAGAAAAAATCGGTCCTCAAGTTCATCCCTATTTCTTTGTGAGGTATCAAGTAGATGAGTGAAGAATCCAGAGTCGCGGTGGTTGCTGGTGCAGCCAGCGGAATCGGACGTTCTGCTGTAGAACTATTTCTATGCCAGGGATCAAAGGTCGTCGCCATGGACCGCTCTAACGAATCATTGGGCTGGGCAAAAGACCATGCAAACGCGGACGTCGTACAGGGCGACGTTGCTACGCAGATTCGAACCAGAAGATGGCGCAAGCTGCATCCGCAGCTAACTTTCTTAAAGATTCAAACTCAGATCGATTTGAAAAGGAGAACATATGACTGATTATGACGTCATCGTCGTCGGTGGTGGCGGCGCTGGGATGGCTGCAGCGATCGAAGCATTTGACGCGAAAGCAAGCGTTGCGCTTATAGAGGCAGATACGAAACTTGGTGGTTCAACCGCATTGTCGGGAGGTGTTTACTACGCTGCGGATACCAGTATTCAGAAGGCTCGAGGCATCGCTGACTCAGTCGAAGCGATGTTTGAGTACTATATGACCCTCAACCAGTATCGGGTGGATGCATCCTTGGCTCGCACCTTGTGCGAGAACGCCGGGTCGGGCCTTGAATGGCTGATTGAAATGGGGGTTCGATTTCCGGCCGAAGCGCTCTACAGCTCTGGAGTGGAGAGTGTGCCTCGGGGTCATCCTGCCGCGGGGATGGGCGCAGAGATTGCGGAGGTGCTGGATCGAGAAGTGAGCAAGCGTGATATCGACGTGGTACTTAAGTCACGCTTGAGTGGGCTTGTTGTCGATGATGAGTCTGGCAGAGTAACTGGTGTTCAGGTTGGTGAAGATGTCATTACTACAAACGCTGTGATACTCGCGACGGGCGGGTTTGGTGCTAACCCGTATTTCTTGAACAAATACTATCCCGAAGCGGCGTCTCAATCGGAAAAGGCTTGGTACATCGGAAGTGAGCACTGTGTGGGCGACGGTCTTGCCCTCGGTGAACGAGTAGGCGCAGATATCGTTGGTTTCAATCGAGGGCTGTTGCTGACGACTCCTGACTTCAAGAAGGAGTTGGAAGTTTTTGTGCCGGGCTGGTTGACCTACGTCAACCGCGAGGGTCGTCGTTTCGTCAATGAAATGGCGGAGTATGCGGTGATGTCTGGTGTCATCAAGGCGCAGACCGGTGGCTCCTGTTTCGCTATTTTTGACGACGAAGCGCGACTCACAGCCAAACCAAATAAGCAATACGAAGATGCCTTTGCTGCAGGGATCATCTCGCTCAATTGGGTGCAAGAAGAGATCGATGACCAGATTAAGACTGGAAAAGTGTATCAAGCAGATTCGCTTAAAGATCTTGAGACACAATGCGGCATCCGACCCGGTTCCTTGAGCTCGACGTTCGGTCGTTATAACGCAGATATTCTAAGGGGCGCGGACAGCATGTTCTTTAAAGATCCTGAAGAGATGAAACTCGTGTCGAAACCGCCTTTCTACGCTGTGGAGATCTTCCCAGCGATTATTTGTTTAACCTCGACAGGGCTACATATCAACAAACAAACGCAAGTACTTAACGAGCGCGATCAGGCGGTTCGCGGACTTTATGCGGCAGGCGAGACCACAGGTGATGTACTTGGCGATCGATACATTGGTGGCGGCAACTCTATAGCCAACGCGATCGTATTTGGTCGTATCGCCGGGCGGGAAGCTGCTCATGAAGTCGGTCGGAACGACTAACGACAAGAAAATAGACGAAGGAGAAAAGTATGAGCAAGTTCATCATGGCCGTTCATAGTAATGCAGTTCAGGGAAAGGAGGACGACTACAACCAGTGGTACAACAAAGTACATTTAGGCGAAGTGCTGCAAATTCCTGGTTTTGTCGCTGCGCAGCGCTTTTCTATCTCCGGTGATCCTGTTCAAGGCGATTCGCCTCGACACAAATATTTAGCCATCTACGAACTTGAGACTGATGACCCTCAAGCCAGCCTTGGTGCGCTAAATGATGCTGTGGCAGGCGGGAGCATGACGATTAGCGACGCGATCAATACGGACGATGTGGCGGCATGCTTGTACGGTCCGATTTCTGATCGCGTTACGGAGTAGCGAACATGGAAATTTTCGAGGCGATGGAAACCTGCCGAGCGATTCGGTATTTCAAGTCCGATCCGGTTGATCAGGCACTGATTGACAAGGTGCTGTACGCGGCGACGCGGGCTCCTAGTCCAGGCAACACGCAAGGGTGGGATCTAGTCGTGATCACCGATCCTGATCGCCGAGCAACCTTGGGACAAGGCATCGCAGCGATAATGGCGCCTGCGGTCGAGCACGCGACAAAGGCATTTGCGGGTCCCGAAGGTGGGGTTGACCCGGTACAAAAGCGCATGCTGGATGGAGCACTAAATCTTGCAAACCGCCTACACGAGATTCCCGTCCATATTCTTGTCTGCGGTCGTGCTGTCTACCCACCAGATACACCCGATGAGAGCTTTGTTTGGTCCGCGCTCTATCCAGCGACTCAGAACATACTGCTAGCAGCAAGGTCTTTGGGGCTGGGAACCTGTCTCACAACTTACCAGAAAGCAGCAGAACCTCTGATTCGAGAGGTACTGGCCATACCCGATGACGTGTATATCGGAGCCTACATTCCGATGGGTTGGCCAGATAGGAGTTTTGGTCAGCTTGCGCGAAAACCACTTGATACATTTGTCCACACCAATGGCTGGTAACGAAGAAACCAATGAGTAAGCCAATTGAGCAATCACTTCTGGATTCAGCGGTACAACATTGTCCTTGGACTCACTACAAGGATCTCCAAGCCAACGCGCCCGTCTACGAGATGCCCGAGACGGGAATGTATAAAGTAAGTCGATACGATCTGCTGCGAACGCTATGGACTGACGCGATCGGAGACTATACAAGCCAGTACCATAGTATTGATCGCGCTGGACTCAATCCGTTGCCTCAAAAGAGCATACCCATATGGTTCGGCGGCTTTGCCCCCGTCGAATTCAAACACGCGGCAAAGATGGGTGATGGCTTCATTTACGGTGGTAGTCAAGAGAACAAAGTACAAGCGTATCGAGCCGTGGCTAGTGAAGTATCGAAGGTGGGCCGTACTGCGGGAAACTTCGGGCACGAAGCACTGATGAATTACCAATCCGGTCTCGAGCACTGGGTAACCGAAGCCGACGCAAGGGCTGAAGTGGGTGCGGACTACTTATCCATTCGGGGGCAGCGTCTAACCAGGCAAGGCGAAGGTCTGTCTTCACCACAGGAGCACATCGACGCATTGCGCATCAATTGGGACGCGGTCGGTGATCTGGTAGATGGAGTTGAGTCGTGAAGACAGCGTTGGTTACCGGCGGCGCATCGGGATTGGGTCTTGGTTTGGTCGAGCTACTGTCAAAAAGAGGCTATGCAGTAGCGCTCCTCGATCTGGATGATGACGCAGGTCAAACTGCTGCTAAGGCATTTGGCGCGTGGTACTACCATGTGGACGTCAGTGACCACACTGCAATGCAGTCTACGGTTTCCAAAGTTGTAGCCGATCTCGGGACGCCTGAACGGGTCTTTCTGAATGCCGGAGTGATGTCACGCCCACAGTCTGCACCGATCGACGATGATCCACTGGACTGGTTGTTACAAAGCTGTGAGCGAGTGGTGAATGTAAACATGTACGGCCCGTTGTATGGTCTACACGCACTTGCGCCGTTGCTGGCTAAAGCGGGTGGGGGTGATGTTGTTGTAACGTCTTCGGTCGCTGGGATATCACCCCTGGCGTTCGATCCGTACTACGCCATGTCGAAGCACGCACTGATCGGTATGGTTCGCAGCTTTGCTCCGGTACTTGAACCGCAACGCATTCGACTCAACGCGTTTTGTCCTGGACTAATGAGAACTCAGATTGTCCCGGATGCACTGAAGCATATGGACAATGGCATGTCAGGTCTGCAGGCCGCAGAGACCTGCTATGACATTAGTGCGACGCAATCCTCGGGAAAAATTTGGGTACGGGAAGGGTTCAGGCAGACGCTCAAGGAGTATGTGATGCCAGAACTCGACATTTAGAGACGGTGCCAATTCGAGCGAGTTTGATTGCTTGTTAACGGATCTGCAGATGCCCAAGATGAGTGGTATAGAGCTTGTTGATGCTGTAATGGCGCGAGGATCGAAGATTCCAATCAGTGTTACTATGTAAGCGCCGAGTTAACTGCATTGTATCGTTGCGTCTAACGTCGCCCGACAACTCGCGAACGGCGGGTTGTGGCCGATTCTTGCCGGTCCAGTAGGGCTCGGAAACGTCGGCTAACGGGAGATTCACCGTCAGTTCGTGATCTACTTCAAATCCAGTGAGTAAGCAGCCGTATGCTACAGAGGGCAAACCGACTCTGATCGACCCTTTTGGACCCCTGCGGCTTCATTGGTGTAGCCTTGCTGAAATTAAATGGCCGTTTACGGTCACCTCCAGCGCGGCCCTCCTGTCTCGCTAAGCACGAAGGAATCACAATGCGGAATCTGGTGCTATCGCTTCTGGTCGTCTTGTCGTCGTCGTGCTCCGTTCCCATGCGAACGGTCGAACATGAACATGAAATCGATGTGCCGGTGAGCGCCGCGTGGACGGTGTTCTCCGACTTTGCCGCTTTCGCGGAGTGGAATGCGTTGTCCGTAGAGCTGAAGATCGCTGGCTCAGGGGTTGGGATGACGCGGACTATGGATATTGAGGGAATTGGTCGAATCAGCGAACGGCTTGACAAGCTGGATCACGAGAAAAAGCAATTGGCCTACACTCTGGTTGAAGGTACGCCGCTTGGCATGATTGAGTATCACGCTGACGTAGCTTTGCATGCGGCAGGGAAAGATCGCACGCTGATTAAGTGGCACGGTGAGTTTGACGCGGCACCCGGGGCCGACCTTGATACAATGGCGGAAAACCTCAAGGGATCTTATCAGGGCATGTCCGAGGCACTGGGCAGGTACGTCGCCGCGACTCTGAGGACCGGGTTGCCGTTGACTCTCCCGCCGAAAATGCAACGTACGGTGGATGAACAAGATAGCTGGCAACGAACCCCTTCAACTAAAGACGAACCGACGAACATCTTCAATGAAAACTGATTGGTGACCACATCTCGCAGCTCCTGGCCGTCTAGCGCCTATTGAGGCCGGCTCACTAATGTCGGCTAACCGGAAAGCCCTGGGTATCTCGTGATCTATATCAAATCAAGGGAGCAAGCAGACGCTCGCTAGAGTCGTGTAAGAGAACCAAGCGATCCGAAGCGTGCAGATCTGTGCTACCCGCGCCCCGATGTGTAACCTTAGCGGACTGAAAAACTCTGGAGAACGACCATGATTAAGCTGGTAATGCCCATGAAGCGTCGGCCCGGCATGACGATTCCCGAATTCCGCGAGTACTACGAGACTAAGCACCGACTGATTGGCGAGAAGTACCTCCAGGGTTTCGCGAGCAAATACATGCGGCGTTTTACCAACCCAACCGTCGACCGAGACGGGGAGCTACGCGATCCCGAATACGATGTGTTCCTCGAAATCTGGTACCCGGATCAGGCAACCATGGAAGCATGCGGCAAGACGCTTAGTACGCCGGCGGCGCAACAAGAGATCCGAGAGGACGAGGAGAAGATCTTCGATATGCGCTTTATGCGCTCCTACCTGGTCGATGAAAGCGTTTCTGATCTCGGCTGAGACCTAGTTGCTCCAATACTAGTTGCTCCAATAAACGTAAGTATCCGTTTCCGGATCCATTGGCTGCCGTAGATGTTTGTCGACATTAATGGGTGACGCGCTTACAGAGTCCCATAGCGGCGGCACCATTTCGGCGTTATGCGACGCCAACAACGCCATCATGTCCTCGACCAATTCGGGGTTCTGATCCGCCAAATTGGTAGTTTCCCCAGGATCGCTCGCCAGGTTAAACAAAAATTTCTGGTTCGCCAGCGGATCTATAGCGAGCTTCCAGTCGTGATGTCGTACGGTCCGATATTCACCTGCTCGCCAGAACAGCGTTGCATGGGGCTTAGCCAGGCCTTCTAAGCCCTGTGCATAAGGCAGCAGGCTCACACCATCAATCTGGTGCTCAGCGCCCATCGTCGCCCCCGCGACCTCCGCGGCAGTTGCGTAGATATCAAAGTGGTGAACCGGCGCATCATAGGTGGTGCCGGTGGGTATTCGTGCAGGCCACTTCATGAAGAACGGCACATGGATGCCGCCTTCGAAGTTGGTGATCTTCCATCCACGAAACGGTTTGTTGAGGTCCGCAATGCCTACGTAACCAGCGCCGCCATTGTCCGATGTGAATATCACGATGGTGTCGTCTTCGAGGCCGCCATCCTTCAACGCTTGTAGAACTCGACCAACACCGCGATCCAGCCCTCGGATCATGCCGGCATAAACCCGTTCGGTATGATCCTCTACGTGGGACAGTGCATCGTAATCTTGTTTCGCCGCTTGCAGCGGTGTGTGTGGCGCCCAGTGCGCAAGGTACAGAAAGAACGGTCGGTGCTTGTTGTTCTGGATCACCTTCACCGCTTCATCGGTGTAGTAATCTGTTAAGTACCCGTCGGGCTTAAACGCCGCACTGCCATTGTAACTTGCCGCATACTTCATACCCGCCCATAAAAAGCGATCAATCGGATCATAAGAGAGCCTGGAATTCACCACGTCTGGATCATCTTCTTCTGCATACAAACCCGAGTGCATCAGTAGACTCTGATCAAA
>JBPCXR010000043.1:0-7064 GCA_051027215.1 Pseudomonadales bacterium | reverse complement strand
TCTTCGATCCAAGGATCTTCAGGGAACCACTGACCGGAAACGTGGGAGGCGACCTTCGTACCGTCGTAGGTGATCCACTTCTCCGGCACGAGTTCGACGATGACCCGAGTTGGGGTATCTAGAAACTTCTCGAACGTGGCAACGCCCTCGGGATCTCCTCGTTGCATCTTCATCGCCAGCGCGTGGTAGAACCAACTCTTCACTTCATCATTATCTTCGTGAACGGTAGCGCGACACTTCACCGTTAGGGTGTGGTCACGACCTAGGGGTGTGCCCTCACTAGAAACGATGATCGCGCTTTTATCCCGCTTCTTCCACGCAGGCACGCGTTTTCTTTGCGACGCGCAGGTCACCCAAAACTTGCCGTCTTGGTAAACAAACCGGTGCATGACCCCCATGGGCCAACCATCCGTCGTGCTCCACAGCACCGCAGCTTCTGATTGAAGCTGCAGCAGTCGTTCGATTTTTTCCTGCTCTAGTGGGTAAATAGAAACGTCGTCATAGTTCGTTTTGGTTTTCTTGTCTGACATTCGCTTTTTCGCTTGGCTAGGGTTTCTGAATCCACTCCTCGAGCAGCATGTGGAAGTGCCGCGGCTTGGTTTCTCCATAGTTTGCGAAAATGATCTCGGGGTTCTTCATGCCCTTCAGTCCCCTCTGAACCTCTGGCATGTTGACCACGTCTTGGTTGAACACTTTGGCCAACATACCGAGCTCTGGCGCATCAACCCAATCGTCGTCGGGGCCGAGTTCGTGGATGGGCGGAGCCGCAGAGCGCGCTTCGCCCTCTGGAGTTGGCTGCATGTAGAGGCATTCCATGATGCACTCGTCTGGATTGTCGCCATTCGGCCGAAACCGGTAGACGATTTGGTTAAACGAGCCCCATGGATGGAAATTCGGAAACACTGTGAGATACACCGAATCCAACAGTTCTGCATCGCTCACCTGATCTACGCGATCGCCCAAGGCGTCACGATACGATTCCCGAATCGGCTCAGCCATAACCTGCCTGAGATTCTTTCCCGCTGGTATCTGTGGTGATGCCCCTAGAGGAATGACGTTGCTATTAGGTAGCTGCTTGCCGCCAATCCAGTTCAACATGTTTGGATCTGCGTGAGTCAGTGGCCCGGCTACCCACTGGCCGTTTGGCTCGAAGCGGCTAACTTCTCCCTTGGCGTTGGTCACATGTACTAAGCCGTCCTGCATGGCCTCGTACACGTGCCCAGTGAGTGCGTGGCGCAGCTTCGTATACAGACGTGCGTCTTCCAGCGGCTCCCAGTCTCTACTGACATGTGGGCTCTTGGTGTAGTTCGGTGACATTGCCCGGGAGTAGTTGCCGAACACATCGTACTGGGTGTTCGCATCGCCAATCGTTTCGAGAATAGTCGGGTGGGTGGCGATTACATGGTAGGCCTCACTGAACGCTTCCTGAGCAACCTTCCAGTTACAGCGCAATACCTTTTTGACGTGCGCGACTTTGCTACGTCGCTCGTATGGATCGTTCTGGTATTGGGATGACAAATCGCCGAGAAAATCCTCTAGTGACTCGGCGTTTTCATCGGGATTGATGAATATAAAGCCACCCCAGCTTCCGACCTTGACGTTAGGAAGGCTGTAGTTTGCCTCGGTGACGGTGGGGAAATCCCACTCGCAGGGCACTTCTCTTAGCGAGCCGTTGGTGTTCCAAGCCCAACCATGAAAAGAGCAACGAAATTCGCGCGCGCTCTTACCTCGATGCTGCTTGAGTTGGCGGCCGCGGTGCAAGCAGACGTTGTAGAAGGCCTGGAATTCTTCTTCTGCCGAACGAACGATGAGAAACGACAAGTTCGCGATGTCATAGACAAGGTAGTCGCCTACGTTGGGAATATCGTCTTCGTGACACGCCATCTGCCAACAGCGCTTCCACACCTTCTCCACCTCAAGATCGTGGAACTCCTTGGAGAAATAGCGCTCTGCCGGAACCGTTGTCGGTCCTGGGGAAAGCGGGCTTTCCCGGCGCATGGAATCCGGGACCGGGTGGCTGTCTTCATCGAGAATCGCCTGATATGGCGTACCGGCGGAGCGGTTTGTACCCGTTGCAGTTTCAATCATCTCTCTCTCACTCTCTTGCGACTGATGCGTAATGAGTGACAATTTGAGCGACTAGGAGAATTTGCCAATTAGGGAAACTACATATGTGGACTTTTTATCGTGGTTGCGACCCCATAGAGCGCCCCCAGATCCCGCACTAAACGTGCGTTCACCAGTTAAAAATACTGGAATTCGGCTCAAAAGCGGCCCGCACAGGAAATTCTCTGACGGATTCGGTATGATGCCCGCCGCTGGGTGAGAGCAATTTTCACCCTCGGAGCAAATAGGCTCCAAGAAGCACAACCTGCTTCCATTGAATAAACAAAAAATCCAGGGGTATTCACGTGCATTTTAGAAGACGCCGAATCAGCCAGGGCGTCATTGCCGCTTTGTCGGCCGCCAGTGCAGCCAGCTCGGCTGCTGAATCAGCATCAGCAACAGCCAACCAGCCCTCCCGCGCTATTGAAGAGGTCATCGTTACCGCTACCAAGCGCAGTGCCTCCATGCAGGATGTGCCGGTGACCGTACAGGCGCTCACTGAAGATGCGCTGGACGATTTTGGCATTGCCAACTTCGAGGACTATTTAATCCAACTGCCAGGGATCACCGCAGGTGGCAGCGGTCCAGGTCAGAACACCATCTACATTCGTGGCCTCGCCTCAACCACACCCAACCTGACCACGGCTGGCGTCGCCGGGCTAGCGCCGAATGTCGCTTTCTATCTCGATGAGCAACCGCTGTCGCAACCAGGCCGCAACCTGGATGTGTACGCAGCGGACCTAAACCGCATCGAAGTGTTGTCCGGTCCCCAGGGGACCCTGTTTGGCGCCAGTTCCCAAGCGGGGAATGTGCGGCTGATTACCAACCAGCCCGACACCTCGGAAACCTATGGCAGCATAGATGTAGGCTCGGCGTTCACAGAGGACGGTGACCCTAGCACCAAGGTCGAAGCCATGGTGAACCTGGCAATCAACGATCGACTGGCCCTGCGGGCAGTGGGTTTTAGCGATCGCCGTGGCGGCTTCATCGATCAGGTCGCAGGCAGCCGAGATACTTCCGCCAGCGCACGCTTTCGGCCAGCCGGAACGCTGCGAGCCAACGGTGAGCCCGTGTCGGCCAACCGCGCCGGATTTCAGGCAGATGCAGATTTAAGCGCTGTCACGTTTCTCCCCGCCCCGGCCCAGGTCAAGAAGAACGTCAACGACTCCAGCTATGAAGGCGGTCGACTCAGCGCGCTGTTCGATGTCAACGAAGACTGGACCGTTAGAGGGTCTGTCATGCAGCAGACACTCGAATCGGACGGCGTGTTCTTTTCTGATCCGGAGCTGGATGACTATGAGATTCAGCGCTTTTCAGATGACAAAATGGAAGACGAATTCGTCAACGTCAACTGGACGCTGGAAGGCCGTGTAGGGGCGCTAGAACTGCTCTACACCGGTGCGTTCACCGACCGAGAGACCGAACAACGCATCGACTACACGGATTACTTGTTCGTAGGCCAGTACCTGCCTTACTACATCTGCGATGGCTCTGTGTCCTATCCCGGCACCGCTTACCCCAGCGGAGTCTGCCAGGCACCGGATATGTTCGTGAACTCCCAAACAGATACTGAGGTCTGGTCTCACGAGATCCGCGTCACCACGCCCCAGGAACATGCCGTTCGCTTCACTGGCGGCGTTTTCTACAGCGATCTCGAGCTCACTGAGCGCAATGACTTTACCTACCCAGGATCCGTCGCCGCAGCGCCGTTTGGTCCCTGGGCACCGAACTTTCCCTTTACCACTGGCTACCGGTCAGAAGAAGGACCGTTCCCGGCGGATGTGATTTTTCGCAATGACGTGCGCCGCACGGACGAGCAGCTCGGTGTGTTTGGCGAAGTCACCTGGGACCTAAACGAAACATGGTCACTCACCGCAGGCGCGCGCTGGTACGAAATCGAGGTGGACTTTGACGGAAGCGCCAATAGTTCTTTTTGTAACTCGGGTGCCGCCGCTGATGTGAACGCCTTCGGCACCGACATCAGCGATCTGTACAACGGCGACGGGCAGGTTACCTTTCGCGGCACTTGTGACCCGGCCCAGCAGATCACCTACACCGAAGCCGACATCAACGATCCCGCCACACCGGCCGCTGTCGTAGGTGCGCTACGGGCGCCGGACTCTGCCGATACTGAGGGCGTCATTGGCAAACTCAGCGTCAGCTACCGGCCCAATGACAGCGCCATGCTGTATGCCACTTGGTCCCAGGGATTCCGGCCAGGGCTACTCAACCGCCCCGGCGGCGCAACCGGGCCAAACGGCTTCACCGTTCCGTTCGATCTAGACACCGATGATGTAGTGAACTGGGAAGCAGGTTGGAAACTGGATCTGCTGGATCGCACCCTGCGCTTTAACGGCAGCGTGTTCTACGTAGAAATCGAAGACCTGCAGACCACGATTTTCGACCCCAGCATTACTAACCTATTCTTCTCTGACAACGCAGCGGACGCTGAAATTCTCGGCGTTGAGGGCGAGGTAACCTGGAATGCTTCAGAGAACCTGACCCTAAGCGGTGCCTTTTCCATTCTGGACACGGAAATCACAGAAGTCCTGACCCCCACCACTGACGTGCGCGATGGTGACGAGCTGGCCTATGCGCCAGAGTTTCAGGGCAACCTGCGCGCCCGCTACGAGTGGTTCTTAGATGGCGGTCGGTCACTGCACCTGATGCCGCATGTGAGCTTTTCCTCTGAAGCACAGAGTGACGTAGTGGTCATCAACAATTCTGAGATGGACAGCTGGGTGCTGGTGGGCCTGACCTTTGGCCTGAGCGCGGATCAATGGTCGGCGGAGCTTTTCGTCGATAACCTGTTCGATGAAGAAGCCGAGCTGTCGCGAAACTTTGTGTTCGACAGAGAGCGAGTCACCCACGCGCGCCCGCGCACCATTGGACTGCGTGCCTCGTTCGAGTTCTAGCTGCAACAGAGCGGCAGTGTGCCGGCCTTGGCGGATGTCACTGCCGTCCGCCCTGGCCAAGATGAGCGCATGGGGGAGGCAATGTGAGTGAATCCCGGGCGCAGCAGCAATCGATCCTCGCGGATGCCCAAGCGCGCTTGCAAGGCGGAGATCCTGCAGGCGCTCGAACACTGCTTGTCGCCGCGGTAGCAGCACAACCTGACGACACTGACGCCCGCTATATGCTCGCCGTCGCCGAGCGCTACGCCGGTGCGGACGCGGCCGCCTTAGATACTCTACGGCAGCTGCTACAGCTTGCCCCCGAACATGGCCGTGCCTTTCAGGAGCTCGGGCATTTGCACAAAGCCGCAGGCCGCACCACACAGAGCATCGCAGCCTACGGCCGAGCCATCGCGCTGAACCCCGCCCTACTCGCCAGCTATCAAGGCCAGATCGAGTTGCTCCGCGGAATGCAGCGTGATCAGCAGTTGCGAGCTGTGCAGGCGCGGCTCACGTGGTTGCAGGAGCAGCCGAAGCCGCTAGTCGCAGTGATGGACTTGATCGCGCAAAACCGCTTGGCAAAAGCCGAACAGCTGTGCAGAACCTTTCTTCAGCAGCAACCACAGCACGTGGAAGGCATGCGCTTGCTGGCAGATATCGGTTCACGCCTAGGCGTTCTAGACGACGCGGAGTTCCTGCTCGAGAGCGCTGTTGAGTTCGCACCCGCCAACACCCAGGCCCGCATGGACTATGTGCAGGTGCTGCGCAAACGGCAAAAGTTTGCTGCGGCCTTGCAACAGGCAAGAGCCCTGTTGGACCAAGACCCAACTAATCCGCAGTTTCTGTCTCTGTACGCCATCGAACAGATGCAGACCGGTGATTTTGATGCGGCGCTGACACTGCTAGATGAGGTGCTGGCACGAGTACCAGGCGATGCGGCCACGCTCACCAACAAAGGTCACGCACTCAAAACCAGTGGTCGCAGCGAAGAAGCTATCAGCGCTTACCAGAATGCCATTGCCCAACATCCCAGCCATGGAGAAGCTTACTACGCGCTAGCCAATCTCAAGACCTACCGCTTTTCTGCTGTCGAGCTGACTGCCATGCAGGAACAGCTGCGCGCAGAACACCTACACTTCATGCAGCGAGTGTATCTGTTTTTTGCATTAGGCAAAGCCTATGAAGATCGCGAGGATTATGATGCGTCGTTCTCCCACTACGCTCAAGGTAACGCGCTGAAGAAAGCACAAAGCCGCTATGACGCGCAACAGATGCATGACGAATTCGCCGCCACCAAGACCGTTTGCGATGCAGCTTTGTTTGCGCGTCATGCTGACCACGGCGCAATCGCGGCTGATCCAATTTTTGTCGTTGGCTTACCGCGCGCAGGCTCTACCCTGCTGGAACAAGTACTGGCATCGCATAGTCAGGTGGATGGCACCCTGGAGTTGCCTAATGTGTTGTCCCTGTCCCAACACCTACGACGGCGGGCACCCGGCTATCCAGCGGTACTGCAGGAGCTGAGCGCAGAAGAGTTACGCCAATTCGGCGAGTGCTATTTGGAAGAGACCCGCATTCACCGCCAGGGCGCGCCGCGCTTCATTGATAAAATGCCGAACAATTTCCGCCACATCGGTCTGATCAAGCTCATGCTGCCCAACGCCCGTATTATCGACGCCCGCCGCGGCGCCATGGCCTGCTGCTTCAGCGGTTTTAAGCAGCTGTTTGCTGAGGGTCAGGAGTTCTCTTACGATCTGAGCGACATCGGGCGTTACTACCGCGACTACGTAAGCCTCATGGATCACTGGGATGAAGTACTGCCAGGGTTTGTTCTGCGGGTGCAGCACGAAGCGGTCGTGAACAACCTGGAAGAGCAAGTGCGGCGGCTGCTGGCGTTTTGCGATCTGCCGTTCGAAGAGCAGTGCCTGCGGTTCTACGAAACCGAGCGCAATGTCCGTACGCCGTCATCCGAGCAGGTGCGGCAGCCGATATTTGCAGACAGCATTGCGCAATGGCGGAGTTTTGAGCCCCACCTCGATCCGCTTAAGCAGGCGCTAGGGGAGG
>JBPCXR010000042.1:0-2926 GCA_051027215.1 Pseudomonadales bacterium | reverse complement strand
CTCTCGGATTGTCTGCCGGTACGCCCGTGAGCGCTGCGATCATCGACGCTCATGCAGGAGTTCCTGGTGTTGGCGCAGCAACCGACGGGCTATTAGTGATGGTGATGGGTACCAGCAGTTGCCACATGCTCAATGCGGTCGAAGACCGATTTGTGCCTGGCGTCGCCGGTGTGGTGAAGAATGGCATCTTGCCTGGTTACTTTGGCTACGAAACTGGCCAAGCTGCGGTGGGCGACGCCTTTGACTGGTTACGTAATCTCCTAGGTCACAAGGACCATAGCGAACTAGCCCGAGAGGCAGCGACTCTACCGCCGGGGGCTGAGGGGATCACTTGCCTCGACTGGATGAACGGCTGCCGAACACCACTAATGGACGGTAACTTGAGTGGTGTTTTTGCCGGTCTTAAAATGCACCACGGCGCAGCTCACCTCTATCGAGCGTTGCTGGAAGCATCGGCATATGGCGTACGCTGGATCGTCGACTCCCTTGAAGAAGGGGGCGTGTCCGTGAACGGCTTCATCGCGACCGGTGGACTGCCTCACCATAATCCTGAACTCGTCCAAATCTACGCCGACGTGCTTGGCAAACCGATAAGCGTCCATCCGAGTAAGCAGGGACCAGCTCTGGGAGCAGCCGTGCTCGGGGCCTTGGCTGCTGGTCCAGAACGTAGCGGATTTAATACAGCGGCAGCAGCGATTGAAACGATGGCAGCGCCGAGAGAAGACGATGAAAGCCGTCAGTTAAACAATGTTCAACCGTCGGCCAAAAACAAACCACATTACGACAAAGCGTACGCGGAATACCGGCGCATAGCAGACTCTTTCACGAAAAAGGAAAACTCTTAATGTCGAACTCAGCAAACAACAGCGGCGATAACAAAGTGTACCTCATCGCCAGCGGCGACCTTCGCTTGTCAGCAAATCAGAAATGCTGGGAAGCTCAACAAGCCATGGAAAAGACGCTGAGCCAAGCCATTGAAAAGATGGGCTCAACGGTCGTGCGGGCCCATCAGTACAAGGAAGATGCTGAACACGGTTTTATAAACAGCCAACGTGAAGGAATGGAAGTCTTTAAGAATATCCCAACCAACGCACCTTTGATCATTGCAGAAGCTGTTTGGCAATACTCGCACCATGTCCTGGCTGGACTGACAACCCACCAAGGGCCAATTCTGACAGCTGCTAATTGGTCAGGACAATGGCCCGGCTTGGTCGGCATGCTGAACCTCAATGGTTCGCTAACGAAGGCAGGCGTTAAGTACTCGACTCTCTGGAGCGAAGACTTCTCCGATGAGTATTTTACTAGCCGGTTGGCCAAATGGCTTGAGACAGGCAGTTGCGGCCACGACACTTCGCATGCCCAAGACCTGAATGCGGATGCTGTGCCGTCTGATGCTCGAGATTTGGGAACCTCCCTGGCGCAAGAGCTGATTCGTGACAAGGCGATTATGGGGGTGTTCGACGAGGGTTGCATGGGAATGTTTAACGCCATTATTCCCGATCATCTAATCAACCAGACGGGCGTCTTCAAAGAGCGCATGAGTCAATCGGCCCTCTACTACGAGACGACTCAATCTTCCATCGAAGAGGCCGATGCGGTGCGTACTTGGTTGGAAGAGCGCGGCATGACCTTTCATATTGGCCCTACTCACGAAACCGAATTGACCAACGAGCAAATTCGTCTGCAATGTCAGATGTACATTGCAGCAGTACGCATTGCCGATGACTTTGGTTGTGATCTTATCGGCATCCAGTACCAACAAGGTCTGAAAGACTTGCTCCCTGCGAGCGACCTGGTCGAAGGCATGCTCAACAGCAGCGAACGTCCACCAGTGATGAGCCGCGATGGGAAACGCGAACTGTTTGCCGGTCGACCTGTGCTGCACTTCAATGAAGTCGACGAGTGTGCGGGACTCGACGGGCTGCTGATCCAACGAGTACATGACAAACTTGGTCAGCCAATTGAAACTACGCTGCATGACCTCCGTTGGGGCGATCCAGATCAATCAGGAACTACCGACGAATACGTCTGGGTGTTTGAGATTTCTGGTTCTGCTCCTGTCGAACATCATGTCGACGGCTGGGCAGGAAGTGAAGGATTCCGGCAACCAGAGATGTACTTCCCACTTGGTGGTTCGACACTTCGCGGCATTGCCAAGCCAGGTGAAATTGTTTGGTCAAGAATCTACGTCGAAGACAATGCCTTGAAAATGGACATTGGACGCGGCAAGGCAATCGAATTGCCACGCGAAGAGACCGAACGCCGTTGGCAAGAAACCACCCCCCAATGGCCAATCATGCACGCTGTCACCTATGGCACCTCACGCGATCAGATGATGGCACGCCACAAGAGCAATCACATCCAAGTCGCCTACGGCAACTCAGCCGAAGAAGCAGACAAGGCGATGCTTACTAAGGCTGCCATGGCTGAAGCGTTGGGAATGAAGGTTGCGATCTGTGGTACTCGCTAAGCTTAACTCCCCGAAATTGACGGTAGGCTCGCCTTTTGCATTACGCCAAAGGCGGGCCAGCCGGCGGACAAGAAGCGAACAAAAGCACATCCGAATAAACGCGATGGCTACAAAGGCAAGCAATTAAAACAAACCGTTTCGTAGCATCTGAGATCTGTAAACTTAAGGATCAAAGTTATGTTTTTCCGAAAGTCTATTCGGCAACAACTGTTGAACTCGCTCGTTTTCAGCTTCCTGCTTTCCACTGTAGCAAGTGTGTCGGCCCAGCTTCCAACCGAAGATCCCCCGCATGGCGAACTGCACCCACTGCTCGCCGAGACGATCAAGGCTGGCCCATTCAAGCCACAATGGGCTTCGCTAGTAACGCATCAGATCCCCGATTGGTTCCAGCGCGACAAGGTTGGACTGAGCGCTCACTGGGGACCGTATGCAGTGCCTGGCTGGACGCCACGTAAG
>JBPCXR010000041.1:0-3271 GCA_051027215.1 Pseudomonadales bacterium | reverse complement strand
ATCAAGTCCTTTGCGGACGGCAAGATCGAAAACACCGGCCCGCTCACAACGAAGCGGATGGAGACGGTGGATGAGGAATTCTTAGCTGCCGGCCTGGATTTCATGGAGCGCGTTCACAAGTCGAAGAAGCCGTTCTTCTTGTGGTTTAACTCGTCGCGCATGCACTTCCGAACCCACGTGAAGGAAGAACATCTCGGGATCTCCGGCCAGGACGAGTATGCCGACGGCATGGTCGAGCACGACATGCATGTCGGGCAGCTGCTCGCCAAACTGGAAGAGCTTGGTATCGCGGACAACACGATCGTCGTGTACTCGACTGACAACGGCCCACAAATGAACACCTGGCCGGACGCAGGCCTGACGCCGTTTCAGGGCGAAAAGAACACCAACTGGGAAGGCGGCTGGCGCGTCCCCGCCATGGTTCGCTGGCCCGGCAAGATCAAGCCTGGCTCCGTCAGCAATGAGATCGTACATCACATGGACTGGCTGCCGACCTTCCTGGCCGCGGCCGGTGTGCCGGATATCAAGGAGCAGCTAAAGCGCGGTGGCGTGCAAGCGATCGGCCGGGAATACAGGGTCCACCTCGACGGCTACAACATCCTGCCACTGCTGACGGGAGAGACTGACGAGAGCCCGCGCGAGGAGATCTTCTATTTCTCGGATACCGGAGACCTCACGGCCCTCCGCCGCGGAGATTGGAAGGTTATCTTTCTCGAGCAGGAGCGGAAAGAGACGCTGCGGGCCTGGGCGGAGCCTTGGACAGTGTTGCGCGCGCCCATGATCTTCAACCTGCGGCGCGATGTCTATGAGCGAGCCTACTTCACCTCGAACTCCTATTACGATTGGATGTTGGACCGAGTGTTCTTCTTCGGAGCGGCTCAGGACTACGTTGCCCAAATGTTGGAGTCGTTCAGGGAGTTCCCGCCCCGGCAAAAAGCAGGGAGCTTCGGCATCGATCAGGTGATGGAGAAGTTGGAGACGAGCGGCGGGGCGAACTAGCCGAGCCTGGGTACCGTTGCCCATTCCCTAGGGTACGCTGGATCCCTACGACTCGTCTTGATGACGGTCAAGGATCATATGCTAAGTCGTCCTGGAGAGTTCTGATGCAGACCCTAAGAAGGGCTCATGCGACGCTGCCAGTGTTTCTGACGCTAGCAGTGTGGTCATCTTCGACACAAGCCGCAGAAGGCGGAACCAGCTTCTATCTGCCCGGCACAGCGGGGGACATTGCGCTAGCCCAATCGGCTGAGCCCGGACTGCAGGTCGCCAACAGCGTTTATTATCAAAGCGGTGACGTCGACGCTGCAGTTGTCCAGGGCAATGTGAACCTAGGCCTCGACCTCAGCATGATTCTCGACATCATTGCCGCGGGCTACACATTCGAGCAAGACGTTCTCGGGGCAACATATACGGTTGGCGCTGCATTCCCGTTTGGGCGCGCAAAGTTGAAGGCGACGATCGACGTCGAGGGTGCCGGTTCACGCTCTGCCAACAGGGACTCCATCAATGTCGGTGACATCGCGCTCGTTCCGCTCGAGCTCACTTGGACGATAGGCAACCTTTCGGTCCAACTCGGCGAAACGATCTTTGTGCCCACAGGTGCTTATGACGTCGACAAGGTGGTCAACATTGGCCTCAATCGCTGGGGCTTCGATACCACGCTTGCCGCAACCTACTTCAACCTGGACACGGGCACCGAGGTCTCGGTGGCGCCCGGTATACTCTTCAACACCGAAAACGATAAAACCGACTACGAGACGGGGACGGAGTTCCATCTCGACTACACCGTCAACCAATTCCTGTCGGAGACCTTCGCTGTCGGTTTGCGCGGCTACTACTACAACCAGATCAGCGATGACAGCGGAGGCGGTGCTCTCCTCGATGGCTTCCAGGGAGAGAGCGTCGGCCTCGGCCCTGGGTTCGTATGGTTCCCGAAAGTCGCCGATGGCGACATTGCGATCCTCGGAAAATGGATCCACGACATCGACGCCACCAACCGCATTGAGTCTGACTATGTCACGATGACAATGGCGTGGACATTCTGAAGCCAGGCTCGCTGCGCCAACAACATAGCCCTTAGAGGATGATTCACATTCCCACAATTTGAACTCTGGTGGCGATGGAGCATTGCGCTGGCATTTCTTTAGATAGCGGAGCATCGGGATCATGCGCACTGGAATCCACTGATCTGCACAGCCAACGCGAGCGAAGTAGAAGGTCGCCTTTGGGTCAGTTCGTTGAATAAGCGCCTTGACTCGTAGCGCCGGCTCTGCGCCGGAAACCGGCTACTACGGCTGGGACTCGTTCGTCGGGTCAGCTTTCCGGCGCTTTTTCGCCGGATGCCTGGTGACCACGGAGTGCCAAGAGCCGTCACTACGTGCTTTGTAGCAATGTGCTGTTGATTTGGATCAAGGACTGTTCCGGCCCCGCCTATCATTGTTTTGGACGCAAATTACTGCATCTTTCTCGTTCATTTCATCCTTGACACATTGTCACGGCCAAACAGGAGAAGGCTGGGAAAACAGGTTTGATCCTGGCGAGCCATCTCGAACTACTGGTCGCCGCCTACACCAAGCACCGGGGCACGAACTGATATGGAAGAAAAACGTGAAGACCTGATCTCAGAGAAGCGAAAAAAATTGCTTCAGCGACTAGTAGAAGATCTCAGTCGCGAGCACGTTGATTTCTACTATAAGCCGACCACCGAAATTGCTTCTATACTAAAAAATTACATAGATGACAAAACGAAGCTCTCAGTCGAAGAAAGAAAGTTGCTGGAACAGCTGAGCCAACATGACATCCAAGTGTTGCTTAGCTTGCATTAGCGCCAGGTGCGCGTGCGAATGTGCCTGAGCTCGTTATTTGCGTTGACACGCCAGTCAAGGAGAGCATGCGCAGTGAGGCGAAATAGGTCAATTCGGCTTCCGCAATGATCTCTGAGACCGGGCTCGCTGATGGTCTGGAAGGGAATACTGTATCGCGTGAATCGGCGTGGAAAGGTGACGCCCTACTGGGTCAGGCCCTTCAGGTAGTGCCCTGCCTCGAAGTGCGGGCAATACGCCGGTAACCGGCCACGCCGGTGGAATTCGCCCTGGCGTTCACGCTATGCGCCGGTCTTCTGCCGCAAGCCCCTCTTCAGCAGCGTGCCACAACCGGAACAAACGCACCAAGCATACATCAAACCCCCGGTGCCACCACCGTCAGCCGGCGTCCGACTTCAATAAATGGGATACCTGCATCTTCCAAGGCATGCTGAATGGCGGCGAGCGAC
>JBPCXR010000040.1:0-60397 GCA_051027215.1 Pseudomonadales bacterium | reverse complement strand
CCTGCGGGACGATAGCCTGCCCGACCCAGCGGCCACGGTGCAGAACCAAGATCTTAGTGAGAAGCTGGAGCTGTTGTTGTCGGATCTTAGCGAGAAGCATCAGCAAGTGTTGATTCGCCGATTCGGTCTTCGAGGCTACGAGCACGCCACCTTGGAGGAGGTGGGCGCTGAGGTTGGCTTGACCCGGGAGCGGGTCAGGCAGATCCAGATGGAAGCTCTCAATCGATTGCGGCGTTCCATGGAAGCTCAGGGGCTGTCCCACGAAATGGTGTTTCGCTAGACCGAAGCGGTTGCCGGGTTTTTGTCTTGACCCCTGGGGCTGCGGTTTGTACCGTCGCTTACTGATTTGCATCAGAAAAGCGGGAAGCAACATGATCCATCGGTCTCATCACAGTTCTACCTCTGCGCGGTTTCCTGGCGCGAGCGCCTTGGCTGCTACTCTAGTCGCGCTGCTGGCTGCTCCGGTGGTAGCCGCACCCAGTCCAGAGGAGCGTGCAGCCTACGCGGTCGATAGCCGCCAATCGGTGCTGCATCTGATGGGTTACTACATCGGCCCATTGGCCGGCATGGCACGCGGCCAGCTGCCGGTGGATCTGAGCGTAATTGCCAACAATGCTGGTCGCATCGCTACGCTTGCGCCAATGATCCCTGAGACCTTCAGCGTCGACACGCGCAGCTTTGAGCTAGAAACCGAGGCGCTTGACGTGATCTGGGAGCAAAGCGCTGAATTCAAAGCCAAAGCAGCCACACTACAAGAGAAAGCCGAGGCGCTTAGCGCCATGGCCACCGCAGGCAGCGAAGACGGCATTCGCCCTGCCATCGGAGCCATGGGCCAGGCTTGCGGCTCCTGCCACGATGAGTTCCGAGTCGACGACGAGTAGAACCCACTTGTCATCGGCCCAGACCGATCCCACCCTTGTGTTGGTGTGGGATTGGCCTTTGCGAGCATTCCACTGGTTACTCACGCTATCTATCTGCGGGTCGTGGCTTACCGCCGAGCTTGGGGTCGAATACACCGAATGGCATATGAGGCTCGGTTACTTCACCATTGGCTTGTTGGCTTTTCGGATGTTTTGGGGAGTGCTTGGGAGCCGCTATGCGCGCTTTGCAGCGTGGCGGCCACGGCCTTTTGCGGCCTTTGCTTACCTCAAAACGCTGTTCGATCGCCAAGCGCCCCGCATGGTTGGGCACAATCCACTTGGCGCATTAGCCGTATGGGCACTGCTGATTCTCGTTGCGGTACAAGCGCTAAGCGGTTTGTTCGTCGACGACGATATTCTCTTCGTCGGGCCTTATCAGCCGGCGGTAAGCTCAAGACTCTCGGAGCAGCTTACCGATTTGCATCATGCTAACTTCGACTGGTTGCTGCTGGCGCTGGCTGTGCATCTGTTGGCCATCGCCTTCTACGGGTTTTACAAGCGTCAAAACTTGGTTGCGCCCATGGTGACCGGGCGAGCGCCAGTAGACCAGGCTAGCGCTTCGGCACTGTCCGCACCGGCACCAGCTTGGTGGAAGCCATTGCTCGCCATCGGCTTGAGCATTGCCCTGATCGCGCTGTTGCTCACTTTGGCTCCTGAACCGGTCTACGATGACTATTTCTAAGCAACTCACACCGGCTTGCTTGGCGCGTAGTATCTCGGGCGCGTTGGTCTTGCTGCTGGCAACTTTGGCAGGCAGTTGCACCTCTGTGGCACCACCAGCAGCGCAAAGCCCGGAGTCACCGATCAAACAACTGTCAGCCGATGAGCGCTGGGATGCGTTGGTTGATGGGTTTCTTCACGACTATTTCGAACAGGTTCCCTCCGCTGGCGTGCGGGCTGGGCGCCACCAGTACGATGGTCGTATTCCCGATTTGAGTGCGACCGGTACTGCCTCCAGAGTGGCAGCGTTTAAGCAGCACCAGCGCGCGGCAGATGAGTTTTCCATCATTGATTTAAGTCGTGATCGGCAGTTTGAACGCGAGGTGATGATTTGGTACCTGGGTCGGCAACTGTTTTGGCTGGAAGTGGCGCAGAGACCCAAACACAATCCAATGTATTTTCGTGGGGCGATCGATCCGAGTACTTATCTGAGTAGTGAGTACGCGCCGTTAGCGGTTCGCATGGCCGCGTTAACCCAGCTGTTGCAAGCAGTACCCAGCGCGCTGGAGCAGATCCGCTCGCAGTTAGACGAGCAGATCGCTGCGAGTTTTCTGAAACGCTCGATTAGCTACTACGGTGGCTTGGCTCGGCACCTAGAATCTACCGTGGACGAACTCTTCTCTGAGACGGGTAGTGCAGACGAACGCCAGCGCTTGCAGCAAAATAACGGCGCGGCCATTTCCGCATTACGCGCGTTCGAATCGGAGCTGCGCGCACTTGAGAGTGCTGCCCATGATGAGTTTGCATTAGGGGCTGAGCTATTCGCTCGCATGTTGCTCGATACCGAGATGGTGGGTGTACCTCTCGCCGAGCTCAAGACTCGAGGCGCGGCTGATTTGGCGCGCAATTTACAAGCGCTCAAGGGCGTTTGCGCAGGTGATCTGCAAACGCCAGATCTACCAGCCTGCATGGCCTTGGCTGAGAAACAAAAGTCGCTGGACCCAGTGGCTCGGGGCGCGCAGCAATTGCAGGATTTAAAGCAATTTGTTGTTGATCACGATCTAGTGACGATCCCGAGCAAAGCGGAAGCGCTGGTAAAGCAATCACCACCCTACAATCGAGCCAATTTGGCTTACATCAGGAGCCCTGGACCGTTCGAGCCAAACAGCTTGCCGAGTATCTACTACATCTCTCCCCCAGATCCTACCTGGAGCGAAGAAGTGCAGCGGGCTTTCGTGCCGAATGAGGGCCGGTTGTTGTATGTCTCGGTGCACGAAGTCTGGCCGGGGCACTTTCTTTGGGGCCAACATCGCAACCGCGCCAAAAGACCGTTGGTTCGTCTGTTTCGCAGCACCACGGCTTCTGAAGGTTGGGCGCACTATGCTGAAGAGATGATGCATGACGCGGGATTAGGCGACGCTGATTCGCTGTTACATGTCGGGCAATTGGCGAACGCCTTAAAGCGCAATGTTCGCTACCTATCTGCCATTGGCCTTCATACAGAAGGCATGACCCTGGCCCAGTCCCAGGCTATGTTCCTTGAGCAGGGCATGTTGGACCTTGGCAATGCTCGGCAACAGGCTGCTCGAGGCACCTACGACCCGAGCTATCTCTCCTATACCCTAGGCAAGTTGCAGATCATGGACCTACGTGAAGCCTGGCTCGCAGAAGACGACGAGCGCACGTTAAAACAGTTTCACGATACCTTGCTGTCCTACGGTGGTGCGCCCATCACTTTGGTACGCCGCTATATGCTAGGCGCGCCGTAGCTACGAGCCTCAGTGGTACTGGGGCCCGCGTTCCATCAGGACTGGTTGTAGAGAAATGCCTCTTCAACAATCCGGCCGCCCTGTACGCGATACAGCCCAACTTCATCCATCTGTAAGCGTTCGCCCGCCTTGGGTGTTACGTCCATCTCAAAGCGCACGACGAATTGATCTGGCGCGAGACCGACGTAAGGTCCGGAAGCGTGCAAGCTATGCACCGTGTGGTTGTCGAACCACCATTGGCTTTTTTGCGCCACAGCCTCGAGTCCTTCGAGCCTCGCTGGCATGGCTTCGCTGTCCTGGCCTTCGATGCTGACAATGTCGGGGGCATAGTACTTCTCAACCACTTGCTCAGCGTTATCGGCGTTGCATAGGGCAACCAGGTCCTGGCCGATTTCCATTGCATTCATGCTGTTCTCCTTGTTGGGGTTGTTGACCGTGGGGCCGGTCCAGTGCCTGAGCCACGAGCAGATGGCCCCGCAGGCGGGCCGCAACAAATCGTCGGAATCCAGCGCCCAGTGCTGCTGAGGTGCCATAGCTTATGCCTTTCATCGCGTCGCTCCTTGCTGGCTGATCGAAGTCAGGATCACCACTTTACGCCGTGGCTCATGACAACGTTCTGTCAGTAGGCCCTGAGAATCCCCTCGATTCTTGATCTTTGCTGACACCGTCGTGTCAGTAGTGTGTCAGGCTCTGGCGAGCGATCTGACAGCAGGGTGCTAGCATAGGCGCATGCGTCCCTCAGACCGCCTCTTCCAGATCGTCCTGCAACTCGGCCGCGGCCGGGTAGTCACCGCACGTGCACTGGCAGAGCGCTTCGAGGTCTCTGAGCGAACGATCTACCGAGACATTCAAGATTTGATGGGGTCTGGCGTGCCCATTGAAGGCGAGGCAGGGGTCGGTTATCGCTTAAATCGCGGCTATCAGGTGCCACCGCTGATGTTCGATCAAGAAGAGCTGCAGGCCCTGTTGTTTGGCACTGAAGTGGCCAAAGCCTGGGGAGATCCGCACATGGCTGAGGCAGCGGACCGCATCCTGGCTAAGGTCGATGCCGTACTGCCACAAAAACTGCGACCAGAGCTGCTCTCTAAGCACCTGGTGGTGCCGGGCATGAACATGTCGGAAGAATCGGCCCAAATGCTCGGGCAGGTGCGTGAGGCGATTAACGGTGGGGTGCGCCTGTTCGTCGAGTACAGCGATGCCGCAGCAGTGCCCACGGAACGCATAGTCTGGCCGCTAACGTTGCTTTACTGGGGCAAAGTGTGGACCTTGGGTGGCTGGTGCGAGTTGCGTCAGGCTTTCCGTAGTTTTCGCATTGATCGCATTGCCTCGGCGCGCAAGCTGCAAACGCGCTTCCCCGATGAGCCTGGCCGTCGCCTGGTGGACTATTTTGCCCAAGTCGAAGGGCCGCCTTGAACGGGCTGTGGGTGGTTGCCTGTGCCTCGGTGCTGGCGTTCACTATAGAGGATGCGTAGCCTAGGGTTGTGTGTCAGCACGCATCTGGGAAAGCTGCTTTTGCGGTTCGCACCGTTGTGCGTCGGTCAGCTTGTTCGATGTAGATCGGTTGCTGCGTTACTTGTTTCTTTGAAATAGAGGGGAAGCGCCATGTCTGCGCCCATTGATTTGTACTATTGGCCTACGCCCAACGGTTGGAAAGTGTCTATCATGCTCGAAGAGTGCGGCATGGCCTATAACACGGTGGAAGTGGATATTGGCGGCGGCGATCAATTTACGCCGGACTTTTTGCGTATCAGCCCGAACAATCGCATGCCGGCCATTGTCGATCCCGAACCTTTAGGTGGTGGTGCGCCGCTAGCCATATTTGAATCCGGAGCGATCCTTGAATACCTGGCCGACAAAAGCGGCCAATTCTTGGCTACGTCGGGTGCTGAGCGTTACCGAACATTGCAGTGGGTGCATTGGCAGATGGCCAACCTCGGCCCCATGATGGGGAATGCCAATCACTTCAAGAACTACGGCAAAAACATTGCGGACGATCCTGCGCAACTGGCCTACGGTACCCAGCGTTTCGTCGGTGAGGTAGACCGTTTATGCGGCGTAATGGATGCCCAGTTGCTCGCTAATGCGTACCTTGCTGGCGACGATTACAGCATTGCAGACATGATCACTTGGCCCTGGGCGATGTTAGCTGGACGACTAATCGATGACAGCGTTTGGGAGTCCTTTCCAAGCTTGAAGCGTTGGGTCGATCAGGTGGGCGAACGGCCCGCGGTGCAGAAGGGCTTTGCCCTCAAACGCGAGCTGCGGGAGCGCAAGTTGACTGAGGCCGAAGAGCAGTCGCGGCGTGAATTGCTCTTCAATCAGACCAACGACAAAGTGCGTGCCGCTCGCGAGCAGGCGGCCCAGGGCGTCAGTTGAGCGCACTTTCTTAAACCATGGCGCTCACGAGTGGTGCGCAGATGGTTGCCAACCGTTTGCGAAAAAATCAGCGCCGCTTGAAAGGTTGGCGGGTTCAGCAAGGCATTGGCTGCTACCGCCTGTATGACGCCGATTTGCCAGAGTACTCAGCCGCGCTCGATGTCTATCAGCCTATCGACGACGAGCCACCATATCTGCACGTACAGGAATACCAAGCGCCTGCCAGCGTGCCGCAAGAGAAGGCGGTGCAACGCCTGGACGAGTTTCTGGCTGCCGCGCAAGCAGTGTTTGAACTGGATCCTCGGCGTATTGCTTGTAAGACCCGCGCGCGTGGTAAGGGCGGTAGCAAGTACGGCCGCATGGATGAGCGCGGTAGCAGTTTTGTGGTGGCCGAGGGGCGGGTACTGCTGGAAGTGAATCTCTTTGATTACCTAGATACCGGTCTGTTTCTCGATCACCGAGCAGTCCGCATGGACATTAACAAGCGGGCCGGCCAGGGTCGGTTTTTGAATTTGTTCTGCTATACGGGCGCGGCTAGTGTGCACGCCGCCATTGCTGGGGCGATTACGACTAGTGTTGATTTGTCTGCTACCTATCTGGCCTGGCTAAAGCGCAACTTCGAGCACAACGGCATCGATACACGGCAGCATAGGCTGCAACAAGATGATGCGATGCATTGGTTACGAAACGACAGCCTGCACTACGATCTGATCTTTTGTGATCCACCGACCTTCTCAAACTCCAAGCGTGCGGCGGACTTCGATGTGCAACGAGAACACGTTGCTCTACTAGAAGCCTGTATGGCTAGACTAGCGCCCGCTGGTTGCCTCATTTTTTCGAATAACTTCCGGCGTTTTAAGTTGGATACTGCAGCCATAGCTGGGTTTGCCGAGGTTCGCGAAACCACCGCTAGCACGATCGATCGCGACTTTGGGCGTAACCCGAAAATCCATTGCTGTTTTGAATTGACCCACTGCTAGCCGGTTGCCATCAACCGGCTGCTATTGGCAGTCATCTAGCCGAGCTGTTCCCGAGGTGCGGCTTGTCGTTTTTGCTTGGGCTTGCCCGGTTGGCAGAGGTTCTGCGGCTCTTTGATGCCGTCGTAAACCGTCAGTACGCGATCCGATATGAGTTCGGAATCCGGCGTTTGGTCACGCAGCGCGATTTTGACGAAAGGCTCAGCTTTGTCATTCAAGATAAAGGGTGCAGATTTGGATTTTGCCCATTTGGCGGCAAAGTCGAGATCCTTAGGACGATTGGTATTGCGCACCAGGAACACGCAGCGATGACTGAGGTGGTTAGGTAAGCGTCGGACAACGCCGCGCATGCCATTTGGTAGCACATTAGAGCCGTCGCAGACCACCAAGGCGATGTCTCGGGGTAGATGCTTGACGTCGACCACATACCAGATGTGGTCGCCGAAGGCTTCGGCTGGGGCGTTGAGTATCTGACCTGCGCGAACGTCATAGCGACCGAGAATGCTACGCAGCATATGCGCCCAGCTGGTGTTGTGTTCCAAAGTCCACAGGTATTGACTGCGACGCTGCATGACGATCGCGAGCAGAAGCGTCATGGGACCGGCGCCACACTGCAGAACCGGGCCTTCAGCCTGGTTGGCGCTTTCCAAGGCGGTGGTAACAAAGGGGTCGTCGGCGGCGAGGCTGGTCTCGCCTAAGCCAAGCAACAGGTCGTGGACTAGCTCGGTATCTGGAATGGCTGTGGCCGAGCGGGTCAGCGCATGGCGCATCGCTCGATCAAAGCGATACTGAATGCCGAGATTGACGCGTCTCGAGGGTAGCTTCGGCTTAGGATGGCGGACAGACTTCGTCTTCGCCGCTGGCTTTTTTTTGGCCGCAGTTTGGCGTTTGGCCGACTGCTTGGTGGCTTGTTTGGCTGGACGCCGCATACTACTTCTCCTGCTGGTCCAATCCCTAGTGTATCGAGTCCAGATGAGATCAGTGGCGCCAGCCAGGCCGATTTGTGTTGGTGGTCAACAATTGCCTGCGAACCAGTTCGAGTTAACCGTCGCTGGCGGCCGCTATGGTGCTCAGCTCACTTGGCTTCTGTGCAGCAGGTATCAGATCAAAGATCAGGTTGCCTAACAGAAACGCGCCAAGGAACATGAGCGCTCGCTCATCCAACGTCCAAGCGCCGACGATTGCCGGACCAGGGCAATAGCCTGACAACCCCCAGCCGACCCCGAACAGCGCCGAACCGCTGAGCAAGCGAATGTCGATGTGGGTGTTGCTGGGCGTATGAAAACGCTCGTCGAACAATGGCGCATGGCGTTGGCCCAACAAGCGGTAGCCAAGGAACGTCACCAGCAGCGCGCTGCCCATGACGAACATCAGTGCGGGTTGCCAGTCAGGCGAAAGATTGAGAAACGCAATCACGTTGCTTGGATTCGCCATGCCGGAGATTGCCAGACCCAAGCCAAAGAGCGTGCCGGCGAGGAGCGCGAACAGTGCCTTCATGAGCCGTGCACCATTGTGGCGGTGAGCATGCCGAGGGCGACAAAAGTGGCTGTCGCGGCGGCTGAGCGGCGCGATAACCTGGCCATGCCACAAACGCCGTGGCCGCTGGTGCAACCGGAGCCGAGGCGAGTGCCATAGCCCACCAACAAGCCGCCGCCGAGCAGCAACCAGAGATTCACCCGGGGCTGAAGCACCATGGCTTGAGTTGAGTGTGCCGGATCCCAGAGTCCAAAGGCGTGGCTGAGCCAACCGCCCAAACCCAGTCCGAGTACAAACAACACTGCCCAATAGTTGCTGCGCGGAGCACGCAATAGGTTTGCGAAGATGCCACTAATGCCGGCAATTCGACCGAGGCCCGCATACAGCAGCACCGCTGCCAGGCCAATGATGCTACCGCCGATGAGGGCGTAGGTGATTGCCATGTTCATTTTTTCTCCTGTTTAGTGTCGCTGGTGCGTGACAATTCTTGGTGCAAGTGTTGTAGCAATTGCGCTGTCTCGGCGAAGCTCAAGCAGCCATCGGTAATGCTTTGACCGTAGGTTAGCGGTGTCGCAGCAATGTCTTGCCGGCCGCCCTCAAGGTGACTTTCAAGCATTAGCCCGGCAATTCGCAAGCGCTTGCTGGGGTCTGTGGTCGACGGCTCAGCGCGATCGGCAACGATTTGTGCGATCACCGCCTCCGCTACCCGCGGCTGTTGCGCCGGATCTTTGTTGCTGTTGCCATGGCTGCAGTCGATGATCAAGCCGCTGGCAAAGCCCTGGGCGCGTGAGCGTGACAGAGCGTCATCGACCTGGGGCCGTTGGTAGTTGGGCTCGGCGCCGCCGCGCAGTACCAGATGACAGTCAGGGTTGCCACGGGTCTGCAGTAGTGCCGGCGCGCCTTCCTTGGTGAGGGAAGGGAACCAGTGACTCTGGCTTGCCGCACGCACCGCATCAACGGCAACTTGCACATTGCCGTCCGTGCGGTTCTTAAAGCCCACGGGCATGGACAGGCCAGAGGCGAGCTGACGATGAATCTGGCTTTCGGTGGTGCGAGCGCCTATGGCACCCCAACTAATTAGATCGGTGTAGTACTGACCAAGGGTCGTGTCGAGGAACTCCGTGCCCGCTGGCAAGCCGATTTCGCTGACATCGAGCAATAGTTTTCTGGCCAAGCGCAAGCCGTCGTTGACCTTGAATGTTTGGTCCAGGTGCGGGTCGTTGATCAAGCCCTTCCAGCCAATGTGTGTGCGCGGCTTTTCGAAATAGACCCGCATGACCACCAGCATTTGCTCGGCAAGTTCGCCGGCCAGATCGTTGAGTCTGCGGGCATAGTCCAATGCCGCATCTGGGTCATGTATAGAGCAAGGTCCGACAATGACCACGAGCCGAGGATCTGTCCCACTCAGAGCGCGAGCGATGTCCTGCCGAGCCACAGCAATTCGCGACGCGCTGGATTCTGGCACGGGTAACTCTTCTGCCAGAATCGCCGGGGTTAACAGCGGGCGCGTGCGTTGGATGCGCAAATCATCGGTCTGCACCATGAGATTCCTTGGGGTCGATAGCGGCAATCCGGCAGAGTACCGGACTTGCCGGCTCATTGCCCATGGGTCGACTCCGAGACCCCCGTGGCGTGCGGGCGTCGGGATCGTTAGACTGACGCTAGCGATTGAGGAGTCACGATGACGCAACGGGATTTGCTGAGAAATTTGCTGAGGGATGCGCTGGCCGGAGAGGCGCGAGCGGTCCTGAAGCAAATAGGGCAATGCGCGGCAGGCATGCTGTGTTTGTTTTCTGTCGCCGCAGCTCAAGCGGAGCTTGCCGTACCCAGTGGACGCTACACAGTGGATGCGACCCACGCCTACATCACCTTCAGCTATTCGCATCTGGGCTTCTCGACCCCGCACCTGGGGTTCAACGAGTTTGACGTTACCTTGGATTTGAACGCCCTAGCGCCCGCAGAAAGTGCCTTAACGGTGGTGATAAACGCCGCCAGCATCGACAGTCGAGTGGATGAGTTTGATGAGCACCTACGTGGTAAAGAGTACTTCCATGTAGCTCAGTACCCAAAGGTTCGCTTTACCGCCACGCAGATTGAAATGACCGGAGAAAATCGCGCGAACATCACCGGCGATCTGACGATCAAGTCCACCACTAAGCCGTTGACCCTAGAAACGCGCATTGTGCGCGCTGCAGAACACCCGATGCTGAAGAAGCCCGTGGTCGGCATTAGCGCTTTTGCCGATCTGAAGCGCAGCGAGTGGGGTCTAGGCAAGTATGTGCCCGCAGTGGGCGATACCGTTAGTCTCTATATAACTGCTGAGCTGGTGCATCAAGCAGTGGAGCCTGCGCCATGATTACAGTCTTTCACCAACACGCGAAGCAAGAACATTTACCAGGAGCAGACCATGACTAATCGACGAGGATTCTTCAAATCGCTAGCGGCGATTGGCGTTGGTGGGCAAACACTGCTTAAGAGCGGAGATTTGCGTGCTGCAGTTGATCAGGCCCAGCTTAGCGCCGGAGGGCCGGATGATTGGCCAGCGATGAGCTACCGTCAGCTAGGCCGTACCGGCTACAAGGCTTCGCGGTTATTTTTTGGCTGTGGCGCTGCGCTTTCTAGGCGGCGCAAAGATCATCTGCTAGAAACGGCGTTAGCAGCGGGGATCAATGTGTTCGACGTCGGTTTTAGTAGCTATTACGACAGTGCCGAAATGCACCTGGCGCCGTTTCTGAAAGAGCACGGTTCCGAGATCTTCCTGATCTCTAAGGCGTACGTGCCCACCGATATCAAACCGGAAGAGAGCGTGAGCGTTGCTCAGGCAAAACAAGCTGCAGCAGGTTGGCTTGAATACCTCGATGGCAGTCTCAAAGAGTTGCAAGTGGAGCAGGTCGATGCCTACTACACCATGGCAGCGAACAATGTATCAGTCGTACGCAGCGACGAGATCTACCAGGCCTTTAATCAGGCTAAAGCAGCTGGCAAAGTGCGGTTTCTCGGATTGAGCACACACCAAAATGCTGAGCAGGTGCTCAGTGCAGCCGCAGAGACCGGGCACTACGACCTAGCCATGATCGCCATCACCCCTGCAGGTTGGTATGACTGGGACGGCAAGAAAATACTCAAAGGCACACGCACGTTGACCCAGCTACAGCCAGTATTGGCGAAGGCCAGGGCGGCAGGCATGGGACTGGTTGGAATGAAGGCTGGGCGGTTGTTGGCAAGCCGCAGCTTCTTGGGCCGCGGTGACCAGACGGTTTTCGACGGGCACTACAATTCGGCGCTGAGCGCTGCGCCGCTCTCACCCTTCCAGCGCAGCTACTCCTATGTGTTAGCGAATGGCTTAGATGTGGTCAACGCTGACATGCAGAACCTCAGTCACTTGAAAGAGAACTTCATTGCTGCAGCAACCGCTGACCAGTATCAGATCGCTTAGGCCGAGGTAGGGCCACGACTACCCGGTGCTGGTGGATCTGCGGGCGCGCCGGCAAAGCATTGGGCGATCGCCATCCAGTCGTTGGCGTTTACGCCGGTGACATTCAACGTGGTATCGGCAACGTTGCGGACCTGGGTGACGACCTGGCAGAAAGCCACAGCTTCGCCTACGACTGCTTCATCTTCCCGAGGTTCATTCCATTCCCAGATCGCGCCACTTGGTGCCGTTAGGCGTACATAGGGCACCGGTTCTGGCACGCTTAGTTTGCGGTTTGTAAACGTCCAGCCATAAGTCCGCGCACCGATGGTGGCGATATTCTCGATGCGATCGCTGTGGTTGCGGGGAAGCTCTAGCAGGTCGTAGATTTCGGTCGCGTGGGCCCAGGTTTCCATCTGCCTAGCAGTGGCAAACATGCGTGGCTTCATGCCAGGGCCGGGCCAGGTGAGGCGCACGTCTGGATCAGCATTGCGCAGGCCCGTGATTAGCTTGGCCAGTAGCTCTTCCCAGCGCTCGGTCAGCTCGGCGCCGTTAATGTCGCCGAGCCAGCGGCGCGTATAGGCGGCTATTGGCATTTTTGCTTCGGCAATGTCCTGCATTAGTGCATTGAAGGCTTGCGGACCGGCAATGGTGGTTAAGCCCATGTGATCCGTGAAATGCAGATGCGCGAGTACGTCCCAGACGGTCCAGTCTTTGAAGCCGGTGGTTCGGTGCCAATCTGCGTCGCTTAGCTGTGCTAATAGCGCACGAACATCGGCGCCCTCCGCCTCGAAGGCGGCGATTTGTGCTTCGCCAGGATTGGCCCTCGCGGCATCGCTCATGGGTTGTTCTGCCTGGGTTAAACTGAGGGCTTAACCATAGCAAAGCGGGCATTTGCGCGTACAAGGAGAATGCTTGAGTCAAACTGAAGGTGGCGATGAGACGCCGCGGCTAGCGACCCAGGCGATTCACGCAGGGGAGGTACTTGATCCGACGACTGGTGCAGCCACGCCGAACCTAGTGATGTCCACAAGCTTCGTTGCAGCTGAACCGCTAGGATTTTCGGTGAACGCTTTCGAGGGCGAGCTGCCCTACTTTTACTCCCGTTGGGGCAACCCCACCGTAGCCGCGCTCGAGCAAAAACTTGCGGCGCTGGAACAGGCCGAGGCGGGACTCGCTTTTGCCTCTGGCATGGGCGCGATCGCTGGGCTGTTGCTCACGGAGCTGTCAGCGGGGGATCACCTGGTCATCAGTGAGATCTGCTACCCGGGAACTGCGGAGCTGGTGCGCGAAACGCTGTCGCGCTTTGGTGTGGCCGTGAGCGCCGTAAATTGCAGTGATCTCGATGCTATAGCTGCGGCGCTGCAACCCAATACACGCTTAATTTGGGTTGAGACGCCAGCCAATCCAATTCTGCGGTTAACGGATATCGCTGCAGTGGCGCAGCTAGCAAAGGCTCACGATATTCGACTGGCGGTGGACAGCACCTTCGCAACGCCAGTAGCCACCCGGCCACTAACCTTGGGTGCGGACTACGTAGTCCACTCGCTGACCAAATACATTGGTGGGCATGGAGATGCACTCGGCGGCATAGTCCTCGGGCGCCGCGTGGACATAGAGCGCTTAAGAGCCCAGGCGCTGGTCCACCACGGCGCAGTGCTCAGTCCATTCAATGCCTGGTTGATTGGCCGTGGGGCCGCGACTTTGCCGATCCGCATGGCTGCCCATGCCAGCAATGCGATGGCTGTGGCGAACTTTCTCCAGGGCCATCCAGCAGTTGCCCGGGTGCTTTACCCGGGGTTGGACAGTCATCCGCAACGCGCTTTGGCAATGCAGCAGATGGACAACACCTCCGGCATGCTGGCGTTTCGGTTGCACGGCGATGGTCCGGCGTTCGCAGCCCAGTTCGCCAGTCGTCTGGAAACCATTCACTATGCGGTTAGCTTAGGCCATCACCGTTCCTTGTTGTACTGGATTGATACCGACGGTTTGCTCGCGGACTCCTATCAACTGGTTCCGTCGGCGGTAAAGGTGTATCGAGATGTGGCGGGTGACGGGGTCTTTCGGATGTCGGTCGGATTGGAGGACCCCGTCGACCTGTGCCGTGATTTGGATCGGGTGCTTAGCGGCGGCGCTGATTAGATGGCGGCACCGGTGCAGTGGAGCTCCCGCTTCGGCTTTCTCATGGCCGCCGTTGGCTTTGCTGTTGGCCCGGGCAACATCTGGCGATTTCCCTATGTCACTGGTGAAAACGGCGGTGGCGCTTTCGTATTGGTGTACTTGGCCTGCGTGCTGTTAATCGGTATTCCGCTAGTTATGGCCGAGTTGTTGATCGGACGCAGAGGGCGCAGGAGCCCCCCTGGGTCCATTGCTGTGGTCGCCGAAGCGGAAGGCCATAGCGTTGCTTGGGCTTGGGTTGGCAATCTCAACCTGCTTACGGCGCTGGCGATCGTTACCACCTACTGCGTTGTCTCTGCCTGGATCTTGAAGTACTTCGTCGCTGCGCTCAGCCAGGGTTACGTCGGTCTTGAGGCACAGGGTGCGGCGGCAGCGTTCGACGCGGTTCAGCAAGATACGCAACCGCTGCTTGCCTGGACGCTTGCCATACTGCTAATGGCTGGCAGCGTGCTCTATGCTGGTGTGGAAAAAGGCATCGAACGGGTCGCCTCCATATTGATGCCGCTGTTGTTTGTCTTGCTCTTGGGTCTTGCGGTTTACAACGCCTTCGCTGGCGGCTTCAGCCAGGCAGTCGATTACCTGTTTCGCCCTGACTTTACTCAGATTGGACCGGGTACCGTTATTGCGGCAATTGGCCAAGCGTTCTTTTCCATTGGCGTTGCCATGGCTGGCATGATGACTTTTGGTGCCTACCTAGATCGCTCCGTGTCGATCGGCTCGAGCTCGTTGATCATCGTTTCGGTAGACACTTTGGTCGCGTTGATCGCCGGTCTGGTGGTTTTTCCTCTGGTGTTTCGCTTTGGCTTTGATCCTGCCAGCGGCACTGGTTTGATTTTTCAAACCTTGCCGGTGGCTTTTGCTCAAATGCCTGGTGGTCAGCTCGTTGGTAGCCTGTTCTTTTTGTTGCTGAGCGTTGCCGCGGTGACATCCGTCATTGGCTTCTTGGAGCCACTCATCGCCTGGGCCATCTATAGACTGGACTTGTCCCGTAGCACGGCTGTGGTGATGGTGTTTACCTTACTGTGGATGCTCAGCACAGTGTCGGTGTTGGGTTACGGGCTCTGGTCTGAATCGCGACTGTTTGGAATGGACGTTAATTCTGGGATCGACTTCATCTCCAACCAAATTATGTTGCCTGTTGGCGGCTTGCTGATCGCGTTGTTTACGGGCTGGGTGATCAGCAATGCCAGTGCCCGCCGAGAACTGCGTCTGCACCAGCGTTGGGTATACACGGGGTGGCGCGTGCTAATTCGCTATTTGGTGCCGGTGGCGGTAGCGCTCATTTTGATTACCGGTCTACGCTAGCTCTGCGTGCAGCGATTCACGGATCGACGCTGCAACTTCACGGTCGGTTTCGCTAGAAGCTAGGTGGCAACGACGCGCTCAGCCCGAAGGCGGTTGCGGTCCTGGTTGCTTTGCCGAGTGCTCGGCGACGACCAATTGGCTGCCGGCACTTGGCTCAGGTAGCACCAGTGCACTGCTGAGCAATACCACGCTGAGCATGACGACAGCGAGGCGTATCGGGCGAGTGCGCAGCAGCGGTCTCCGCCTTTGTGAAGAGCTGAAGTTCGCGGCTGTACTGGGCGCTGGGGCGTTCACTGGACTGCATGGCTGTGGCGAATTGCCCGCAGTATAAAGTCGCCCGCTATTCCTTTGCGGTGTGGATTGTCAAAAGTTCGTCACGGTTAATTTAGGCTAGCGTCTTGCTGCCTTTCGCACACTGTCTTCGTAGCTACCAATCTTGGCTTGGTCGAAGCCCTCAATGCGCCGCAATAGATTTCCATCGGCGCCGAGCAAGTAAATGCTCGGTACCTGTTGCACCCAAAATGCCCGAGCCAGTATGCGCTCTGGATCGCTGCGCTGTTCAATGTTACTGCCATGGGCCACTAAACGTTCGCCGTTATTCCCCAGCTCGCTGGCAAGGTTGACCGCCACAGTGGTGATGCCCTGGTTGCCATAGCGGGTTTGCATTCGACTGAGCCATTCGAACGCCTCCGTCACGGTTTCGTCTTGCGGGTGCCAGAAAAGCACTAGCAATTCCCGATCTTCGTGGCGCCGCATCAGCGCTGCAATGCTGTCCGGCACCAGAGGCTGGTTGAGGCCGTCTCCATCGTCACCGCTAATGGCTTCAGAAACATTTTTTATCGTGTTGGAAACGCTATCGACTGCATCCTCAGCAACGTCTTGTGCGTTGCTGGCAAAGCGTTCAATGGCGCTGGGCGGCGCAGCTTGCGCTTCAGGTGCGGCTGGTGCGGCGGTGGGAAGCTCGGTTGTGGCCTGGGGGCTCGGTTCAGTTGCCTGCACCAGGGCCGGCTCCGGTAATTCTGCTGCGGTTGCTATGTCGGCAGCAGCGGCGCTAGCTGCGTTTGCTTCCGGGCTCCGGGCCAAGTCCGGCGAAGAAACTTCGGGCTCGATTGCAGGCGCCGGAACAGCGCCAGTCGATTCAGCGTCCGGCTCAATGGCGCTGTCGATGATTGGCGCAAGTTCTGGCAACGGTTCTTCTACCGCAGCTTCTATGGTCGCGACGGTCGCTGGGGTGACGGCACTGCTGGCGTCTTCCGCCTCTACTGTCTCCGTAGAGGCCTCTACTGCCTCTGTAGAGGTTTCAACAGTGTCTGGGGCAGGAGGCTGCACCTCGTCATCACCGAGCCACTGGGCACCCAAGTTGACGATAAACAGAAAGATCGCAAGCGCCGCTAAGTAGACCAAGATTCTCATCGATTGCTGCCACGGTAGAAAGGTGATCGATTCTAGCCTCATCCTCGCGGAAGTGAAGGTTCGTTGGCGCGGTTCATGGCATTCCGTACACTGGCCTGTCGTTTCAGGAGTGCGTGGTGACGGAGCTAACCCAAAGCGAGCGTGTAGATTTCGCGGTGCCCGAGTGGCGGGCGCTGCTTTCGCTGGGCTGGCCGATGATGGCCACCCAGTTCTTCATCATGGCAACTGGGTTCCTGGATACGGTCATGGCAGGCCGTTACGGTGCTGCGGATCTCGCCGGTGTGCATATTGCCGGTAACGTTATGTGGCCCCTGTTCTTGTTGTTGACTGGCGTCACAATGGCGCTAACCCCCATTGTTTCTCAGCTGCGCGGAGCCGATCAGCTGCATCACGCAGCGACCCGAGTCCGCCAAGGGTTGTGGTTGAGCGCAGGCACCTCGTTGCTGTTAGTGCTGGCCATTCGCAACACCGATGCTTTCTACGAGTTCGTTGGCTTGGATGCTGAGGTGATCCGAGTCGCGACGGGTTACTTGCAGGCGGTCAGCTGGGGGATTCCGGCGGTAGTGATCTACGTAACGCTGCGGCAAGTTTGCGAGGGGCTGGGCAACACCGTACCGCCCATGATCATCGCTGGCAGTGTCCTGCCAGTAAACGCGGTGCTGAACTATGGGTTGATATACGGGCGCTGGGGCCTGCCTGAGCTTGGCGGAGTTGGCTGCGGCTATGCAACTGCGGTGGTGTTCTGGCTGGAATTGCTGATGATGTTGTACTTCGTGCGTCGTCCATTCTTCAAACGGTTGGGTGTGTTCGATCGATTCGAACGGCCGCGAATGCAGTCGATCACCAGCATCGTACGCTTAGGGGCGCCAATCGGTTTCTCCATATTTCTTGAAATGGCGGTCTTCTCAGTCATCAGTCTGCTGATTGGTCGTATCGGCGTAGTGGAGTTGGCGGCTCATAGCGTGGTCGGCAATATCAACTGGTTGACGTATGTGCTACCCATGGGCTTAGGCGCCGCCGCGGGAATTCGCGTGGGCTATTTTGTTGGGCGTGATGATTTAGGTGCAGCGCGCCACGCTGCGGCCATCGCCATGCGCTTGGCATTCATCTACGGGGTCTTGGTTAGCGTCTTGCTAGTATTGTTTCGGGCAGAGTTGGTATCGCTCTACACGAAAGATGCAGCAGTCATCCCCACCGCGCTAGCGCTCATCGTTTTCGTCGCCATTTATCAAATCGTTGACGATGCTAACGCTGTCGCCATCGGTGCCCTGCGGGGCTACAAAGACACTCAAGCACCCATGTACTACGGCCTGATCGGATTCTGGATCATAGCGTTGCCGCTCGGGGTGGCGTTGGCCTACGGTTGGCTCGGATGGCAGCCCCTGGGAGTCTATGGTTACTGGAGTGGGCTGGCGGTTGGGCTGTTTCTGGTGGCTATGGCCAGCAGCCTACGTTTGTGGCGCACCAGCGCCGATCGAGAGCGCATTATTGCGCTTTCCACCTATTGACAGCTTTGTCAGCAGTGGCCAAGGTGGCCGTGACGGAGCTCTCGCCAGGCGGCACAGGCCATTGTTTTCCTTTGACTTTCTGATAACTTGGCGTGCTGGAGAGATTTCCGGAAAAGTGCGTGTTGGCGTACAATATGTCAACAACTTAGACGTTATTCCTCAACTGAGTCTAGAAATGGTTCATCCCTGAGCAGGTGGAGAAAAGGACACGATGCCGAAAATAACCTATATCGAACATGACGGTGCAGAACATGTAGTAGCTGCCGAGACCGGCCAATCTGTAATGGCTGCTGCCGTCGACAACCTAGTACCGGGTATCGATGCAGACTGTGGTGGCGAGTGTTCTTGTGCAACCTGCCATGTGGTTGTCTCGAACGATTGGATGGCCAAAGTCGGTCAGCCGGACGATCGGGAGGAAGCTATGTTGGATCTGAATCCTGAGCGCGAGCCGAACTCTCGGCTGTCTTGCCAGATTCCGGTCACCGACGAACTCGACGGGCTGGTCGTGAACGTTCCTGAATTTCAGATGTAACCAGCCCAAGCGGATGGCGGGCGAAATGCTCGCGAGACCAGCAGCGATCGAACAGGAGATGCGGCAATGAGTGAAGCAGTAGAACAACCCGGCCAGTCCGGTGGTGTCTGGGACGAAAGCCAAAATATCAAACGGGAATATCATCCCGAGGACGTGAGCGCGTTGCCGCTAGATACCTTTGATGTTGCGCGCCCAGAATTGTTTGAGCATGACGCCATCTGGCCTTACTTCGAGCGCTTGCGTGAAGAAGCCCCGGTGCACTACTGCCCAGAGTCGGTGATCGAGCAAGGTTCCTACTGGTCTGTCACGCGCTACGAAGACATTAAAGCCATAGATATGGACCACGAGCGCTTTTCTTCTGAAGGTGGTATTACCATCAGTGAGGAACAGGAAGACTTCACCTTGCCGATGTTCATCGCCATGGATCCGCCCAAGCACGATGAGCAGCGCAAAGTAGTTGCCCCGGTTGCTGGGCCTCGAAATCTTGCAGCCCTCGAACCAACCATCCGCCAGCGCGCTGGCGACATCCTTGATTCACTCCCGGTAGGGGAGACCTTCGACTGGGTAGACCGGGTTTCCATTGAGCAAACCACACAGATGTTGGCGACGCTGTTTGATTTCCCTTTCGAGGAGCGACGTAAGCTCACTCGCTGGTCGGATGTGGCGACTGCTGGTCCTGGTGCTGGAATCGTGGACTCAGAGGAGCAACGCCGGGATGAGCTGATGGAGTGCCTGGAATATTTCACCGGGCTATGGAACGAGCGCGTTAACAAAGCGCCTGGCAACGACCTCATCTCTATGCTGGCCCATGGTGAGTCCACCAAGAACATGGCCCCGCTGGAGTACTTAGGGAATTTGGTTCTGCTAATCGTGGGTGGCAACGACACCACCCGAAATACCCTGTCTGGGAGCGTGGTGGCTTTGAACCGCTATCCCGAACAGTTCGAGAAGCTCAAAGCCGATCACTCACTGATACCAAATATGGTTTCGGAGACCATTCGCTGGCAAACACCGCTGGCGCACATGCGGCGACGTGCCACCTGTGATGTGGAAATGCATGGCAAGACCATCAAAAAGGGCGAAAAAGTCATCATGTGGTACGTCTCGGGGAACCGAGACCCACGCCAGTTCGAAAACCCGGACGCCTATTTGATCGCCCGGCACAACGCACGTTCGCACATTGCCTTCGGATTCGGGCTGCATCGTTGCATGGGCAACCGAGTAGCAGAAATGCAACTGCGGATTGTTTGGGAAGAGTTTTTCAAGCGCTTCAGCGATGTAGAAGTTGTGGGCGAGCCGGAGTTGAGCTACTCAACCTTCGTCAAAGGCTATACCAAGCTACCGGTGCGCTTGAAGGCGCGCTAGCGGCGGGTAAAGCTGACAACAAACGCCGGCATTAGCCGGCGTTTGTTGTTGCGAATACAGCCTCTGGCCTAAGCGGCGTTGTAACCCATGATCGCCTTAGTCTCTAGGAACTCCTCCAGACCGTAACGACCCCACTCGCGGCCATTGCCGGACTGCTTATAACCGCCAAAAGGAGCGTTGTTGTCGAGCGGCGCGCCGTTGAGGTGGACGTTACCAGTACGGAGCCGTCGGGCCATGGCTTTGGCTCGCTCAGGGTCCGCGGAAGAGATGTAGCCTGACAAACCGTAGACCGTGTCGTTGGCAATCTGAATGGCGTGCTCATCGTCCTTGTAACCGATGAGCGAGAGCACCGGCCCGAAAATCTCTTCTCGGGCAATGCTCATTTCGTTGTCGACGTGAGAGAACACCGTCGGCCTGACGTAGTAGCCGCGCGCCAAACCGTCGGGCCGACCAGGGCCGCCGACTTCGAGCTTGGCGCCCTCGTCGATGCCCTTTTGGATCAGCGCTTGAATGCGCAGGAACTGTGCCTCCGAAACAACCGGTCCGATGCTCGTGCCTTCATCGTTGGGATCTCCAACAGTGATGTTTTGGGTTGCAGCCTTAGCGATGGCTGCGGCTTCGTCCATGCGCTGTTCCGGCACTAGCATGCGAGTCGGGGCGTTGCAGGATTGACCAGAGTTCATGCACAGGCCGAAAACATCTCGAGAGATGTGTTGCTGCAGGTCGGCATCGTCGAGAATGATGTTTGCCGATTTGCCGCCCAATTCTTGAGCGATGCGTTTAACCGTGGGCGCGGCGTTTCGTGCCACCTCGATGCCTGCGCGCGTTGAGCCGGTGAAAGACACCATATCAACGTCCGGGTGACGAGATAGCGCTGCACCCACTGTGGGGCCAGCGCCGTTTACCAAATTGAAAACACCCTTAGGTACACCAGCCTCCGCCAACACCCTGGCGAATACGAGGGCGTTGAAGGGCGCCACTTCCGAGGGTTTGAGCACCATTGTGCAGCCGGCCGCCAGCGCCGGTGCAACTTTGCAGGCAATCTGGTTGATGGGCCAGTTCCAGGGCGTGATGAAACCGCAAACGCCAGCGGGTTCGCGGACGATGCGGGAAGTGCCGATGTCTTCTTCGAACTCGAACTGCTTTAGCACCTGCAGAGTGGTCATGAAGTGACCGAGGCCCGAAGGAGCCTGTGCGGCGTTGGCCAAGGGCAACGGTGCGCCCATTTCCTCGGAAATCGTGCGGGCGATATCTGGCATGTATCTTTGATAGGTCTCGATGATCTTCTGCAGCAGGACAATGCGTTGTTCTTTGTTGGTACGCGAGTAGCTTTCGAGGGCCCGCTTGGCTGCAGTGACTGCCCGGTGGATGTCCTGCTCGTCGCCCATGGCTATCTTGCCCAACGGTTCCTCGTTTGCAGGATTGATCACCGCCAGGGTGCCGCTGCCTGAGGGCGTTACCCACTCGCCATCGATGTAGAATTCCAGCGCGTCATTCATTCGTGCATTATTCCAGTATTAACAATTAGTTATGGGAGATACCTAAATGCGATTCACAGTGCCTGTGGCGTTCTTAGGGTGAAAATTTCGACCGCCGATATTAAGGCTTCAGATGCCATGGCCCAAGTGCCTGCTAAGCTGGCGGCACTGTGAACAAGCCGGAACAGATTCAATCAACCCAACAGCGCGCCGACGCGGATGCCCGGAGCGTTCAGCGTTTCGTGGCGGCCTACAATGCAGCGAAGCTGGATGAGCGCATTGTCGTGAGCTTGGAGCAAAAGGTGCTGTGGCTGCGAATCAACAGAGCGGAACAGCACAACGCGTTAGCTTTAGACATGCTGGCAACCATCGAAGCTGTGCTGCAGCTGGCGGCAACAGAATTGGCGCGCGACGCTGATCCTGATTGGCTGCGTCTAGTGGTGCTGACCGGCGCCGGGCCCCATAGTTTTGCTGCCGGCGGTGATCTGAAGGAGTTGGACAGCGTTCGCACAGTTGCGGCGACCAAGGCTATGAGTGAACGTGGCGTTGCAGCGCTGAACGCGGTGCGGGACTTTCCGCAGCCGGTGGTTGCTGGGTTAAACGGAGCCGCCCGAGGTGGTGGTGCTGAATTGGCTATGGCCTGCGATTGGCGGGTAGCGCACGGGGATGCTGCCATCGGGTTCATTCAAGGGCGCTTGAACCTTTCTCCGGCATGGGGTGGTGGCACCGATCTACTACGTAAGCTCGGCCAGGGTGTGGCAATGCGCGTGTTGGCAGAGGCGCGGGTGATCGCTGCCGACGAGGCAGTGCAGTTGGGATTGATCGAACTTTTGCTGCCGGTTACGGCTGAGGAATTTTCTGCGGGCTTGTCTGAGTATGTCAGCCAGTTGAGCCAGCACCCGGCGCAAATACTACGATCTCATAAATCGCTGGCTCTAGCCCAATACGAGAATCGCCCAAGGGCTCATTCCCAGGCCGTGGAATCGGCGTTGTTGGTAGAGACTTGGACCCATGAAGATCATTGGCAAGCCGCGACCGGAGCGCTAAAAAAGTGAAGCTGGGAACCACCGAGGAGGCGAGATGAGCCGAGTCGAATCAGATTCTATGGGCCCTGTGGAAATTGCGGACGAGGCGCTATGGGGCGCGCAAACTCAGCGGGCTGTGAACAATTTCACCCTCGGCGGCGGGCCAATGCCGATGCCATTCCTGGTCGCTCTGGGGCATGTCAAAGCTGCAGCAGCGGTTGCCAATGTGGCAGTGGCCGATCTAGCTCCGCAGATTGGTAACGCCATCGTTAACGCCGCTGAGCGGCTTTGTTCCCAGGATCTCGGCGAGCAGTTTCCCGTGTCGGTATTTCAAACCGGTTCTGGCACCAGCACTAACATGAATGCCAACGAAGTACTGGCCCGCGTTGCGAGTGAATATACCAGCGAGTCGGTGCACCCGAACGACCATGTGAACATGAGTCAAAGCAGCAACGACGTCATACCCACAACCATTCACGTCGCCTCTGCGCTGGAGTTGGAGCATGCGCTGCTGCCTGCTCTGGCGGAGTTGATGGTTGCCATTGACGACAAAGCTCAGTCGTTCAGCGGTTTGGTTAAAACGGGCCGGACCCACCTCATGGACGCTATGCCCATTGAGCTGAGCCAAGAGTTCAGCAGCTGGCGGGATCAGCTTGGCGAATGCAATGATCGATTGATGTCAGCACTGCCTCGCCTGCGGCAGTTGGCCCAAGGCGGCACTGCCGTTGGGACTGGCATCAACGCGCCAGAGGACTTCCCTCAGGCATTTGCGCGGTCGTTGAGCGAGCGAACCGGCATCGATTTTCAGCCTGCAGGAAACGCCTTTACGCGCATTGCCAGCCAAGACACGGCAGTTGAGCTGAGCGGGCAGCTAAAGACCCTGGCAGTGACGTTGATGAAAATCGCCAACGACCTGCGCTGGATGAATAGCGGACCGCTCATGGGACTGGCGGAGATTCAGTTACCGGAGTTGCAGCCAGGCAGCAGTATCATGCCAGGCAAAATCAATCCGGTGATTCCAGAAGCGGTGGCCATGGTCGCCGCCGATGTCATGGGTAATGACGTTGCGATTAGTGTTGCCGGCCAGTCTGGCAATTTTCAGCTAAACGTTATGTTGCCGCTGATTGCCGATCGACTGTTGCGTAGCATCGCGTTGCTGGCGGGCGCTTGTGAGAGCCTAAATCAGCAATGCATCAAAGGCCTCGAGGTCAACTCGGAACGCATAGCCCAGGGGCTTGCGCGTAATCCGATATTGGTGACGGCGCTGAATCGGGTGGTGGGCTATGACCTGGGCGCGCGCATTGCCAAGCAGGCCTACGCGCAAAGTCGCCCGGTTCTAGATGTCGCTGCAGAGCTAACAGATTTACCTCTGGAAGCGCTGCAGACCTTGCTCGATCCGGCGGCGTTGGCACGTGGCGGCATGCCCGGTGAGCAAGACCCCTAGGCATGCAAAGTGGCAAAGTATTTAAGGAATCTAAAGATTGATGGCATCCTCCGTGCCCGCGCTACGGCGCGCGGCGTTATTTTTTTTGGTGGTCAGTGGCAGTGCGTGCGCAAATGATCTGACATACAAGAGTTGGTTCAGAGCGAAGCTCGATCCGGAGGCGGGTAGCGCGGACGCCTACATCCGCATCGAGCAAGACAATCATCTAGTTAAGCGTTTGACCCTACGGATGCCAGTAGAGCGCTACCAGATCGGCGCCGTCGATGGACATTGGCATCGTGATGGTGAGCAGGTGATCTGGGAAGTTCCAGCAGATGGCGGTCGATTGCGCTATTTGCATCCGCTAATGAGCAAACGAGAAAACGGTGCGTTTGATGGTCAGCTCAATGAGCAAGGTGGGCTGTTTCGCGGCGACGATCTGTTCCCACCTGCGGCAGCTTTAACTGAGGACGATGCCGTTGCCATCGCCCGAGTTCGCATCGATGTGCCCGAACAGTGGAGCGTGCACACCCAGTATGGTCGCGCCAACAATCGCAGCCGCCGAGTGGAAAATCCTCAACGTCGCTTCGATCGCCCCACAGGCTGGATCATCGCCGGACGCCTCGGCGTGCGCATGGACGAGATTGCCGGGCGCCGCGTCGTCACCGCCGGATTCACCGGTGAGCCGATGCGGCGCAACGACATTCTGGCTTTTCTGCGTTGGAATCTGCCGGAGCTCATCAGGGTCACCGGGCGTTTTCCGCCGCGCTTGCTCATTGTTGGTGCTGACGACCCTTATTGGCGCGGAGGGCTGTCAGCCTCACGTTCGTTCTATTTGCATGTCGATCGGCCGATGATCAGCGCCAATGGCACCAGTACGCTGCTACACGAGTTGGCGCACATCGCGACGGGCTTACGCGCCGCTGGAGACGATGATTGGATCGTCGAGGGGCTGGCTGAGTACTACAGCCTGGAAATCATGCGCCGAACCAACACCATCAGCCCTGGGCGGTTTGACGACGCCATTGTCGGGCTGGGCGAATGGAGCGCTGATGTCACTAGCATTGCCACCGATCGCAGCACCGGTAAGGTCACGGCTAAGGCAGTAGTTACCCTACATGCCTTGGCCCAGGAGCTGCAGACGGAATTCGCCCAGGCCGACGGCCTCGATCTCATCATGCGCGCCTTGGCCGCCGCAGACGAGCCGGTCACCTTCGCTCAATTTCGTAAGCTGGTGCAGGATCTTGGCGCTGCGAACAGCAAGGCGCTCGCGCAATTGGCAATCCTCGTCGGTGACGAGTCTAGGTCTGCGGATTAGATCAAGCTGGTAAATCGGTTGTGCGTGCTTGGGCTGGATCCGCGCGAGCCATTCGCTGGAGCCGCGCAACACTCAATGCCAGGGCCGCGGCAACCGCAGCCAGCGCATACAGGCCAGCCGAAAAGCCATGGGTTAAGTCGTAAACCACGCCGAGCGACAGCGGTCCGAGCATGCCGCCTACTTCCGCGGCAGAGAAAAACAAGCCACTGGCGGTGCCGGCATTGCGGTCGCCAATGCCAGGCAGTTCGACCAGGGTGAGGATCAGGACGGTCATCAACGACGAGCGGGCGATTCCCTGCAGCAGCAAGCCGAAGGACATGGCTGTGGCGGTGCTGAGTAGCAGTAGGCAGGCGAGCAACGCAGCGACGCACAGGCTTGCAAGAATCGCGAAGCGCCGCTGCGGCGTAGCGAACCTTGGGATCAGCAGTGATCCAGCGATACCCACAAGGATCGGCAGCGCAGCCCAATAACCGGCGGCCTCTGCGCTCATACCTTTGTTGCGCAGAAGTTCCGGTAACCAATTGTTGAGGCCGTGATTAATGAAAAACACACCGACGCTCATCAGCATGACTAAGCGAACCGCAGGCAGCCGTAACAGTTGCCGAACACTGAGAGCAGGTACCTCAGTGGTGGTAGCCAGGTCTTGCTGAACTTTCAGGATACGAACGCTGTTACTTCGGTGGCGGCTAGCGAGTGCGAACCAGACCAGTCCGGCGGCAACAGCGAACCCTGCCCACAACTGCAACACGAGGCGCCAATTCTGGTCGAACAGTGGCAACAATAGCGAGTGGGTGAGCGTCAAGCACACCACTCCACCCAACGCAGGCCCGGTGATATAGATGCCCATCGCTAGACCACGGTGGTGCCCAGTGAAGTGCTGGGCAATGACTTTTGGCGCTCCGACAGAAATGATCGGGCCACCCAGGCCAAATAGCATGACCGCTAGCAGCAACGTCCAATAACCCTCTGCCAGGCTTCGACCTAACGCTGATGCGGCAACTAGCAAGGCACCTAGAAGCAGTGCCCAACGACTTGGTAGCCGGTCCAAGAGCATGCCGCAGGGAATGGCTGCGCCGATATAGACGAGCTGCCAAGCGCCCATGACGCTTCCCATGGCGCTGTGGCTGATGTTCAGCTCAGTAACAATGCTGCCTACCAACGGTGCAAGGCTCGCTGCTACCAAACCGAACGCGCCGTAGATGAGCCAAACGCCGGCCAGCAATAGCCAGGGTGGCCCGTCGTCGTTGGCGCTCACCCTGCGAGGGGCGCTGGGTCCATGCCAAACTCAGCCTGCACTTCGGCGTTGTAGCGAGCCATGCGTTCTTGGTACTCCGATTCAGACCAGCGCCGTTCGTTGCCCTGGCCATAAGCCAGGCCGTTTTCGTAGTAGGCCAGCGCGTTCAATTTGTTTGCGGCGCCGTTGTTGCGCTGGGCCACGACCTTAGCGGGCACGCCGGCGACCACCGAGTTTGCTGGGATGATTGAACCTTCGCGCACAATGCTATGACCGGCAACAATGCAGTTGTCGCCAACCACAGCGCCATCCATGAGAGTAGCGTTGATGCCGATGAGGCAGTGATCTCCCACCTTGGCGCCGTGTATGGTCACGTGATGAGTGATAGAGCAATAGCTGCCAATGATGCTCGCTGAGTCGGAGCCGAAATGAATCATCACGAAGTCTTGAATATTACTGTAGGCGCCTACTTCAATGTGCGCGGCCTCTGCGCGCATGACAACCTTGGGCCAAACGCTAACCCCCTTGGCTAAGCGAACGTCGCCGTAAATTTCTGCGCTTGGTGCAATGTAGGCGGCGGTGGGAAATCGTGAATCGGCCATAGTCTGACTCTTCGGTAGATTCGCCAGTATAGCGGTTTGCGCCGCTTCGGCTTAGAGTGGTTAGGCGCGATCAAGCTAACAATGAGAGGTGCGGTATGGCGGAGCAACGATTGTGGGGTCAGGTGGCTCTAGTGACTGGTGCAGCCTCTGGTATTGGCCGAGCCTGTGCAGAACGCTTGGCGGCTGAAGGTGCCAAAGTGTTGCTGACTGACATAGATTCTAAAGCAGGCGGTGAAGCGGCAGAGCAGATCAATGCAGCCGGTGGCAAGGCAACCTTCTTCGAGCACGATGTGCGCGATGAGCAGCAGTGGCAGGCAGCGATTGCGATTGCCGAAGAACAGCTAGGTGGTTTGCACGTTTTGGTCAACAATGCTGGCATTGGCATCGGCGGTAGCATTATCGAAATGTCGCTGGAGGATTGGCAGCGCCAGCAAGCGATCAACTTGGATGGTGTGTTTCTCGGAGTCAAACACGGGATTCCTGCTATGTGCCGCGCCGGTAAGGGTTCCATCATTAACATTTCCAGTGTTGCTGGCATGAAAGGGTCGCCAAGGTTAGCCGCTTATTGTGCAACCAAAGGCGGTGTTCGGTTGTTCAGCAAAGCGGTGGCCTTGGAGTGCGGGGTAGAGGGTTGGCCGGTGCGGGTGAACTCAGTGCATCCGGGCATTATCGACACGCCTATCTGGACCAAAGTCGCACCGACCGACATAACGCCCGGCGCCAACGTTGTGGACCTGGACGATATGTCGAGTGTGACCGCATTGAAACGAGCTGGACTACCCCACGACATAGCCAATGGCGTGGCGTTTCTTGCCAGCGACGAGTCGTCATATATGACAGGAACTGAGCTGGTGATCGATGCTGGGCTGTGTGCCTGACTAGTCGTCCGAGGTTCCGCTACCAAAGTAGCGCTCAAAGGCCTGTTGAAACAGCAAGGCAGCAATATTTGCGTGCGCGTTGGAAACGGGTCCTGGCTGCAACTGTTTCCTCGCGCCTGACGATCTCCATTGCCAGTGTTCAGTGTTGCGCCCACGCTTGAGAACGGTAACTCCTGTCTCGTCTACCAGGCCCACATCGTAGTCGTGCTCGACCGGGACTAAAGACCGTGTTGGATCCAGCAGGTGAGTGCCGTAAAACCCCTCTGAATCGGCAACTTGCAGAAGGTCCAACAGGGTTCCAGGAACTTCCATAAGCGATCCTAGGTGATCCAGTTCCTGCCTTTGGGTACGACCAGGCGCGTAAAAAATCAGCGGCACCCGATAGGCATTCACGGGAATGCTGGCGTTGCCAAAAAATCGTGCGCCGTGATCGCCGGCAACCACGAACAGGGTGTCGTCATACCACGAGCGCTTGCTCGCTTGGGTTAGAAACGTTCCGAGTGCCCAATCTGCGTAGGCCATAGCGAATTCAGAGCGGCGTTCATCTGCCGGGAATGGCACCCGGCCGGCAGGATAATCGAAAGGTCGATGGTGGCTGACGGTTAAGGCGGCGATAAAAACGTTGTCGTGATGTTCGATGCGCTGGTCCATCTCCAGCAACAGCCGTTCGAACAGTGTTTCGTCAGCGTAGCCCCAACTGGTTTCGAAACGCTCTGGAGTCGGCGTGAAATCGTTGCGGCTGGTGGTGTCTTCGAAACCAATCGCGCGCCAGTAGCGGCTTAGATCTGAAAAGTTTGGCCAGCCGGCATAAACAAAGGCGGTGTGCCAACCTGCGTTTGACAGTGCCCTAGGTAGCGAGGGTAGACGTTCTGGACCACGTCGCTGGGTGGTCGACACGCCGGGTAGCGGAGGCACGCCGTTCAGCAATGCCTCCATGCCACGGGTGGTGCGGCTGCCGGTGGCGAACACGTTGTTAAAACTCCAGCTGCGATTCACCAGCTCGATAAAGTTTGGTAGATAGCGAGCGCGTTGTTCAGGATTCTGCCAGGTCGGTCCGGCAAAGGACTCTTCGATTATGAGCAGCAGATGTTGCGGTGGTTGTTGCCAGACGTTTTGTGGCACGAATTCTGGCAGCTGGCTGCTAGCATCGGCTTCCAGGTAGAGGTCATGCCAGCGGGACTCATCGGTCAGCGCAGCGCGCAGGACTCCCACGTAGCCGTTGCTCACCAGCTGAGCCGGAACGCGACCAATGGGCAGCGGTACTGAGCAGAGCAGTATCCCGAATGTAAAACACAGGATCAGGCCGATAAACGCTTTGCGAGTCGGAGTAATTGCTGCAACAGGTGGTGGTCGCAACCACCAATGCACGAGCAGCACCAGCAGTAAAAACGGCACTATGTATAGGCTCAGGTAAAACTGATCTTCTAAAAACGTTAGAACCTCTTGCGGATACGATAGGTAGTGAAACACGAGCCTGTCGGGCCGGGACTGAAATTCGTTCCAAAAGAAGACCTCCGCCACGCTGACTAGCAGAAAGACAAACGCGATCAAGACAAGGCTGGCGAGCAACGGCCTACGGCCCCAGGCAGCTGCCAACAGAATGCCTGTTCCGGCAACGCCGGCGACGAGTAGATCGTGGCCAAGGCCACTGAGAAAAATGACAGCTTGGCTTGAGGTTGGTTGCGCTGCGCTAAACACCCAGACCAGTACGGCACGCACCAGCGTGCCTAGTGTGATCACCAGCAGCAGCTGGCGCCACAAAACCCCCAGCAAGGGTTCGCTACGTAACAGTTTGCTCAAAGTCGCTGGTTGAATTCCACCAGGTTACCGCTCGGATCGTGGGCAAAAGCCTGAAGGCAAACACCAGCGATTTCACTCGGCTGGGAGACTTTGATGCCGGCTCCAGTGAGCGTTTGGCGCAGCGCTTGTAGATCAGCTACGGCGAAGGCGAAATGTTGCTCCTTCAGAGGCTTGCCTGATTGAATCCCTAAAAGATGCACTTCCTGATCGCCTGCCTGTAGCCAAGCACCAGCAAAATCGAAGTCGGGGCGTGGAAGGTCGCGCAGCCCCAACAGATCAACGTAAAATTGCTTCGCCGCGGCAACGTCATCGACATTAATCGAAACATGATGTACGCCTTCGACGGCAGCAGCGCGAATGTTCATGGCTTGGGATTCCTCCGTTTAGGACGCGATCCGGTAATGTGTGATCTGAGTATCGTCGGCACCCAAGTCAGCATAGTTATCGTCGATTCTGTGCTTAATGTACTCCCGCCAGGTGAATGCGCGGTAGCGCGGAGGCGCTGCTGAGAGCTCTGCAATGGGAGCGAGCTCGGCGTCTGGCTGGGGGTTGAGAAAAAAGGGCGTGCTGTAGCGCTCCTTCTCCTGCATCGGCAGCACCCGATGCACTGCGGCCCGGTAGCGGTCGTTGCTCAGCACTTGCAGGGCATCACCGAGGTTGACCACCACCGAATCGACATCTGGGGGTACTGCGATCCAGGTCCGGTCTCTTAGCTGAGTTTGGAGCCCGCCGGTCGCATCTTGCAGCAACAGAGTCAGCAGGCCGGGATCAGTGTGGTGGTGCAGGGCCATGTCGCCCAATGCCGTTGTGGCGCGTTGTTCGCTCGCGCTCAGCGGGTCCTGCAGCGGATAGCAATTTAGCCGAACGTTGCTGGTGCGTACGCTGCCGCTGGGGAGCGCCGCGAGTGTCGCTGCTTCTCCAGCAACTGCGTTCGCGCCTCCCGATTCAGCTTCGAGACCGAACGCTAAAGCTTGGTACACCAGTGCTAGGGTTTGTTCAGCTAGCTCGCCTGCCGCGTGATAAAACGCCGCCATGCTGTCTTTGAAGTTCGCAGGCTCTGCGGGCCACTGGTTTGGGTCTTTGCCCTCGGTTCGTGGCGCCGTGAAGTCGAATACCTCTTTGAGATCTCGTTGTTGCTTGGTGAGCTCACGATCGTAGTAGCCCAAGGGCTGGTCCTCAGAGCGCCGGATCGAATGCTTGTTGGCTTGTGTACCATGGAAGAATGCAGCGCTGGCTTGCCACATCCGCGCAACCTCAGCATCTATGCCGTGGCCAACCAGTAGAAAGAAGCCGTGTTCACGGCAAGCGGCATCCAGTGCGGATAATGCCTTGGCGTCACCCCTGGCAGTTCGCAGATCGATGGTCGGCACGGCGCTGCCTAATGTTGAGTCGGTGGCCGTTATGCCCATACGTAGCTCCTGAGTGACTGCTGACGGATTGTACCCCAGGTCTGACTACTCAGCTCTCGCTACATCCGCTAGGATGGTTCCAGCGTCGTATCTCACCGATGCAGTGGCGCGTTGGGGGAAGAGCAATGGACATAGGCGTTTGCGTCGCGTCCCACATCAATGACATCGACTATGTCGTCCAGGCAGAGGCGCTGGGCTACAGTCATGCCTGGCTAGCAGACAGCCAGATGCTCTGGTCAGATTGCTACGCTACGCTGGCGCTCGCAGCCTCTCGCACCAGCCGTATTCGGCTTGGCACTGGGGTTGCGGTTAGCGGCACGCGGCCGGCTCCAGTCACCGCTGCGAGCATCGCCACCATTAATGCCTTGGCGCCGGGACGCACATTTTGCGGCGTCGGCGCTGGGAATACCGCAATGCGAGTCATGGGTTTACCGCCCCAGCGCTTGAAGGGTTTCGCTGAGTATCTGCGCACATTAAAGCCGTTGCTAAGCGGTGCCGAGGCGACTTATCGATTGGGCGACCATGAAGCGCCCATCAAGCACATCATGCCGGAGCAGGGCTTCGTAAACTTTGCGGATTCGATTCCAATGTACGTCTCCGGATTTGGCCCCAAGTCTTTGGCGCTGGCGGGTCGCTATGGCGACGGGGCGGTCATTGCCTTGGCGGCGAATCAGGCGGTGATGCAAAGCATCCAACACATGATCGGTGAGGGCGCCAAAGCAGCCGGGCGCGATTTGGCAGCCGAAGGCTTCTACACCACCGCCCTGACAAGCATTTCAATCTTGGATCCTGGCGAGACCTTAGATAGCCCTCGAGTGAAGGCAGAATCCGGCGCAATGGCCATGGCGGCCGTGCACTATGCCTACGATCAGTATCGCAATTTTGGCCACCAGCCACCCAACGCCTACGCCGGAATTTGGGATGACTATCGACAATTGCTGGAAGCGGAGCCGGAAGCGCGGAGACATCAGCGCATTCATGGCGGACACAACTGTTGGGTGTTGCCCGAAGAAGAGCGTTTTCTCACGCCCGAAGTGCTGCGCGCTGGCTGTATGATTGGCACCCGGGATGAGTTGTTGGAACAGCTATCTGGGCTGGCTGCGGCTGGCTTGGACCAGGTGATGATTCTACCGGCGTTCGAGCCTCGCTACAGTGTGCTCGAGCGTGTTGGCAAGGAGTTGATCAGTGCCTTGGGTTAGTGGCTCAATGGCGAACAGAGACCGGGCGCAAGCTCACTACAAGTAAGACAGGAGAATCCTCATGGCACATTTCTTTATCGCTCAGTACGAAGTGAAGAATCCCGCACTCTATGGCGAGTATCAGGGCGGCGCGGGGCCGACCCTGGCACAGTACGGTGGTGAGTTGGTGGCTTTTGATGTGGGCGCAGAAACCATCGAAGGCAGCGCTCCAGGGCCGCAAACTGTAGTCATCAAGTTCGAGTCTGCAGATGCTGCAAAGCGCTGGTACAACAGCCCAGAGTATCAAGCTGTGGTTGGCAAGCGTTTAGAAGCTACCAGTGGCTATGCCGTACTTTCTGCTGATATGAACACCGGGGCTTAATCCCTTAAAGGGTTGGAGTAGCTGCGGCTGCGCCGCACAAGGAGTTCGCGATGTCTGTCCCTTTAGCTGACGTGCAGTTGTTTTCAAACGAAACACTGTTGGAACCGTATGCGGCTTACCAAACGTTGCGCGATGAAGCGCCGGTTTATTTTGTGCCGGAGATGAACGTGCACGTGGTCACTCGCTATGATCTGGTGCGAGAGGCCATCAAAGATACGGCCACTTACTCCTCTAAGTTCGACGGCTTCCTGCAGGGCGCGCAACAGATTCTGTTCAACGCTGCGCCCGACGATGTGCAGCAGCGCCTGCTGGCGATCAACGCCGAGATGACAGTGTTGCCCGCGACAATGCTAACGCTGGATGAGCCGGAACATACCCAGTACCGATCGCTCGTCAGTGAGCTGTTCACGGGCTCCCGCATCCGTGCGGCCGAAGCGTCTGTACAAGCAGTCATCGACGATACTATCGCCTCATTTAAGGGTGAGTCGCAGTTCGACTTTATGACCCGCTTCGCTAACCCTGTGCCGCTCTTAATCATTGGTGATCGCCTTGGTATTCCACGAGCTGATCGGGAGTTTTTCGATCATGCCGCAACAGAAGCTGCGGGTGGATTGCGCCTGAGCCCTTTGACGCCGGAACAGATGGTGAATCGCGCTCAGACCGCGCTGGATTTGCAGCGATTTCTAATCGATCTGATTGAGCAGCGGCGGGCTAAGCCAGAAGACGACATGATCACCATTTTGGCCAACAGCAAGCTCAGTGAAGCTGGACGGTTACTCACCCACGGGGAATGCTTGAGCATTCTCGGCCAGTTTTTGGTGGCAGGGCACGAAACCACCACCAGCGCCTTCGGTTGGGGCATGCTGCACCTGTGCCACAATCCCGAAGTACAGAGCCAACTGCGCGGTGATGCGAAAGTGGTAAAGACCTTCGTTGAAGAAGCGCTGCGTTTGGATGCGCCGGTGCAAGGTTTGCCGCGGTTGGTGACTCGTGATACTCAGTTGGGTGGGGTTGATATCCCAGCAGGGAGTATGATCATGCTGCGCTTCGGTGCGGCTAATCGCGACGAAAGACAGTTTGAAGAACCAGATCGGCTCAATGTGCAGCGCCCGAAAGCGGGCACGCAGTTGGCTTTTGGCTCCGGTGTGCATCACTGTATTGGTGCACCGCTGGCGCGACAGGAGTTAAACCTCGGATTTGCTGCGCTGTTTGAACACTTCGAATCCGTCAGCTTAGACAGCAGTGCGCCCACTCCCCAGGCCGAACCTAGCTTCATTCTACGTAACCTGCCGCATCTTCCGCTTAAAGTGCAATGGCGTTAAGTCAAGCTTGTTATGAATTTTGATTTGCGTACTCAGTGGGCTCGGCGACCCTGGTGGATGAATCTACTGCTGGGCTTCTGCCTCTATATGACCTTCATCTATATGCCGTTTGATTTCTTTCTCAAACCAGTAGCCGACGACGAAGAGGTCTGGTTTGGGTTCGTGTTGCATGGCTGGTATGCCAAAGCCACTGAGCCACTGCACTGGTTGATCTACGGCGCTGGTGCCTTTGGGTTTTGGCACATGCGCGCGTGGATGTGGCCCTGGGCTGCTGTCTATGCAGCCCAAGTGGCCATTGCCATGCTGGTCTGGAATCTGGTTGATCCCCGAGGTCAAGGTTGGGTGGCTGGCCTGGTCGCAGGCGCGGTATTCTTGATTCCGACGATTGCTTTGTGGCGCGCTCGCTCGCATTTCACAGGTGCCCTCATCGCCCAAGAGGCCACGGGTGACTAAAACGGTTCTGATTGTCGGCGCCACGGGAGTCGTGGGTGACGGCGCTATGGGTGCGTTCGCTGCCCAAGGAGATAGGGTTCTGGCGCTCTCACGCCGCAAACCCGAGCCGGTATCTGGCGACGTCACCCACCTGCCGTTGGATCTGCTCGATGCTGAAGCGGTCGCCCAGGCGGCCGCTGAGTTCGCGCCGGTTACTCATGTGGTTTATGCGGCGCTATTCGAAAAACCCGGGCTGCTTGCCGGATGGCTCGAGCAGGACCAAATGCGCACGAACCTCAGCATGCTGCAAAATCTCCTGGAACCACTGCTGGCTGCGGCCCCGCATCTACAACACATTAGCTTGCTGCAAGGTACTAAGGCTTACGGCGCTCATGTGCACGCCATTGCGAACCCGGCGAGGGAATCTAGCCCACGAGATCCCCACGACAACTTTTACTGGCTGCAAGAAGATTATCTAAAAACAAGGTTGGCGACGACTGATGGCCGTGTGAGCCATACGGTGGTGCGGCCACAGATCGTTTTTGGTTCAGCCACAAAGTCTGCCATGAATGTGATTCCGGTACTCGGGGCCTATGGCGCTTTGCTGAAAGCTGCGGGTGAGCCGTTGCACTTTCCTGGTGGTGATGCCCCTCTAGGCCGCGAGACAGTTCAGGAGGCGGTAGACGCCGACCTGCTCGGGCGGGTGTTTTGCTGGGCTGCTGGGGCGGATGCGGCGCGCAATCAAGTTTTCAACGTGACCAATGGTGATGTCTACGTGTGGCGAAACCTTTGGCCTACCATTGCCCAGGCGTTAGGCATGGCAGTTGGCGAGGATCGGCCGTTGTCGTTGGCAGCCTGGCTACCCGCGCAGGCGCAACGCTGGCGTGCGTTGCAGCGCAGTCTCGACCTTGTGTCCATTGAAATGTCGGAGCTGCTCGGTGAATCTCACTATTACGCCGATGCCTTGCTCGGGGTAAACGCCCAACAACCCGCGCCTTCGTCGTTAGTCAGTACCATCAAGTTACGTCAGGCTGGGTTTGCCGAATGCGTTGACACCGAGAAGATGTTCGCGCGTCTGTTCGCTAAGCTTCAACAGCGGCGTATCCTGCCGCCTGCATCTTGGGATGGTCGCCTATGAGTCGGCCGAGGGTGCAGCTGACCCGACGTTGGCCAGCCGCAGTCGAGCAGGCATTGGCTGAACGCTATGATCTGCGGATCAACGAAGACGATGTGCCGCTAAATCGCTCGGCGCTGTGCGAGGCGTTTTATTGGGCTGACGCCATCTGTCCTACTGTCACTGATAATCTCGGTTCAGAGTTCTTCGCTGAACTGAACAGTGAGCGGGTTCGCGCACAACTATTGGCCAACTATGGTGTTGGCTTCAATCACATTGACCTGGCGAGCGCAGCGGCGCGCCAAATAGCCGTTACCAACACGCCTGGGGTCCTCACCGAGGCCACTGCAGACTTAGCGCTTACGCTTGTGTTGATGGTTGCGCGCCGAACCGGTGAGGGCGAGCGGCAGCTGCGTGCCGGGCATTGGCAAGGCTGGCGACCTACGCATCTGGTGGGTGCTAGCGTGACCGGGCGCACGCTCGGAATCATCGGCATGGGGCGCATCGGCCAGGCATTGGCGCGCAAAGCCCAACGCGGCCTAGACATGCATGTGTTGTACTACAGCCGCTCAGCCTTGGCAGCTGACGCCGATGTACAGGCCGAGCGTTGCAGCAATCTTGAAGACCTGTTGGCGCGAAGTGACTTTGTCTCGCTACATTGCCCAAGCAACGCAGAAACGCGTCATTTGCTCAACGCCCACCGGCTCGCCCAATGTCGGCCATCAGCTTTTGTGATCAACACCGCCCGGGGTGATGTGCTTGATGAAGCGGCGTTGGCCGCAGCGCTCGAGCAGGGTGTGCTGGCCGGTGCCGGGCTTGACGTCTACGCCGACGAACCCCAGGTGAACGCAGCTCTGTTGGCACGGGAAGACGTCGTTTTGCTGCCGCATCTAGGTAGTGCCACCGTAGAGGCTCGTGAAGCCATGGGTTTTAGAGCGATGAGCAATTTGGATGCCTTCTTCGCGGACGACAAGCTGCCAGACAAGCTCTAACGAAGCCGTGATCCGTGAACCAGTACCGCCCGTGAAATCGGTGGCCTACCTACACTGTAGTGTCTAAATCCTCGGTAGCGACGGCTTGGCCGTTGCTGCCGTCTACAGTGACAGGGACGTATCACCACCGTGCAACAAGGCACTGCGGCACAGCAACTCAATCGGACCGGGTTGGCGCTACTGCTGGCGACGCTGCTGGTTATTGTGGCAGTGATTGTGTTGGCCTATCGCTACACCGTGGTCGAAAGCCAAGCGCAGATTCAGCAGCGCAGCGTGAGTTTAGCGCGGCTCATCGCTGGCACCCCACTGGTCCCCGAAGGTCATCAACTGCCACAGCTGCAGCGTTTGCTGGATCATCAGCAACGCGATCCGGCCTTTGCCTTTGGGGCACTCTACGACAACGGCGGCACGCTGTTGCTGAAGGTGCCTGAAACAGCCGCCGACCCAGGTGTGCCGCCGATTAAAGATCCGCAGTCCTGGCTGGAACAGGAAATTACCCTGGATGCAGACGGTGCCGAGCTGCGCGTTTTCTCCGGCGCAGTAGGCGAGCGTTACCGTTTTGTTTTCGGCATGCACGGCGCAAGCTACACCCTCCGAGCCGCAGACATACCGTTTATGGCAGCTTTGGCACTGCCAGTTTTCTTGTTGACGCCGCTGTGCCTATTCCTCTTACGTCGTGAAGTACGCCCCATGTCGATGTTAAGTGGCCTGCTGGACGAGTTCGAGGGCGATCGGCAGCTGGATTCCTTAAGCGCGGGTGCAGCACTGAACAACGATGGTTTCGTGAAGAAGTTCAGCGATTTCGTGGCTTACGTGCAGGGACGAATCGATAAGTCGAACGAGGTCAGTGCCAAACTCATTACCAACGAGCGCATGGCGAACTATCGCATGGCGCGGCTCGAGAACGTTCTTCAAGCCCTGCCCGATGGCCTCATCTGGTTAGATGAGCAGGCTCGAGTGCTTAGCGCTAATCGACGAGCGCTACAGATATTGGGCATCTCAAGCGAAGAATATAAGGTATTGCCGTTGAAGGAATTCAGTGCGCAAGCCGAGGTGCGGGCATTCTTTGCCAGGGTTGAGCGAGGGGGCGCCGCGCACGTTGAGCCCATTACTGTCGAGCTTCCCGCACCAGCACCAGCGTGTTTAACCTTGTCGGCGCATCCGGTGCAACAGCCAGCCGCTGATAGCGTGCTGATTGGCACCGTTGTACTACTGCGAGATGCCACCAGCGAGTCGTTGGCCAAACGCAGCCGCTCAGAGTTCATTGCCAATGTGGCGCATGAGCTGAAGTCACCGCTGAATACCCTGCGCCTATACGCCGACTCTTTGGTAGACGACGGCGAAGATCCAGAGATCCGTCTGGAGGCAACACAGATCATTCAGGACGAAGTGGATCGCCTGGCTACGCTGATCAACAACCTCCTGAACATCACTCAGATCGAGACCGGTAGCCTACAGATTCACCATCAACGCACGCACTTACATAGCATGCTGGAAGATATCGTTGAGTCCATGGGGCGTAGCGATGCGGCGCGAGCCTTAAAGATCAAGCTGAACACCACCGAAGTCCCGGCGGTATCGGTAGACAAAGAATTGTTGCGGATCGCGGTTAACAATTTGCTGTCTAACGCGATCAAATACTCAGATCCCGGTGGCCAGATCAACGTAACCCTGGCGGAGAATAACGAGGCGATCAGCATCAGCGTTGCCGATTCAGGTATTGGCATCAGCGCGGACGAGCAAGCCAAGATCTTCGACAAATTTTATCGAGCGCAAGATCCAGAAGCGGTGCGCCGCGGTGGTCATGGCCTGGGCTTAGCCCTATGTCGAGAGATCGTGCAACTGCACCACGGCAGTCTCCGATTAGAGAGTGAGCCCGGTGAAGGCAGTACCTTTGTGATCGAGCTATGGAAAGCCAACGGCGTTGTCCAGGAGGCAATCTGATGGCCGTGATTTTCCTGGTAGACGACGAGCCGTTGGTAACCCGAGTCGTGCAGCGCGGATTGCGCAAAGCAGGGCACGAGGTCCGCACCTTTCATGATGGCCACGATGTACTCGAGGCAGTGGCCGAGCAGCAACCTGACGCCTTGGTTACCGACATTGAGATGCCGTTGATGAGTGGTCGAGAATTGTCAGAAACGCTTTGCCAGCGCTACCCCGATCGCGCCTTCCCCATCTTCATTGTGACTTCGGCGCCGGACTTGAGTCACCGAGAGTGGTCGGGTGCGCTCCCTAAGGTCCACTTTCTGGAAAAGCCGGTGAGCATGCGCGATTTACGCGGGCAGCTGGCACAGGCGCTCAGCCTTGAGTAGCGAGCAGCTCCACAGCGTCGATCTGCAAAGCTACCTGAACCTGTTTTCGGCGCTGGCAGGTGCGAGCGTGCGGATCGGGATTCTGGACGCCGACGACCAGGTCCTTGTAGCCGCGCCAGAATTTGCGGTGGAGGACGTGCAATTGCGCGTTGCGCTGCGTGACCACTTAAAGCGGGTCTATGCAGACGTTGCTTTCGCGCCGATGGATTCAGCCAAACTAAGCAAGGCGCAGTTGGCGCGTCTCGGAGATGAGATCAAACCCCTTGTCGAGCTGTTGATCAACGAGGTACAGCTGCTCACCGACATGGATGCGATGACGGATGAGCTGACTAATCGCTATGAAGACCTAAATCTAGTCTTCGACAACCAGGAAGTCGCAACCGGCTTGGTGGACCTGAACGGAGCCCTCGAACAGTTAGTCGAAAATGCGGCAAGCCACCTCGAGGCTGGCCTGGTGACCTTGATTTTCCCGGAACGCGACATCGAGATTGTGCGTGAGCGCGGGGTGGACACGATTGTTGACAGCGCACAGCTACGGACTTTATGCCGTGGGCCTTTGTGGAGTTACATACGACGCACCGATGCAACCTTGGTGCTAAATAGCGATCCGGCCGACGATGAAATGCAGCTGTGCGCGCGACATCAGGCCAAATTGCTAGTGGCACCGGTGCGGTTTAGCGGTGGCGATGTCATGGGCGTTCTTCTTTTGGCGAAACCCCTAGCGAGTGCAAACTTCTCCAACGGCGATCGTCGTATTGCCGATGTGCTCTGCCAGAACGCCCAAAGTGTCATGGCCAGTCACTTCGATGCGCTTACCGGCCTTATGCTGCGACTGTCCTTTGAACAAAAGCTTGGTGAACGGCTGCGTTTGGATCGTCATCGTGCGCTGCCTCATGCGCTGCTGTACATTAATGTCGATCGCACTCAGGTCATTAACGATTCCTTTGGCCGAGGTGCGGGCGACCTGCTGTTGAAACAGGTTGGCAAGCAGATCGTCCATAACGTTCGCCGCGCTGACTTGGTTGCGCGGCTGGGCGGTGATGAGTTTGCTGTGCTACTGCACGATGCCAGCATGGAGGATGCGCAGCGGGTTGCCGATACGCTTTGCTCCGCAGTGTCCAATATTGCATTGAAGCTCGACGAGGGGCAGCCCCACATCAGTATCAGTATCGGCGTTACTCCGGTGGACCCGTCAGCGCGGGTCGACGCGCTCATGTCTCAAGGTCAGCTGGCTTGTGAAAAAGCCCGCGAAGACGGTGGCGGCAAAGTTTTTATATTCGATAGCGCAGATGCGTTGCTGATGGTTCGGCACGAGCAAAGCCAGTTGGTAAATACCATCCAGGCATCACTGGCTCAGGACCGGTTCGAACTGTACTGCCAGCCGATCGTGGCGCTTGCAGCGGATTCGGAAGCGCTACACTTCGAGGTTCTGCTGCGTATGTTAGACGCACAGGGCGATATCATTTCCCCCGATAGCTTCTTACCTCTAGCGGAGCGGTATTACTTATTGCCACAGATCGATCGTTGGGTCGTGCGCAACGTCTTACGGCAGCTTGATGAGTCTAGCTTTCTGGTGGTAGCCCCCAATGCGGTTTGTGCTATCAATCTGTCTGGGCAGAGTCTTTCCGATGAGCAATTTCTAGAATTTGTGTTGGAGGCTACCTCCAAGACCACTGTGCGGCCGGAGAATCTTTGTTTTGAGATTACCGAGACCGCGGCAATCAAAGACTTTGCGCTAGCACAAGCATTCATCGATGAGCTGAAGGCTCGAGGCTTCAAGTTCTCCCTGGATGACTTCGGCACGGGCCTGAGCTCGTTCACTTATCTGCAACAGATGCCAGTGGATTACTTGAAGATCGACGGCAGCTTCGTTTCGAAGATCACCACCGACCCGATCTCTCGGGCTATGGTTAAAGCCATCGCTGATGTCGCTGATGCCATGCAAGTGAGCACGGTGGGTGAATACGTCGAAGATGCGGCGATATGCGATGCGCTGCGAGCGCTTGGCATCACCTATGGGCAAGGCTATTTCTTCTCCAAGCCCGTGCCGATGCAGCGGTACTTCGCGGCTTGTCTAGACGGTAGCGAACCAAGCCCAGGCCAGCCTGTCGTACCGGTAGTTGAGCGATGAGCAGTCATACGCCAGAGTTGGATACTGATGATCTGGACGATTCAGCGCCTCGTACCCGGGTACTGCACGCCAACCACGGGACGTTCTCGTCGCTCACTCCGGTGGTGGCCTGCACCTCCGAATCCATGGTCGCAGAACTCCATGCTGCAGTGGAAGGCGCGGTAGCGGATGGTGAGCGGGTGCTGGCAATTAACCTCAGCAAAACGACCAGCGCCAACAGTCGCTTGCTGACCACACTGCTGGACTGCGCCTTAGCAGTGCAGCGCATTGGCGGCACACTCCGGCTGGTACAAGTGGGGGCGATGATCGCCAAGGCGTTAGAGATCACGCGGCTTGTGCAACAGCTGATCGTTGTTGAGGATCAAACCGATACCGGTACCCGCAAGACGCTCGATTTAACACCTGGCCACCGGCGCTTGGGAGATATTCTTGTAGAGCAGGAGCTGTTGAGCGAGGACCAGCTCAAACAAGCGCTGAAGCTACAGGGAACGGTGGGTAAAAAGCTGGGTGAAGTCATCATTGATCAGGGTTGGGTAACCGATCAGGACGTCTTACGTGCGCTCTCCGAACAGCTTTCCATCCCCAGGGTGAATCTAAAAGCTGGCCTTTACGATCCGGAGACCGCAGCCCTTTTGTCGAAGAAGGTGGCAAAACGGCTGGGTGTTCTGCCGTTATTCAAAGTCCATGATCAGCTAACCGTAGCAACTCACAACCCTCAGAACGCGCCAAAGTTGCGAGAGGTAGAAGACCGCACAGGGCTGAAGGTCTTGCCGGTATTCGCGGAAGAGCGCTCGGTGTTGGCAATTATCGATCAGTCCGAAGAGTCTCTTAGCTTGAGCCAGGAGCTGGTCGCAGATGTAGATGAAGATTTTCATGTCTTCGAGAACGTCAGTCACGACCTTGCGGCAATCGACGAAGTGGCTACCGGCAGCCCGATCATCAATCTGGCGAATTCGCTGATTCAAAAGGCGGTGCGTGACGGGGCGAGCGACATACACATCGAGCCGTTTCGGGACAAGAGCCGGGTACGATTTCGCATCGATGGTGTGCTGTATGAGGTTGCCAAACATCGGCCTGAGCTGCATGCGGCCTTGGTTTCGCGCCTGAAAGTCATGGCCAATATCGACATCGCGGAACGGCGGCTGCCCCAGGACGGCCGCATTCAAGTGTTTACTCAGGGTCGTAGTGTTGACTTGCGACTCAGCACTCTGCCGGGATTATTCGGTGAGAAAGTGGTGCTGCGCGTACTCGATCGCCAGCAGGCGATTTTGGATATCGATCGACTGGGAATGAGCGAGGCTAATCTACAAACCTATCGCAATTTGTTGACCAACGGCCATGGGCTGATCTTGGTCACTGGACCGACGGGCAGTGGTAAGACCACCAGCTTGTACGCAGCACTGGACCACTTAAACAGCTTGGAACGCAACATCGTCACCATCGAAGATCCGGTGGAATACCAGATGGACATCGTCAACCAGAATGAGGTTAGAGCGAAAGTTGGGCTGACTTTCGCCAAGATTCTGAAGCACGTGCTGCGCCAGGACCCGGATGTAATCATGGTGGGTGAGATTCGTGAGCGAGAAACCGCAGAAATCGCAGTACAGGCTGCGCTGACCGGGCACTTAGTACTGTCCACACTACATACCAACGACAGTACTGGGGCCATCACGCGCATGATCGACATGGGCGTAGAGCCCTACCTGCTGTCTTCGGCGTTAGTCGGCGTAATCGCACAGCGCTTGGTGCGAACTATTTGCCCTGCTTGCAAAACGACCTTTGTCGCACCAGTTGAGGTGCAGGCTCGATTTGCGGGTTTGACCGATGAACCGAATCTGCGACTGGCCAAAGGTCGTGGCTGCAGCGAGTGCTATGACTCCGGCTATCGCAACCGGATTGCCATCCACGAAGCGCTGCCGATGAACGAAGCGCTACAGCGCCTGATCATCAGCAACCCGGGCAAGGATGAGCTGGCGAGCTATTTGGAAAAACGAGGTTTTCGATCTTTGTTCCACGATGGTTTGCTGCGCGCGCAAGAGCAGGTCACGACCATCGAGGAGGTTTCTCGTGTCATCAACTTCTAGCGCAGGGTGCTGAGTCATGGCATTGGAACTCGCGCAGGCAGGTAACGGCCCCGCCCCGACTGGGTCGGAGAACAGTCGATCGGTAAAAACGCTAACCAATGGTGTGCGGAAGGTGACGGCGAAGGATCGGCTGTTCTTCACGGAACAGCTTGCCATGCTTATCGACAGCGGCTTGGCCACCCATCAAGCATTGGAATTAGTAGCGCGCCAAACTCGACATCCGACCTTGGGTGCCGCCGTATTACAGATCGCCGACGACGTCGCTGGCGGAAAAACGCTTAGCGAAGCGATGGCAGAGCAACCACACGTGTTTAACAGCTCATACGTGCGATTGATTCAAGCCAGCGAGACGGGTGGCTATTTAAGTCGCGTATTGGCCCAGCTACAGCATACGGACGAACGCTTGGAAAACCTCAGGCGTACGCTGATCTCTGCGTTCACCTATCCAGCCATATTGCTGGTGTTTTCGGTGCTGGTGGTGACCTTCGTGTTGGCCTACGTGTTTCCGAAGTTCAGCAAACTGTTTGTGAGTCTCGGCGACCAGTTGCCGATTACCACCCGAGTGCTCATGGGCGTAAGCGATATGCTGGTGAACTACTGGTACTTGGTTGCTGCGGCAGCGGTTGCTGCAATTGTCCTGTTGCGCCTGTGGCTTCGGGGTAGCGCCGCGCAGCTGTTGTTGGATCGGGCCAAGCTGACGTTGCCGGGGCTTAAGAGCCTATGCCAGCGACTATATATGAGTCAGACCATGCAGGTGATGGGTCTTTCGCTGAGTAACGGCGTTACAGTGCCAGAAACGCTGCGCTCCTGCCGAGATGCGACCCAAAACCGCCTGCTACAGGCTGAATTCAGCAAGATCGAAGCTCGCATTCAGGAGGGTGATCGCTTGAGTGAAGCGTTCTCCGACATGGAGATGGTACCGGAGCTGGCCAAGGAGATGATTGCCACCGCTGATGAGGCGGGGAATCTTGGCCAAGTCGCGAACCGGATCGCTGGCTACTACGAGGACGAGTTGAACCGCTTGCTTGAGCGTTTCTCGAAGATTATCGAGCCAATCATGTTGTTGGTCATGGGCGTTGTTGTTGGCGTGCTCGTGAGCTCGCTGCTCTTACCTGTTTTCAAGCTTTCGCAGGTCATTCGCTGAGCAGCGGCGACTGGTGGAAGCGCGACCGTTGGCCATTTTGCAAAGCGGAAGCGGTTCCAGCACGCTGTGAACCCGGTCACAAGATGGTTGTGAACGTACGCAACTAAGATTTACTGGGGATTCGGTATTCTCCCGTCTGGAAGCACTAATAGGACGATGATCGTTGCCTCCAGGCATACGGACGTACCGGAGTAGTTGATGAAAGGGAATCGCCAATACCACCCCATGCGCGCAGTGCAGAAGGGCTTTACACTTATTGAACTGCTGATTGTGGCGATCATGCTGGCCATTTTGGCTGCCATCATTGTCCCGCAGTTTTCCGGTACGACCGACGGCGCACAGGAAGCAGCGTTGCGTTCCGATGTCGCCGGCATTCGCTCAGCCATCGCACTCTACCGGCAACAGCATGGCAGTTATCCCGGTGAAGCGGTCTCCAGCGGCGGTACCTGTACAGGCGGCACAGCCGGCACCGGTGCGGTAGAAACTGTGGCGGCAGTTACCGAGCAGCTGAGTCTGTACACCAACGCTGCAGGGCAAGCTTGCACGTTGCCAGTCGGCACCAATTTCCCCTTCGGCCCTTATCTAGGTCAAACCACACTACCGGCGAACCCGGTCAGTGGCAGCAATGTTCTGGTGATTGTTGGAGCCGCGGCAGCCGGTGCGGGAGACCTAACCATGGGCGGCGACGGTGCTGCGGGTGGTTGGAAATATGATGTGACGTCCGGGAAGTTCATAGCCAATGATACGAACACCGACTCCATGGGCGTTCCCTTCGACTCCTACTAGGAAGCTCAACGCCGCACCTCGTGGCGTCACTTTGCCAGAGCTGCTACTAGTCGCTGCCATTTTGGTGGCGCTGGGGACCCAGGTCATTCCACAGCTGCGAAGCGCCGATGCCAGCCGTCTAGAACTCGCTGTCTCCGAAGTTACAGCAGCGCTGCGCTATGCTCGAGACGAATCTGCGCACACTGGGGCCGTGCACTCTGTAGAGCTGGATACAACCGCCGAGATCGTGCGAGTCGTTCGCTATGCTGATTTCGATGCGCTCGCTATGCCGCCGCCTGTTGTCTTCCACCCACTCAGTCGCCAGCCTTACCAATACGACTTGGACTCGCTCCCCAGCACAGCACCCACCCAGGTTGCCAGTGTCGAACTGAACTACGATGGCGTTACCGCGCCAGACCGCATCGACTTCAGCGCCCAGGGCCTGCCACACTACATTCGCCCGGGAGGCACTCGACATCGCCTGTTAGATGGCCGAATTGAGCTTTCCATGGATGGAATCGGCATGGGCATTACCGTAGATCCGTTGACGGGCAGAATTACGCCGGATGCTTCGCCGACCATGATTGTGGTAGTGGGGCCATGAAACGTTTGCGGCCGCGCGTTTCCGGTTATGCCTATATCGAGATCTTGATCGCCGTCATTCTGCTTAGCGTGTCCCTGGCGCCCATGATCGAAGCATTAGCAGCCGGTGTGACTCATGAGAGTATGGAAGAAGATTACGCTCAGGCGGTGATGGCGGCGCAGTCGCGAATGGCCACGGTATTGTCGGAAAACTACACCACACTCGATACCGAAGCGCAGGCGTTAGGCGATGCAACTACAGAGTCGAGTTACTCTGACCCGATGGGTGTGCCTGCGCGGCTGCAGGTATTCCTAGCGCGCTACGATCGAGACAACGCCGATGGCGATGGCAATGCGCTTACCGGTGGCGATGCCGGGCTGTTGTGGCTGCGGGTACGCACTGAGCGCGGTGATGTGGATTACCAGACCCTGCGTGCACTGCTGTGAACTGTCGGGGTTTTACCTTCGTTGAGTTAATGGTTTCGGTGGGCGTTGCCAGTGTGCTACTGGCCAGCCTAGCGGGGACCGGCATGATAATTGGCAGTGCATCTGATCGGCAGGCGGTGCAGCGGGCGCTAGCCATCGATGCTGAGTTTGCGTTGGGCCGCATCGAGCAGGCGATCACTCGCAGCGAACGCTTGCTGGTGCCGCTGCACGATCGCTCATTCACCGAGTTTACTGAGCACATTCGCGAACAGTTCGTGCCGGCTCAAGCTCCCCCTGCGGGATCCACCTTTGCTACCGCTGCCTTAGCCGTGGCTCAAGATCCCGAGATCGATCTGGATTACGACGGTATCGCTGATGCGGATAACGATGGCGACGGTCGAGTGGATGAGGACTGGTCAAGTGACATCACTAACGACGGAAAAACTGGTGTCGTCGGGATCGACGACGATGGCGATGGTGAAGTTGATGAGTCGGACTTTGGGAGTGGCGACGACGACGAGCTGTTCACCCTCGAAGAGGATCCGGTGAACGGCGTGGATGATGACGGTGACGGTAGCATCGACGAAGATCCCTGGAGCGACATGAATGCCGATAATCGCGCTGGTATAGCAGGTATAGACGATGACCGAGATGGAGCCATTGACGAAGGCAATAACAACGATGACGACGAAGACGGTCTAAGCAATGAAGATTGGTTAGACGCTAGGGTGTTCTTCATCAATGACAGCGACCTCATTGAGCGGATACCGGTGCCTTGGGATGAAAACGGCGATCTCTCAATAACCGGTAATGATTACGTCGAATCCATCGTCACGAGCAACGTCAGTTTCTTTGGGATCAGGTTGCTGAGCGATGCTCAGGATGATCCCCAGTTACTGGAAATTACGCTGTCCTTGAGTGATGCATCGGGTCAGATGCTCACTCGAAGCGCGCGATTGCGCTTAGGAGCCAATCTGTGAAGCGCCGAGTCCAGGGTTACGTACTGTTGGTTGTGTCTATGGCGTTGCTCATGGTCGCGACGGCGACGCTTACGCTGTTTTCGGGAAGCGGACAGGCGCTGGTGGACGCCCAAACGAAATACGAAACAACGCAATTGGCCACTGTTCTGGAGGCCGGCGTTGAGCATAATTTGCGGAATCTATATGACAACGATCAGTGTACGGGCTATGGAACTCTGGGCGGCACGCTTGGCGCTGTAACTTATAGTGCCACCTTGGATTCCTCAAGCTCGTCGCCAGTGAACCTAACCGTTACTGCTGTTCATGCTAGCGGTGAGCAGAGCGTGCGCACGCGCCGGGTAGACATGTATGGCACCAGTAGTTCGATCACCCTAGGAACCGTTGCCGATACAAAAATTACCGAGGCGAGTCCCGGATCAAATTTTGGCAGTAATCGAGATATGCTGTCTGAGGCGACCGACACTCTCAGCGATCAGCGTGCGTTGCTGCGCTTCGATATCAGTACCGTACCGAGCTCGGCGATCATTGCGGCGGCGAGTCTGCAACTGTTTTTAGACAATAACCACGGTCAGGATTCGGACCCAGACAGTGCCTACCGCATAATGCGAGATTGGAACGAATACCAAGCGAGCTGGTACAAGGCTGCCTCTGGTGGTTTTGGTTTTTGGATTTCTGAGGGTGGCGATTACGACCCCTATCCGTATTTGAAGTTTGTCGACAGCGCTGAAGGTGTGCACTTACTCGATCTCACGAGATTGGCGCGACTCTGGCATGGTGGGGTCGCGAATTACGGCATATTGATCAGATCCTTTCACCATGCGAACAGCGATGACCGACATTACCGCACCCGGGAGGAACCGACGGCATCCGAGCGCCCAGAATTGACGATTAGTTACCGCTGTAACTGTGCCCTCGGCTGTGTTTGACTGGCTGCGAATCACCAAAGCAGCGTGACCTGCGTCACGGCCTGAATAGCTATTGCAGCGAGTTCCCACTTCCGCTAACACAGCCACGAACTGAGCCTGGCCTGGCAGCCATAATCAGCCGGTGAGACCGGACTCTGTGGAAGCAGGAAGCAACACCAGGTATGCAACTCAAAGGACTGATTAGCCGTGCTAGACGCCCTCGGCGCCATGGCGCTATTGGCGTCGAGCTGAGCCTTACCCAATTCAATCTGGTGCAGTTGAGAAAAGCTGGCCAGGAACTGGCTGTGGGCGGATTCGGTTCCGCGCCGACGGGGCTGCCCAATGCAGAGCTGTTCGACCGCCCGGAGATCTTCAAGCGCAGCCTGAAGCAAGCACTGGCAGCCGGTCGGTTTCGCGGCCGCCGAGTGGTCGCGGCCATGCCATCGAGCATGGTGCGGGTGATGCCACTAACGTATCAGGTAGGTGATGGCCAGAGCACTGATCAAGCCATTGTCGCGCTCATGCAAGAGCGCATTGGCGAGGGCCTTGCAGACTTCGTGCTTGACTACCTACCGGTCGAAAACAAAGGCAGCGGTCGCCAGAACTTGGCACTGGTTGCCATGTGTCGACGAGAAACGGTAACTCGCTACTTGGACCTGTTGCGCAGCTGCAAGCTGGAAGTTGACTGTCTTGAGATAGGCCCAATCGCCATTCGCCGCCTAGTCGCGCACCTGCAACAGCAGGCCAGCAGCGACAACGTTTTGGTAGTGAACTGCGGCCGAGAAAAAAGCTACTTGACCCTCGTTGCTGGTGGTCGGCTGTTATCCGATGAACAAGTGGAGTTCGGCGAGAATACCGCTGTTGCCCATGTTGCTGCGGTGTTGAAAATGGATGAGGCATTGGCCATGCAAACCATTGGCGATGCCAACCTCGACCCCAGCAGCTGGGGCGCTGATCCCGATCTCAGTGGTGATGCCATGTTAGCGGAGGTTTTGCGCCCCAGCCTTGATGGCCTCGTTCGAGAAATACAGCGGGCATTGGTATTCGCTAGCTCAGAGAGCACCGGTGGCGCCCGCAATGAAATCTATTTGCTGGGAAGCCTGGCGCGCTGGCCCGGGTGTGAAACTTATCTCAGCGATCTACTGCACGTGCCAGTGCGCACGGTGCCGAATCCTTTTGTCGGCTTCAGAGCGGCCAAGGGCTCTCAGGCTAAGGTGCCAGGGATGCCGGAGTTGGCGGTGGCTACGGGGTTGGCTCTGTACGGCTTGCAGAGTACAGAAGAGGCGGAGCACAGCCGTAACCCTGCGAGTTCCAAGGTTGCCAGTGCCGCATGAACGAGTTTGACCTCATTCCCGCAAGCTATCGACAGCAGATTGTTGTGCAGCGGCTGCTGCGCTACTGGGGCCTGACCCTGGTGGCCGCGCTGGTGATTGGCAGCATTGTGCTGGCGCTTATGCATAGCTTGAACGAGCGTGCTCAGGCGCAGCTTGCCCAGGTTACTACGGCCACCACCGCTGCGAGCGCGCGTGCCAGTCAATACAAAGCGCTCAGAGCGGTACACACGGCGTTACGAGAACAGTCCAAGACCTTGGAAGCGCTGCAGTCTCGCGGCGCAACCACCGTGCTGCTGGGAGTGATAGAGAAAGCCAGCGTGGACTATCCGGTATGGTTACGACAATGGGATTTTAACCGGATTACTACGGCCCAACAGACCAGCAATCGCGTTCAGCTGCGCGGTGAAGCCGCGGATCACGGTGCATTGTCGGCCTTTGTTGACGCGCTGTTGGCGGAAACGGTGGTAGCCGATGTCCGAATTTCGGCTGCTACGGAAGGGTCGGAGCAGGAACGCCGCCAGGTGCGGTTTCGGCTCGAAGTGGCGCTCGCGAGCTCATGAAGAACCCGCTACGAACACTCAGCTATGAGCAGCTACGGTTGCTGGCCCAGTGCAGCTGCACGCTGGCCATTGCCGCAATCCTTGCCTATGGATTACTGCCACAGTATCGCGCTCAGCAGGCGCTGCAAACGCAAATCGCCATGCATAAGCAGCAGTTGCGCGGTCCCACAATAAAACAGAGCGATCTGGAAGCATTAACGCGGGAGAACGAAGTGCTTCGCATCGCTCTTAGCGGCGGGAAAGACCCGATGCCACCGCGTGAAATTGAATCACGGGTATTGCAACAGCTGCATGCTCAGGCGCAGCAGGCGGGTGTTCGATTGTCTAAGGTACAGCCAGAGCGCGATACCAGAGACGATGGATTGCTGGTGTTGCAGTTCGACGTGGAAGCTGTGGGTAGCTACAGCCAGTGCGCGCGATGGCTCGAAGCCCTAGATGGCGAACAGTCCATTGCGGTGCTGTCGTCTTTCACTTGGCAACCAGAGGATGCTCAAGGTGAGCGCTTACGGACGAAGTCTCGAATTCTCTCCTACCATCGGCTGGGGGGATCGGTCTAATGCACACTGCTAAGCTGCTAATGCTCCTGGTCGTCGCTTTTTCAGGCGCACTCATAGCCTGTGGAGTTCAGGCTGATCTGGGTGCAGACGATCGACCTAATCCGTTCAAACCGCAGAGTGTTCAGCCGGTAAAACAAGGCGGGCACCATCGTCGCAGTAACAATTACGTGCGATCCAGTGCTGCGCCGCGATTGCGCGCGGTGTTGCGAGCGCCACGAGGTTCGATGGCGAACCTAGAAGGCCATATATTGTCCGAGCAGGAATCCGCGCTCGGCTATCGCCTGTTGGCGGTGCAGGAACACAGCGCGGACTTCTACCATCGCGGCCAACGGTTGCGTCTATACGTCCGCCCCAAAGAAGAGCGTGCAGATCCATGAATAATTCGTTGACGCAAATCTGTTTGCTTGCGCTAATTTTGGGCCTAGTCCCGCCCAGCTTGCACGCCGCTGCGCCGCAGATCAGCTACGATGCTGATCGGGAGCTTCTCTCCTTAAATTTTCGCAACGTTGATATAGCCGAAGTGATGGAGATGATGTCGCGTAAGCATCGGATCAACATCCTGCTTGGCTCTGGCGTGCAGGGCAGCCTGTCCCTAAATCTCTACGATGTGAGTATTGCTGAAGCCATACATGCGATCGCCAATGCGGCAGGTTATGCCGTGGATAGACGGGGTACTACCTACTTCGTGGTACCTCACTCGGAAGTCGGTAAGTACGGGCACAGCACGGTAACCGATGTTAAGAGTTTTGAGATTCATTACGCCGATCCGTCCGCGGTTGCTACGCTGCTGCAACCGTATCTTTCGAGCTACGGCCAGTTGACGGCAATCCCCGAGCGCAAGCTCATCGTTGTAGAAGATGAGCCTGGCACCGTGCGACGACTTGCAGCGCTGATTCGCGAGGTCGATCAGATGCCTCAACAAATCTTGATCGAAGCGAAGATACTGGAAGTCACGTTGAATGATGAAGAGTCGTTTGGCCTCGACTGGGCCAAGCTCTTTGACAGCGATGGTGGCAGCGGTACCGTGGGGACTCAAGGTCTCTCGGGGCCGGGCAGCTCCAACTCCAACGGTTTGTTCTTCGACCTGGCTACGCCCAACGTGGAGGTGACTCTGAACGCGCTGGAGCAGCAGGGGCGAGTTCAAACTCTGTCTACGCCCACGTTGTTGGCGCTCGAAAATCAGGAAGCCTCGGTGATCATCGGTGATCGACGTGGCTACCAGGTAACCACGACCATCAACCAGGTGACCACCGAAAGTGTGGAGTTTCTAGAGTCCGGCGTAATACTGAGAGTTTCTCCGCATATCGACACGAACGGCCGGATCATGATGAATATTCATCCCGAAGTCAGTAACGGCACCGTCGACAGTTTTGGCGTGCCCTCGCAAACCACCACAGAAGTCACCACCAGCCTGGTAGTGCCAGATGGCGAAACAGTATTCATCGGCGGATTGATGAAACACACGGCCGCGCAAAGCCGTAGCTCGGTACCACTGATTGGCCGAGTGCCAATGGTCAAGCATCTGTTCTCATCCCAGGAACAGACGAACGTCAATACCGAAACCGTAGTTCTGATCACGCCGAAAATAGTCGACAACTTTACTAACGCTCGCAACGTCGCCGAGGTGGATCAGGTAGACCGGGTGCAGGTAGAGGTAGATCATCGCAAACGGGATCTAGAACGCCGAGCCGCCCGTTACGATTGCGTCTCTGAAGAGCGCAACGGGCTATTCGAAGAGGTGTGCGAGCTGGTGGAGTAAGCACTCCCGGGCTTCTGGTCGTCTGGCGTCACCCTCTATTGTTCTTAGCGCTGATTGGCTCATAGGCTGGCACAGCAAGCCACTGCCTGGTCATTTCTGAACTCATCGGTCAAACTGTCGCCAACAGCGCGGCCAGAGTCGGCTGCTGTGTCTTTTGGCCCCAAATTCAGGACATCTGTATGAGCGATTTGAGTGTAACCATGCGCACTACCAAGGGTGATATTCACCTGGACCTGTTTCCGGAAGAGGCACCAGTCACCGTTGCCAATTTCTTGAACCTGGCACAGCGCGGGTTCTACGATGGTCTGAGCTTTCACCGTGTGATCGATGACTTCATGATTCAAGGGGGCTGCCCTCAAGGCACCGGCACCGGTGGCCCAGGCTATCGCTTTGAGGATGAGTGTACGACTGCGCTTAAACACGACAAGCCCGGCCGCTTCTCTATGGCCAATGCAGGTCCAGGCACCAACGGTTCACAATTCTTCATTACCCATGTGCCCACGCCGTGGCTCGATGGCGCACATACGATTTTCGGTGCGGTACAGGGCGATGCCGATCAGGCGGTAGTCAACAGCATCGCTCAAGGCGATAGCATCGAAGGCATTGATGTTGAAGGTGACGCCGCTGCCCACTTGAGTGGCCATGAGGAGCGCGTGGCACAGTGGAACAAAGCGCTGGGGTAACCGGCGTCCTAGTCAGACGATCTTGTCGCGCATTAGCGCGGCAATGGCGTTACTGTCGTAGCCGATTTCTCGCAAAATTTCTTCGGTGTGTTGCCCCAGGGCAGGCGGTGGTCTGGATACATCCGGGGCATCAACGTTAGCGCTGTGTCCGGGTCCGACGACTTGAGTCATCCCGTCTCGTTTAGGGTGCGGCAACGGCACCAGGATGTCGCGCTGATCCAGCTGTGGGTCCTCACTCACCTCTGCTAGCGTTTGTATGGGCGCGCAGGGAATGCCGGCTTTGTGGAAAATCGAAAGCCAATGGGCCAGTGGTTGCTGCGACAGCGCGCTGCTTAGCGCCTGCCGAACGAAATCGGCATGCTCGATTCTTGCGCTGGTCGTCGCCAATCGAGCATCCGTCGTGAGGTCTTCGCGATCGATAGCAACCAGCAGCGCGTGAATATGCGGTGCTTTCAGCGCGCTAATCTGTAAAAAGCCGTCCGTGGCTGGGAATACATTCGCTGTGGGTTCTCGGGTTGGGGAAGAGTTGCCGTTTAACGTCGGCATGCGTCCGGTAAGCGCGGTGCTTGCCACCTGTGGGGCCTGCATCATCAACGCTGTGTCGAGCATGCTGACGTCCAAGCGTTGGCCTTCACCAGTGGCTTGCTTGCGATACAACGCCGCGCTGAGAGCGAACGCCGCGTGCAGCGCGGTGGACATGTCTACCGCGAAAAAACCCGTTCGAGTTGGACCAGATTCCGGGTGACCGGTAATAGACATCATGCCGGAGGATGCCTGAATCGCGCCGTCAAATGCCGGCAAGCCGGATTTTGGGCCACTTTGGCCGTAGCCGGATATGGAGCAGTAGACGAGGTCGGGTTTGATTTGCCGCAAAGCTTCGTAACCGCAGCCCAGACGCTCCATGGTTCCTGGCTTAAAGTTTTCAACCACGGCGTCGGCTTGTGCTACCAAGCGGCGCACGACTTCCCCAGCGGCTGGCGCTTTCAAATCGAGGGTGATGCTGCGCTTGCCAAGGTTGCAGGTCATGAACGAGGCAGTCATCCCGGGGCTCGAATCGCCGGCATTGCCTCCCACAGTGAGTGCCCGGGTCATGTCGCCATTGCCGGGCAACTCGATCTTGATGACCTCCGCGCCAAGCAATGCTAGTTGCTGGGTGGCGAAGGGCCCTGCTAGAACCTGGGTGAAATCAACTATGCGTAAACCGCTGAAAGCCTGAGCCATCGACTTTAGTCCTTGGATTTGTTGGTGCTGTCTTTGCTGCTGCTGTTGGACACCATGTCAAAGAAAGCTCGCTGGAAGGAATCGACGCTTTGCATGCCTCCAGTTACCAGCTGGGAGGCAAGTTTGCCAAGATAAGCAGGGTCCGCGCTGGCTTCGATCTGCTGTTGCACCCGTTCCATGAGTTTGTCCTGAAGCGGTGCGATATCAGGCAGGCCAAAGAATCGCCTGGCTTCTTCCGGCGTTAGATCCAATTCGATGTTGACCTTCATGGGGCGCTCCTTGGTGATCGAAGCGCTATGTTAGCAGGCAGCCTGCTTGGCGCGTGCTGACTATTGTTCGCAGCGGCCGCTAGTCCAATAGATTGCGACTGATGACCAGCTTCATGATCTGGCTGGTACCTTCGAGAATCTCATGAACCCGCAGGTCGCGCATGAAGCGCTCTATAGGGTAATCCCGTAGATAGCCGTAGCCGCCATGCAGCTGTAGCGCATCGTTCACTACCTTCGAGCCACTCTCAGTGGCTAGCAGCTTCGCCATTGCGGCGAATTTGGTTTTGTCTGGCGCATTCTCGGTGACTTTCTGAGCTGCTTGATACAACAGAGCTCGGGCCCCGGCCAGCTGGGTTGCCATGTCTGCCAGCATGAATTGGGTGTTTTGAAAATCTGCGATGGACTTGCCGAACTGCTTACGCTCCTGGGTATATGCGATCGCTTCGTCCAGGCAACGCTCTGCGCCGCCCAAAGAACAAGCACCGATGTTCAAACGCCCACCATCGAGTCCAGCCATGGCGATCTTGAATCCGTCGCCCTCTTTGCCTACCAGATTGGCCGCCGGCACGCGGACATCGTCGAATATTACGCTGGCAGTAGGCTGTGAATGCCAACCCAGCTTGCGTTCATTGGCGCCGAACGATAGCCCCGGTGTGTCTTTTTCCACCACGATGCAAGACACGCCTTTGGCCCCGTCGTCGCCTGTGCGCACCATGCACACATAAATGTCATTGGCACCTGCACCAGAGATAAAAGCCTTGCTACCGTTGATCACATAGTCATCGCCATCGCGCACAGCTTTGGTTTTTAGGGAAGCTGCATCACTGCCCGCGCCTGGCTCGGTGAGGCAGTAGCTGGCAATCTTTTCCATGCTCGCCAGCTCAGGCACGAAGCGGGCGCGAACTTGGGCATTGCCGTAGCTGTCGATCATCCAGGCGGCCATGTTGTGAATGGAAATAAATGCAGACGTGGAAGGGCAACCGTAGGCCATGGCTTCGATGATCAGCGCTGACTCAGTGCGGCCGAGACCAACGCCGCCGTGTTCTTCGCCGACGTAGATGCCACCGAACCCTAACTCTGCGGACTTGCGAATGGTGTCCAAGGGAAAGGTGGCATGTTCATCCCAGTCACCGGCATGCGGTGTTATCTCATCGGCAGTAAAGCGCTGGGCCATTTCCTGGATGGCAAGCTGCTCGTCAGAGAGGTCAGTGGTCATATTGGGGATTCCTGTGGGTCTACGAGCCGATGATCGCTGCGCGGACGCTGTGCTGACTACCTAGTATTTTATGGGTTCTAAGAATGTCACGCCAACTATCCTCTCATGCTTGCAGCGGCCGACGTTGCATTGCCAGCATCCGGGCCCTGCGGTCCGCGGGAATGGCTACAGATTTGCGTGTTTGCAGATCTAAGCTAATGCCCATGGCTTCGGCGCTCATGGCCAGCTGGCCACTGGCGACATGGTAGAACAGGTGTGAGATGCCCTGGGTTTTGTTGCCGATTTCGCCCACTGCAGCGAGATGCAAATAGGCGTCACCGCGGCTTAAGCGGCGGTGAAACTGCATTCGATACTCAAGTACCGCACCTCCAACATAGCCATCGCTGCGCGCATCCAGCTCATCTACGGACTGGGTGGCCGACCAGAAATTTGGCATTCCGTCGGAGGTGCGCCCCATGTAGTGCCAGTGCAGAATCCGACCTTGCTCGTCGCACTCATCGGCGGCAATTACCCCTGCGCCGACCTGTCGATAGCCGTGTTCCAAGGCTGCTGTTGCATTCAGTACCGCATACTCGCTCACCTGGGCAGGTACACCGCGAGGCGCCGCTTGTTCGCTGATCTCGACGTAGTGGAATGGCGCGGCCTTCTGTACTTGCGAGCATTGTTCAGAACTGAGCTCGAAGTCGCTGACAAAGGTAGCCATCAACTCGCCGGTGAGCGTATGTCGAAGCTGTGACAGCAGCTGTAAATGTGGCGCATTCCAGGCAACAATGCCGCAGTCGGCGATCAGCGGTACGGCAATACGGGCTTCACGTAGGTAGCGAATATGATGGCATCGCAACCCGTCGAGCAACGCGCCAGAGCTCGCATGATCCAGCAAGCGAAATTTTTGCGCTGCAATGATCAATCCCTGATGCACTTTATGCAGGTAGAAGCGAACGTTTAGATGGTCATTCTCGTCGCATTCCCAGCGGTTGACGCTGCCTTGGTAGGTAACCTCAAAGGGCATCGAGATACTTCTCGGCATCGAGCGCCGCCATGCAGCCAAAGCCCGCTGAAGTAATTGCTTGTCGGTAGACGTGATCGGAAACGTCGCCGGCGGCAAATACGCCGGCGACGTTAGTGGCTGTGGCGTTGCCGTCGAGGCCGCTGTAGGTGCGGATGTAACCGCCGCTCATATCCATCTGCTCGTTGAAGATACCGGTGTTAGGGGTGTGGCCGATGGCGATAAAAACCCCGTGAACCGCCATATCCTGGCGCTCGCCAGCGGTATGTTCTAGACGAGCGCCTGTGACCCCCGCATCATCGCCCAATACTTCCACTAAGTTGTGATTCCACACCGGTTTGATGTTGTCTTTGGCGAAGATTCGATCTTGAAGAATCTTTTCTGCTCGCAGCTCATCGCGCCGATGGACTAGATAGACGGTGCTGCAGATGTTTGACAGGTACAACGCTTCTTCGGCCGCCGTGTTGCCACCGCCCACAACGATGACGTCCTTACCGCGATAGAAAAAGCCGTCACAGGTTGCACAGGCGCTGACGCCGCGACCTTTATAGGCTTCCTCGCTCGGGAGTCCTAAGTACCTGGCCGACGCACCGGTGGCGATCACCAGTGCATCACAAGTGTAGCTGCGGTCGTCCCCATCCAGCCGAATGGGCGTGGTGCGGGCCTGGTCCGCTGGACCCAAGGCCGCCGTGTGTATCTGATCGTTGATCACCGAGCAGTCAAAGCGCTCGATGTGTTCAGCCATCTGTTGCATGAGCTCCGGCCCTTGGAGCTCAGCATGGCCTCCAGGCCAGTTCTCGACCTCGGTGGTGGTGGTGAGCTGTCCGCCCACCTCTACTCCAGTGATGAGTACTGGTTTCAGGTTCGCCCGTGAGGCATAGAGGGTTGCGGTATAGCCCGCTGGACCGGAGCCGAGAACGATGAGCCGATGATGCTGTGTTTCTGACATGGTAGTGCCACCGAGTAATTCCCTTCGATTATAAAGGAGCCGCCAGCAATGGGTTACCAGCAGTGCTTAAGGGGTACGGGTGGCGCCTGGTATGGGGATGGTGGTTTCCGAGGAGGTGGCGATGATCTTGCGGGTTTCGATCAACAGCTCGAAATTGTCCTTCACCCGCTGCATCTGCATGGCTGTCAAGTCTTCTGCGCCGCGGGTACTGACCCAGGCGTTCTTGCCGTGAGTCTTGGCAAGATACGCCGCCAAATCGGCGACGTCGGCCACTTGCTCCCAGGCGGCGATGCCCGGGTTACCTGGGCAGAACGGATAGGGCGCCACCCCGATGCTGGCAGATAAGCGCAGAGCCTTGCCGTACTTCGGATCGAAGCGGTGTTCGGCAATGGTTTTACGAAAGCGCTCGGCCAGTAGCACCATGTCGTCTTCGCTGCTTACCTGACCGATGACAAGGAACTCATCGCCGCCCCAACGGAACACGGTGTCGGCGTCCCGTGCACAGGCGCGCAGGAGATCGCTGACCTGCACTAGGGTGTGGTCACCGGTATGGTGTCCGAAGGTATCGTTGATGGGTTTGAACGCATCCAAATCGATCATCATGAAGAACAACAGGCGTCGATTCGGGTCATCCAACGCCGGCGCATTGTCTCCGTGTCCAGTATAGCTGCGCTCCACCCGCGCCACTTCGCGGGAAACAAACTCATAGAAGCTTCGTCGGTTCAGCAATCCGGTAAGCGGATCCGTGATGCTGGCTTCCTGCAAACGCACGTTCAGCTCTTGTAGCTGCCGGTTCCGCTCTTCGAGCTCTGCAGTGCGATGTTCGACCTGAATTTCTAGATTGCGGCGCGAGGATCGCAGTCGTTGCACTTCGCGTCGCCAGCTGCCAAACAGATAGGCGAGCAACGTCACTGCAAGTAAGGTGTATATGAGCTTGGCGGTGCTGTTGCGCCACACGGGGGCGAGCATCTGCAACTCGACGCTGGCGCCCTGGTCTCCCCAGATGCCTTCCGGATTGGAGGCGCGCACTCTGAACACATAGTCTCCCGCTGGCAGGCTCGTGTAGATGGCGCTTTGGCTGGCGTTGGGGCTGTGCCAGGATTGATCGAAACCTTCTAGTTGGTACTGATAGTTGTTTTGATTAGCGGCCACATGCTGTAACGCCGCAAAGCGAAATTCCACGTAGTCTGTGCTGGCAGGCAAGGTCAAAGATGCTGGCTGTTCGACGTGACTGAAGGTTCGCAGCAACTGAGCGCTGCGGTTGTGTGCCGACAAAGTTAGCCGAGGCTCCGACTTCAGTTGCGAAATGGCAGATGGGTAAAAGCCCATCAAACCCTTTTTTCCGCCAAACAATAACTGGCCGTTACGGCTGATGAGCTTGGCGGCCGGGTAAAATTGATCGCCGCGCAGACCATTCATGCGGTCGAAATGGCGCAGCTTTAGCGTTGCTGGATCAAAACGAACCATGCCGCGATTGCTACTAACCCACAGCTGCCCGGTTTGATCTTCCAGTAGCGCCCGTAGATGGTTGCTGGGTAAGCCGCTAGCTTTGGTGAAATGGGTAAAGCTGGCCTCGTTGCGTGCCCGCTGTTCGGCGGGCCAGCGCAGCAGGCCGCTGCCGCTGGTAGCGATCCAGAGGTCGCCGTTCTTGCTCTGTAAGAGATCAGCCGGAGCGCGCTGACCTCGGTCGCTGTTCAGCGAATAGGCACTAAATTCCTCGCTGTCAGCGTCAAATAGGGATATTTGGCCGTTACCCGTACCGACCCAGAGCTGTTGATCTGCATCGATGAACAGCGCGGTAACTTGATTGCTATCCAAGCTGCTTCTGCTTTGTGAATCTGCGTGAAACAAACGCAGCTGCAATGTCCCCTGGGCATCGCGATCAAGGGCTAACAAACCCTTGTCTGGTGTGCCGGCCCAAAGCGTGCCGCTCGGATCGCTCGCCAGGGTGCTGATCTTCTGGTGGCCGAGCGCTGCGGTGACCGGCACCAGCGTAGCGCTCTGGGTGTCAGTACCTGGCGCAAGACGCTGCAGTCCGGCGTCTGCCGTGCCCACCCAAAGCGTGCCGCCTGAGTCGCACAGCAGTGCTCTGACCTTTCGGGCGTGGGCGGGAACAAACTTGAGTGCGCCGCTATCCCGAGCTACCTGGGCAATGCCTTTGCTGCGCGTACCGATCCATAGTTGCCCGTCAGGACACTCGGTGACCGCCGATACCCGCTGTTCACTGTGCGCTTGGCCAAGGTAGCGGAAAGTATCGCTTAGGTAGTTCCAGCGCTCGATGCCTTTGTCAGTGGCGATCCACAACACGCCATCGCTGTCTTGGTGCAAGCGAGCTATGTGGTCGGAACGCAAGCCCGCAGCATTTCGGGGGTCTGCTAGATAGCGGGCGAAGCGGCCTGCAGCGGTTAGCTCGTTGAGACCCGCTTCGGTGGCAACCCAGATCGAGCCATTGCTGTCGCTCAGAATATCGGTGACGGCGTCGCTGCTGAGGCTGTGCGGATCGTCGTCGCTGGCGCGAAATTGGGTGAACGTCTGGGTATTGGGATCGAACGAATTCAAGCCTGCATCGCGAGTTGCGACCCATAGACGCTGCTGCGGATCTTCGTATAGCCGAGTGATGTGATCGCTGCTGAGGCCCTGCGGTTCTGCGCGATAGATAACGAAGTGCTCGGTTCGACGGTCAAAGCGAGCAAAGCCACCGCCGTCTGTACCGACCCAGAGGTTGCCTTTACCGTCTTCCGCCAGTGCTGTGATCTTATTGCTTGGGAGCCCTTGACTGACGCTGGCATCGTTGTCGACTTGGGCAGAGAAGTGTCGCAGGGATTCGCCGTCTACGGCGAACAAGCCGTTGCGACGAGTGCCGATCCACAGTACCCCAGTGGCGTCGTGCAGGACCGCGGTCAATTGAGCATTGGCGAAGGCTTTGGCGTTGTTCAGCTGGTGCCGGTCAAAACGCTCGTCATCAGGATCGTAGCGATTCAAACCCGATCGGGTTGCTACCCAGAGGCTGCCGTCAGCGTCGAGGTGGAGGTCCAC
>JBPCXR010000039.1:0-2621 GCA_051027215.1 Pseudomonadales bacterium | reverse complement strand
GTGGGACGAAGTGGACGCGTGACAATCGTGTCGGCGTGACTAGTAGTTGATGTTGATTCGATTAGCACTGCTAAAATGGTTGGCCTAAGGCGGTTTCGAGAATGTCCCTTAGTGTCAGGAACGTTTTTTTCTGGAAACATGGCTCACTCATCTTTGTGATGAGCCTCCGATCCAGAAGTTGCTTGCACAATGTGGTGGTCAAATCTTGCTGCCGCGAGCCCAAATCAGGCGGCAATCAAGCAAGCAAATCGGAACCAGTTCTACTACGATATCTCCGCCAACGATCTGCTACGAGTCCGGGAAACGAAAATCCTTGATTCTTGCCAGTACTCATGGCAATTCTCGTTGGCAGTTCTAATTGGATATTGTTTTTTCATGCTTTATAGCTAAAGCTGCTTTACATGTAAAGCGTAAAAACCCTCGCCAGGGTGTCGTCCTCTGGAGAAAAAATCTGTCGGCTGCCCTGACCGGTTGAAGAACCATTTCCTAGTCGTCGCGCCCCTACCGACAGTATGTGTCTCGACCAATACGTACCAATCTGGCAGAGGATGCAAGTCGCAGACGTAGTCGGATGAAGGCTTCACTCACTAGTAGGCGACAGAGTGCGACCTCCGCAAGTCGGTTTGTGGATCAACCGTATCAGGCACATCGCAGACCACGGTGCCCTTCTCGAGGAGAATATACGACCGGTACAACCTAACAGGCGAATGCTCAACGCATGAAAGCGTTTCCGCAGCGTTCAGCTAGAGAATTGCGTTACAGAGGCTTACAGGGAATGAAAACGTTTTCGAGCGATTATTTTCCGTCTTCGAACAGTATTGAGGCTTCGCGGGCATCGAGTGAACGATCGTAGTAGCGAACCTCATCAACCCGGCCATTGAAGTACCGGGCCGCGTTTGCTGATTCCGCCACTCTTCCGAGTAAGATTGGATCGGTATTGCGGGCAACGCTCCCATTGTTATCTGCACGAGCTGATTGTCGGCCGTTCACGTACAGTGTGACGTCAAGTTGGGATACAACTCCCACCAGGTGGTACCAGGTGCCCGGCATGATGAGACTATCGGCCTCGACTCGGACAAGAGTATCAGCTCCGTCACCCGCTGTTAGCGATACTTTGAACGGCGGCCCGACATTTTCCAGCGCCAGGGAGAATGCCAGATTCGCTCCTGATTCAGGTCCCTTCCACGCGATCGCCTCAAATCCGGAGAAGATTGATGCGGTTGATTTATAGATCCAGACGGAAAAGGACCTGTCATAGGACTCAAAATCGCCGTTATCGGGAATCTCCAGGTATCCAGAACCCATTAGATTGGCTGAATTACCAATGACGCCATCGTCCAACTGTGCACCGTGCGAAATTGCGTCGTTTCCGTTACCGGAGTTGTCTACAGTGAATTCATCATTGAAGCTCCAGTAGCCAGAGAGGGCATTGTCTGATTCGGACGTGGAGCTGTCGCAGGCGGCTAGAAATAACATTGCCGCGAGGATTGGGGATAGTGCCTTCATTCTGGGTAGGCGGATCTAGATAACAGGGATGTTCTCTGTATCGGTCACTATCCGTAAATGCTTTATGGCATTCCGGGACTAGGCGGCTCGATTCTTCGAGGTATTTGCCATTCTGTTGCCTTGACAATCAGTCAGTTCTCGGGTACCATCAAGCAATTGGGCGACTATTTTGTTTTTCTTGCTGATACGTCGAATATTTTGATCCACCGCTGGTCCGCTCAGCCGGCTTGTCATGGGGTATTCGCGTTTGGTTCAATCGAGGGCTGTTGATTCGGGTTCTACTGACTCGATCCGCCGCCATAAGTCTATTTCGACCCCACTATTTCTGAGTCAGTTTTCGAAGTGAATATTGAGGTCAATGATGTTTGAAGTTGTTTCTGCGGAGACCAAGCTGGATGCGTTCAGATCCAGTGACCCCGACGTTGTCGGCTCGGGAGGGCGCGTCCTGTGGATGCCGACGAGTGGCCTCATCGAGAATGAGATTGTATCAACGGGTTCGGTGTTTTTCTACCACAGAGTGCTTGGGGTGACTTTTGCGGTCAAAGCACTGGTCCCTGATGGCACAAGCCTGTCGCTTGCCGATAATGAGGACCGCGGTCGTGCAGATTTTCGGGAAGTTCGTTTTGAGTCTCCCACTTTGCAGGTCCGTTCGAAGCAATCCGTTCTTCCTTCTGATGCTCTCGTGTGCGAATACGAATTCATCAACAGCGGGTCCGATCCGGTTGATGTCACGGTTGAGCTGATTCTGCAAAATGACTTTGATGATTCTTCAGCCAGTGTTCGAGGTTTTGAAGCAAGAGATGATGCGCTCGAAATTGACAAATATCTCGGCGTGAAGGATGAGCCGACTCTGCGCGTGCGTGGAGTTGCGACCCTTTCACATCGAGACGACGAGGGCGCCCTCGTTACAACCGTCACCGGGAGCGAACTTACGCCCACCGCACCTGAACACACGGCACCTGAGCACACACGAGGAATTATTAGACGAACGCTGACTCTGGCGTCAGGGGCACATGACAGTGTGCGTGCCTCTTTTGCTTTGACGGAATCGATGGTGCAGTCACGCGTTGCGGCGCGGCTCGCTACCACATCGAATTCTGTCACTGGTGCCACAC
>JBPCXR010000038.1:0-49752 GCA_051027215.1 Pseudomonadales bacterium | reverse complement strand
CGAGCAGCTATGTCCATGCAGACGTCGTCTCGTGGGGAGCGGCGTGGCCCGCACCGCGAAACGGCGAATCCATGGCTAAGTGGTCGAGGTTCTCAGAAGAAACAAACAAAACGCTAGAATACGAGCTATTTCCTGCGGCCATAGTCGTAGTCGGTGATACCGCCGTTGCGCACTACAGCACAGTGGTCGTTCGCGAGGACTACGAAAAGCAACGCAAACGATCCGTCGAGGGCCTCATCGAGACCCTAGTGCGCGATGGACGCAGTTGGAAGTTCTTGTCTCTGACCAGCTTTGAACAAGGCGACAGCGGCGACTAAGTCTAATTCTGACGGCGGGCCAGCAAACGCGACAGCGCCATGGGCTTGCCGTCAGGGTCTGCAAACAATCCCTGCTCAGCGGCGACGCAACACAAATCCTGGGTTGCTTCCTGCAAGGCATTGCGCGGAACCCTAAAGGCAGCCCGTTGGGGTCCGCCGACCAACATGTCCGTCTGTAAGTGTTGCTCAACGAGCAGATAACCACCGGGCTTCAGGCGTTGCTGCAACCGCGCCAGCAACGGCAGGTTCACATAGCGAATCATGATGATCAGATCGAAGCCCGACTCTTTGGAGTCGAGTGACTGCGGCACACCGGCGTCTAAATCTGCAACCAGCCATTGCACCCTAAGCCCTGCTGCTTGGGCCGCTGCGCGACCACGTTCAATGGCAACGGAGGCGCCATCAACAGCGCTCACGCGATAACCGCTGGCAGCCAGAAACAGGGCATTGCGCCCGGCACCACAGGCAACATCCAGCGCGGAGGCGTTGGCTCCAAGGGCAAGCTTTGGTAACCAACGGCGCAAAAACTCGCTGGGGTGGGTACGTTCGGAATAGGCTCCTTGTGCGTAGCGCTGATTCCAGCGCTGTTGATCCGCCTGGCTCATGAGGCTCTGTCGCGATCCAAATAGCGCCAACTGGGAATGGTGCCAAGGTTGTCCGCCACTTGCGCACCCCGCTGCCCCATCGGCTTAGGCTCACCTACTGTGCTGTCCACTTGTGTCTGATGTTCTAGCTCTGCATTCAATTCAGCGCCAAGCAAGACTGCGTAGGCAGACAGAAAGAACCACATGAGCATGACGACTACGGCGCCCAAAGCGCCATAGGTTTTCTGATAGGTATCGAATTGGGAGACGTACCAGGACAACCCGGCGCTGACCAAGGCCCATACCACAAGCGCAAACAGGGAGCCGAAAGACACCCAGGTCCAACGGGGTTGCGTTCGACACGGGCCGAAGCGATAGAGTATGGCGAGTGCCAATAACACAACCAGCGCAATCACCACCCAGCTGGCAACACGCACCAGCCATTCTGCCGGTGCGGAAAAGGTTACGAAACTCAACACGGTAGGAATGACCCCCAGCACCAGTAACATCAACGCGAACAGCAGCAGCGCCAGTAGCGTGAACGTCAAAGACTGAGCGGACAAAAAGACGTAGGAACGGCGCTCGTATTCGTTATAGACGGTATTCAACCCACCGAACAACGAGCGCATGCCTTTAGACGCGCTCCACAAAGACAATGTTACCGATACCACGACGCCCCAACCCAGCGCATCTTTCTTCGCTGTAGCCAGGTCCTGCAACTGCCTTGCGATGATGGCCTGGGCATCCGCTGGGAGGTAGGTCGAAATGGCAGTGACCTGAGCCTCCACATCAGCGGGCGTAACCACCAGGCCGTAGATCGAAATCAGTGCGGCCAAAGAGGGGGCCACCGACAGCATGCCGTAAAAGGCCATACCCGCCGCCACTAGGGTGATGTTGTCCCGCTGCGCTTCATGCTTAACCCGTAATATTACATCGCGCCAACCGCGCCATGGGATCTCCCAGGGTGAAATTGCGTAACGCCCCCGATCGTCGAGCTGCTCGATGCTCTGTTCTACTGCGCCCTGATCCATGCCGCTATTGTACGGTGGCATCCAGTTGCACCTCAGCGGCCAGAATGCTGGACACCAGCGCCGTAAGCTCAGCCTGATGAACAACGCTATCAGCATCCGCGCGCAGCTTGGCAAATAGCCGGGCCAACGGCCGCTTAATGTCTCGCGGCAAGCCATCCATATGATGGGAAGCGAGGCTGGCATCCATGGCCAACGCCTCGCGTCGAGCGTGATTGCGTTCGCTGATCAGTTTGTGGTGGAGCCAGGCGCGACCCAGCAATACCCACGGAAAATTTGGCTCACGCACTGGGCCTACCTGCATGACTTTGCCACCTAGGCGCTGGCCCAGCACTTTCACTTTCGCCAGTTCATCGCCACCGATCCAGGCGCTGGCGCCGCCAATCGCTGCCCCGATGCCGGCACCGAGTAGCAGCGATGCACCGCCAAGCAACAAGTCCACCCCGCTCCCCGCAACGGCGCCAGAAAGCGCGCCGGTGACCAGCAACTGCTGCCGCGACAAGCCGAACAGCCGCCAGCTTTCCTGGGCGAACAGCTCGGAGGCCAGTAGCGCTCCGCTGGTGCTCGGCGTCCCATCTCCTTCTGCGTCAGGGTCTTCGTTCACTTGGAAGTGCCGGTAGATCTGCGCAACGGCTCGCCGACAAGTACGCTCGCGTTGACGAATCTGGCGCTTGAGATGCTCCGTCAGCGTTTGTTGCAGCGCGTCCCGCGCCACAGCGTCTTCCTCCGCCTCCATAGCAATCGGCTTAGTGGCTTGGGCAACGAGCAGTTCGCTGAGCATAGCGGCAATTTCCTCAGCGCTGCGCTGCACGCGGCGCGCACGCTCGGCGAGCAACACGCTCACTGCCTCGTTCAGTTGTGGCTTCCAGTGCTCGTCAAGCTCCGCGAAACCCCGCAACAGATCCAGGCGCTTATCAAAATCTGCGTGCACCGCGTCGAATACGCGGACGATGGAAAAGTACTGACCCAACGCAGCGCGCCACTCGTCAACGTAGTCGCCTTCGCCAATGAGGTTGATCAACGCCATGCGTGGCCTGCCGGTCCAACGCAGTACTTCCATCTCCAGCTCGTACTCCGCACCGTATGGTTTCGCGCCGTCGACCACATAGAGAATTCCAGCGCCTTCTAGCAAGGGCTTAAGCAGCTCGCATTCATCATGGAAGCGAGGGTCGTCGCGGTGCTGCTGCACAAACTCCGCGACCAACGCACTGCGTTCGCTGGCCGCAGAGTCGTGCTGCTCGAGCCAGTTGAGCAATTCACGGGCGCGCTGAAAACCCGGTGTGTCTACCAGTTGGTAGAGAGCCCGACCGTCAATACTGAAGCCAAAGCGACGCGCTTGCTGAGTAGTACCCGGCACCGGCGACACACGAATGCTGTCATCTTCAGCCAAGGTCGCAACGATACTGCTCTTGCCTTTGTTCGGATGTCCAATCACAGCAAAGCGCGGTACTGTCTCCGCGCCACTCATCGAACGGGCTCCGCTAACCGTACACGAACGTCGTCGCTCCGGGCCAAAGTCTGGCGCCAGATGTCCAGATCGCCAGGCGTTGGGTTCGCTCCAGCGATTCCAACGGGGATGAGCAATACCGGGCCCGCGTTGTTAACGCAGGCCTTTAGCCGCTGAGTCAGGTCAAGAAACTCTAGCAATGGCGGCTCCCAGGATTTAGTGAGAACCACGATGGCGTCCGCCCGCATGCTCGCCAGGCGCTGTTGTTCAGCCGCCATACCAGTTTGCGAGCCAAGCGCCCATTGCTCTTGGGGCAGCTGATCAAAGTGCCGGGTCAGCCAGCTGGAAAGATCAGTCTCGTCAACGGCGTCGTTCCAGTTGATCAGCACTACGTGCCCAGGGGGCAGAGAGTAACGAGTGTCGCCGTCTCCGCTCGACATCGTTGCGTGATTCGTTTCGAACGTTTTCAGATCGCTACCGGTCTCTGCCACATCAACCGCATGCCCAACTACCGGAGTGCTTAATCGTTCTAACAAACGCCGCGTTTGTGGATGCGACAACAGCATGCGCTGTTCCGATCGGCGTAAGCGCCAGAACGCCAACAACGCCAGCAGTAAACGCGGCAGCAGGCCGTAGAAGACAACGGTGGCCAGCAAGAATGGCCACCAATGACCCAAATCTTGCACTTGGGTTTGGCTAAGCGCCGCGGCTCGATAAAACCGAGAGTCGGCGATTAGCTGGGCATCGGGAACCGCCATCGGTAGCCAATGAGCCCAGGGCGCAACAATCGCGCTGACCCAGGCCACGACTCGGGCATTGGCCACGTCTAAGGTCGTGCTCCAGCCAAAGGCCATATCTGAAAAGGTCACTAACAACAGGATCGTCGCCAGGCTCGCTAGAAAAAATCCAAGCGCCAACATCTGCGCGTAGAGTACCAATTGCCACTTGGCCACTGTGCGGTAGCCACCAGGGGCGGCATCGGTTAAGGCCGCAGTGCGCGATAAGCGTCCGCGCCATCCCAAGTCAGCGTTCGCATAGCGACGATTCAACCAAGCTGAAAACCATTGTCCGGGGCTTATGCTGGCCAACACGTCCTGTAACCAGCCTAAGCCGCGGATGCGTCCCGGCAACAACAACAGCGTTAGCAGCAGCATGAGGGTCGGGATTACCACCAGCACAGCGAACACACTAACGAGGTTTACCGGTGCGCTGCCATCGTAGTGCAATGCCGCTGCGCTCACCGCGGCGCCGAGCAGACAGCCGACCAGAAGTAGAATGATCGTACCGGCGCTGCGGGCTCGATCCAACGCTCGGCCGTCGAGATCGGCGCGTACCGCAACAAACTCCTGCCGCTGTTGCGCAGTCTGCCACCAGCGTTGCACCACCTCAGTACGTGCGCTGAGCGAGTTGGGCAACGGCAGCAGGTTCTCAGCCTGTGCGATCTCCCGCTCGCGCACATGCCGCTCGGCGAGGGACCCGGACTGATCTCGTCGCAGTGCTGTAACTATATCCAGCGCGTGGCCAAGCAAGCGGTCGCAGCACTCTTAGAGGCGAACGCCAGCACTGGCAAAGGTGTCGCACTGGCCGACATCCCCTTGGCTGATGCCGGTTCGGAACCACTGCACGCGTTGCTCAGAAGAGCCATGGGTGAAGGACTCTGGCCGAACCCGTTGACCGGCTTGTTTTTGCAAATGATCATCGCCAATAGACGCTGCTGCTCGCAGCCCCTCTTCAACGTCGCCTTGATCGAGCATGTCTCGCTGTCGTTCGGCGTGATTGGCCCACACCCCGGCATAACAGTCAGCCTGCAGTTCCACCAGCACTTGCAGCGCATTGCCATCGGTCTTGCTCACCCGAGATTGCATCTGCCGAACTTTGGTTAACACGCCGGTGAGGTTCTGCACATGATGAGCAACCTCATGACCAATGACATAGGCGCTGGCAAAATCACCCGGCGCACCCATACGACTAAGCTGATTGAAGAAGCTGGTATCTAGGTAAAGCTTCTGATCGCCCGGACAATAAAACGGGCCGGTTGCCGCGCTGTTGCGACCACACGCGGACTGCACTGCGCCGGTATAGAGCACCAGGGTCGGATCTCGATACTGGCTGCCGTACTGCTTGAATAACGCGCGCCAAGTTTCTTCGGTATCGGCGAGAACGACCGAGGCGAACTCTGCCAGCGCGTCGCTTTCTGCCGAAGGCGCAGTGCGTTGGGTCGGCGCACTGGCAACGCTACCGCCACCACCGCCCAGAAGTTGGCCTAGCAACTGCATGGGATCCCCGCCCATCAAGAGCATGATCACCACGGCAACAATGCCCAGGCCACCGATACCTCCCCCAACTTTAACGCCAGAGCTCATCGGCCTGCCGCGTCGATCTTCTACATTGGTGCTCTTTCTAGCGCCGCGCCATTTCATTGCCTCTGTCCTCTTACTGGTATGCGGGATCGCATCTCGTCACTGGGGCCATTGTAACGAACCCGGACAGCGCTGGCTTACCAGCGCTACTCAGGTACCTCTGAGGCAGCAGCTTCAAGCCCATCGAAATCTCTGACGATGAGTTTGCCGCGGGAAACTTTGATGACGTCCATGCGCTGCCAGTTCTGCAAATTGCCGTTAACGACCTGGCGCGAAACGTTCAGAAACTGCGCCAGCTCTGCCTGGGACAGCCGCAGCACCATGCCTTCTGGCGATTGTTCGCCGTGTAGCCGCGCCAAGATCGCCACTCGCCGAGCCAGGCGCATGGGCACGGATCTAAAAGCTACATCCTCAACGATATCGCTGGTCCAACGAATGCGTGCACAAAGCAGCGTCAACAGGTGCACCGACAGCTGGGGCTCGTCTTTGAGTAACTGCGCGAAGGTGTCACGAGGCAAGGCGAACACTAGCGAATCCACGGTTGCAGCCGCCGAGGCAGTACGCTCGCCGCCATCAAGCAGCGCGATCTCGCCCAGCACTTCACCGGGCCCAAGCACGTTGAGGTGAAATTCCTGACCATCAGCACTGTTGGCGCTGATGCGCACTTGCCCTGAGACGATCCCATACAAGGCGTTGCCGGGCTCGCCCTGGCGACACAGCAACTCTCCTTTAGCGAGCCGTCGTGTCTGGCAAAGATCTGCCACGCGCTCGTGCAACTGCCCGGGTAGCCCCTTGAAGAGCGGGTTCTGGCGAATTACGGTCAAGATGCCTGGGTTGGCCATGCAGCAATGCCTCAATCAATGGGCTTAAGCATATATGAGGAAGAGCACTATGGCGCGAGGGCGAATAGCACTAATCTGTCTGCAATTCACTTCGGGTTAGCCACTAAAGAGACACCTATGCCACTGGACCCAGACACCAAACAACTCCTCGACATGCTTTCCGAGATGGGCATGGAGGATTTCTCTACCATGACTCCGGAACAAGCGCGAGGCCTACCCTTGATGGCTCCGCCCGGCAGCCCGACTGCAGTGGCGAGCGTCGAAGACCGCAGCCTGGCCACCGGCGCGGGCAACATCCCTGTGCGCGTTTATCAGCCCGAGTCACCGTCGGGCGCAGGTCTGGTCTATTTCCACGGTGGTGGCTGGGTCGTCGGCAACCTCGACAGTCATGATGAAACCTGTCGCCGCCTGTGCGCCGGAGCAGCGCTGGCTGTGGTGTCGGTGGACTACCGGCTGGCGCCTGAAACCCCTTACCCTGGACCACTGGATGACTGCTTTGCTGCGACCGCTTATGTAGCCCACAACGGCACTGAATTCGGGATTGACCCTCAACGCCTGGCGGTAGGCGGCGACAGCGCTGGCGGCAACCTCGCGGCCGCGGTCGCCTTAAAGGCCAGGGATCGACAAGGCCCTGAGCTGGCCTTCCAACTGTTGATCTACCCGGTAACGGATGCCGATTTCAAACGGCCGTCTTGCATCGAAAACGCCGACGGTTACTTTCTAACCACCCGGGCCATGCAATGGTTCTGGGATCACTACGTGCCCGAACCCGCCCGCCGCAAAGAAGCCTATGCTGCACCGCTACAGGCGGAAAATCTGGCCAACCTGCCGCCAGCGCTGGTGCAAACAGCAGAGTTCGATCCGCTAAGGGACGAGGGCGAAGCTTATGTGGCGCGCCTGCGAACGGCAGGAAACCAAGTGAGCCACAGCCGCTACGACGGCCTAGTACATGGCTTTTTCGGCATGCAAGACGCCGTCGCTGCTGCCCGCCCAGCAATGGCAGAAGCTCTAGCAGCGCTGCGCGGCGCACTAAACAGCTAATCAAACGAGAACCCGCACCATGATCTACGACAACATTCTGCAAACCATTGGCAACACGCCCATCGTCCGCCTGCACCGCACGGGTCCTGAGCATGTGACGCTGTACGCCAAAGTAGAAGCGTTCAATCCGTTGGCCTCGGTTAAGGATCGACTGGCTTACGCGATCATCAAAGACGCTCGAGATTCTGGCGCCTTACAGCCAGGGCAAACCGTGGTCGAGGCGACCTCGGGTAACACCGGTATTGCCCTGGCCATGGTCTGCGCAGTGCTCGGCCATCCGTTCGTAGCCACCATGGCTGAGTCGTTTTCGATAGAACGCCGCAAAATCATGCGAGCGCTAGGCGCCAAAGTCATTCTGACGCCCGCAGCTGAGCGAGGCAGCGGTATGGTCCGGCGCGCAGAGGAACTCGCAAGCGAGCACGGCTGGTTCCTCAGCAAGCAGTTCGATAACCCCGCCAACCCCGCCTACCATCGCAACACCACGGGCCCAGAAATCCTCAAAGATTTCGCTGGCGAGCGACTAGATTATTGGGTCACTGGCTGGGGCACAGGCGGTACGCTGACCGGCGCTGGTGAAGTACTCAAGACGGCTAGACCCGATCTGCAAATCATTGCCGTTGAACCAGAGAACGCTGCGCTCTTAGGCGGCAAGGAGTGGCAACCGCACAAGATTCAAGGCTGGGCACCAGACTTTGTGCCTGGAGTATTGAACCGTGAAGTATTAGATACCCTGGTTAGCGTCGCCGATGAGACCGCCATCAACTGCGCGCTCCACCTCGCGCAAAAGGAAGGTCTGTTCGTGGGGATTTCTGCCGGTGCAACCCTAGCCGGAGCTCTGCAAATCGCCGAATCCGCGCCCCAGGGCAGCGTCATGCTGGTGATGTTGCCAGATACCGCGGAGCGCTACATGAGCACGCCGTTGTTTGAAAGCATCAACGATGGATCTGATGACGACTGGCTTGCCAGCCTGTAAGAAAGCGGGCGTGCGAAAGTGATGTCACATCCCTGTGACCAGCACTTCCTTGTTGGTGAAAACTCTGACCAGGCAGATCATCGTCGATTGCTGGGCTGATTGTTGTCATCTAGCTGACACAGCGCTCGGAAGAGGCGCACACGAAATTTACGGGGTGGGTGCAAACTGCCCCAATGAATTCGTCGTCGGTAAAACGTTTAACCCTCGCAGCTCTATGTTCGATCCGCGGGCGGCACTGCCTCGTTGGCGCCGCACTATTTAGCGCAACACTATGCCTTTGTAGCGCGCAAGCCCCAGCAGCCGAGCATCGGGTGTATCGCTGCGAACGTCCGGGTCAGTCCCCGCTGTTTGCCTATGCACCTTGCGATGCCCATAGCGGCCCCGGAGCACAACTCGGGCGTGGGGTCATTAGCGCACCCCCCGCCAAGCGCCTGCACCTACCCGGTGAGGGTGTCAGCCCTGCTCCCGTTCAGCATGAAGAGCCCAAGGCCGAAGTCCCGGCCTTGAACGCGCAACCGAACTAATCAGCCGAGGGCATCGATGTGCTGTTGGATGTGGGCGATCGTAAGGCTGCTTACAGGCGCGCCGCTTCGAGCCATAGACACCGCCAATCGCTGGCAGACTTCGTTGGCCGGTGTCGCGACGCCATGCAGCCGACCTAAGCGCACGATTTCACCGTTTAGATAATCCGCTTCAATGTCTCCGGTACCACGCTTCAAGCTCTGCCAGCTGGAACCACCGAGGCGATCGAACCCGGGCACAGGCTGGTAGTTTAGCTGCGCTGCGAGGGCTTGAAACTCCGCCTTGCTTGCACACTCGATGCCCGCCGCTGTGTAGCAATCAACGGCTTCTTGCCGCAGTTGTCGCAGCAGCGACTGCACCGGCGCAGCTTCCACCTGATTCAGCGGCAACATGGCTTGCACCGAGTTGATTAGGTTCGCTAGCAGCTTGCTGTATTTCTTCCGCATGACGCGAGCATCCGCGGTGGCACTAAAGCCTGCGCTGCGCAGGTCAGCACACAAGGTTTCGACCAGGGGGTCGACGCCACCAGGGTAGCGTCCGCTATCCAACACCCCGGCAGGGCTGGCTGCAGAGCAAACCACTTCACCAGGAGTTAGGTGGGTGGCCGGCAATAGCACAAGCATTGCGTAGACTCGCCGAAAATAGCGCAGTGCCAAGGATTCGTTGTGCACACCGTTTTGGGCACAGATCACCGCGAGCTCAGGGAACTCCGTACTCGCAGCGCGCAGATCTTCCAATGCCGCCTGCGTCTGTTGTGACTTCACGCACAGCAGTACCACATCCCCTTTGCGGAACTTCACCTCAGACGGGTGCAGAGCCGCGTCCACAGCAAGCTGGGTGGTGCCGCTGGGGCTGATGAACCGCAGCCCGTCGTCCTGCAAGCGCTGACCGTGCTCTCCCCGCGCAATGAACAGCACCTCAGCGCCGCTACCCAGCAACATCGCCCCGATGGTGCCGCCAATGCCCCCAGCGCCGTAAATGATGTAGCGCATAGCTCCTACCCTTCACCGTCCAGGGCGTTATCTAAGCACAGCGACCGGTTCAAGCCACCCTTGGCACGGTGGCGTTTTGTAGGGCTTTGACGCTTCATCCTCGGCCTGTGGCGCTCATCACACCCCGAATGCCAACCGCACTAAGCAGTGCACAGAATGTCTCGAATAAATCTTCTAAGCTTTGAAGGACCTGAAAAGAGAGCATGCCGAATTGGCCCTGGAATACCACATCAACAGCGAAGAAGGCCTGATTAATCTACGCGGGAACGCGCAGATCAGCATTGCCGATATCTACAGTTGTGGGGAACAGCTACTCTCAGACGCTGCCTTCGATGCCAATTTGCCGCAGTTGATAGACCTGCGTCAGGCCCGGGTAGAAACAGACTGTCTGCAGCCTGGCCCGAGCTCAATATTCGTGCACCGCTTCAACGAAACCGTCCGAGCCAATGTCGCCGTCGTTATTGAAGGCGGCCTCACCCACCTAGAAATTGCCGAGCTGTTTCGCCTTACCTGCATGCTCGAGCAAGCAGAGCTGTTCGATAATTACGATCAGGCGTTGCGCTGGCTCATTCGAACCGAGTTTGCGGCACGACCACCCGTCGGCGCACTACGGCTATCAGGCGAGCAGCCAGATCCCGCCGGAGAGCAGACACACTAACGACCAGAATAGATACGGGCTTAAGTACACCAGCGTCTGAGCAGCGCGTTCGCCACCTTTTGATTCAGACACACACAGATCCCTAACTGAAATGCCGTTGGTTTGCGGTCCTTGTCCGCAACGACTGCCAAAGGCGCAAACGGCTACCTGCCGCTTGGCTTTGGGTCACGCAATGTGATGCACGTCACACTTTGCTTTCCCCAAGCTCGTTGTAGAGGCTGGGCGTCCGAGGATCAAGCGTTGAGTTGCTGTAGTTGTCCACGGAATGTAATCCGTGCCCGGCAAATAATGAAGAAAATATGGATTGGCTTTCGCTAACGTTCTGATTAAAAGACAAAAATTCAAACAACCCGCTTTGCCTCACATTCGCAATCTTTCATTCTCAATTCGTTTCTGTATGCTTATAAACCTCACCAGCCGGTACTGTATGTATATACAGTGTCATTCTCCTCGGCAGGGCGAAAACACGGCATCCAGACCGGTTGGTGAGGCCACTTCTAGCCCGCGCACCATCCCCTTTTTTTGGCTTAAGCTACTGGATTTATTCCCCTTTTTAGGCTTTCTCAGTCGCCCAGGGGAGGCACTTCCGGCAGCTGGGTACGCCACGGATAGCCCGCGTCGGCCACGGCAAAAAACTCCGGGTTCAGCAAAGATTCTTTCGCGTTGTAGGTCAACGGCTGGCCGTCGGCTGCCCAAACTTCGCCACCCGCCGCCGCCAGCACAGCGTGGGCCGCACCGATATCCCATTCGCTGGTGGGTCCCAGCCGCGGATAAAAATCCGCCTGCCCCTCGGCCAGTATGCAAAGCTTCAGCGAGCTTCCCACGGGAGTTCGTTGCAACGGCGCAAACTGGGTTTCTACGCTCGCAACAAATTTCTCCAGACGCTCACCGCCATGACTACGACTGGCAACAATGGTGATTCCCTGCTGCTCGGCCATCGGCCGACCATGCAATGGCCGCTGTTTGTTGGCCCCGCCTCGACCCTCGATGCAGTAAGCGTTAAGACGCGGTACGTCACCGACGTAAACACAATCCTGCACCGGCACCGCCACTACCCCGAACGTCGGCTGGCCCTGCTCAATCAAGGCGATATTGACCGTGAACTCGCCGTTACGGTTTACAAACTCCTTGGTGCCATCCAAGGGATCCACCAGCCAATAGCGTTGCCAATTCTTACGGATCTCGAACGGCGGCGCTTCCGATTCTTCTGACAAGACGGGCACATCTGGCGTTAACACCTTGAGCCCGGCAACAATGACGGCGTGCGCGGCCAAGTCGGCCTGGGTCAGTGGAGACGTGTCTGCTTTGGTTTGAACATCGAAATCGCTATTGTAGACCTCGAGGATTTCATCTCCTGCAGCCTGGGTCAGCTGTATGACCTCGGCAATCGTTACATCGTCCATCACTCGCCTTAGTTGCATGAGGCTTCCGCCCTGAGACTGCGATAGTATCTCCAAGATGGTGAGAAATGCAGGTCAGGTTCGGTGTCGGAAGTAGCTGCGCGCTTGGACTGGGGGCAGATCGACACCGTCCTGCTAGACATGGATGGCACTCTGCTCGATCAAAACTACGACAATCACATCTGGAACCGCATGCTACCGAGGCGGGTGGCAGAGCGGATTCATCAAACGCCAACGCCAACCGAAGCGCAAATTACGGCCATCGGAGAGCAGCTATTTGAGCGCATGCGCAAGGTCTACGGCACCCTAGAATTCTATTCGCTGACCTTTTGGGCCGAGCACACTCAGCTAGACATGGTTGCGCTACACAAAGAATTCGCGCATCTGGTGCGCTATCGTCCATCAGCGGCAACGTTTCTGCAGCGTCTTGGGCAGCACCAGATGAAACGCGTGTTGGCGACCAACGCCGATCGACGCAGCCTCGCGGTAAAGCAAGCCAACTGCGACATCGATAGCCACGTTGACCTGTGCATTTCCAGCCATGACTACGGCCAGCCAAAAGAGAGCGCCGGCTTCTGGCGATCGTTGCAACGAGCCGTTGGTTTTGATCCGCAGCGAACGTTGTTCATCGATGACAACGACCGCGTGCTGGGTAGCGCGAGGGACTACGGTATCGCCCATCTGCGCACGATTACCCAACCGGATCTGGATCGACCGCCTCGGCAGGACCTGAATTATCCCGCCTTCAACGACTTCGCTGAAATCATGCCTGCGCCACCGCCGTGAACGACCCTGAGCTCAACAAAGTGCGCTTGGATCGCTGGCTCTGGGCCGCGCGCTTCTTCAAGACCCGTGCACAGGCTAAATCCGCCATTGACGGTGGCAAAGTTCAGGTTGACGGCAGCAAACCCAAGGTCGCCAAAGAGATTCAGCGCGGTGCCAGTATTCGCGTGCGTAAGGCCAGCTTCGAACAGACGGTGGTGGTGACAGCGTTGGCCGCCAAACGCGGCAGCGCCAAAGATGCCGCGCTTTTGTACGAGGAAACTGCAGCCAGCATCGAATTGCGCGAAGCACTGCGCGCACAGCGGCAAATGCAGCGCGCTGGGCTACGCATGCCGGAACGCAAACCCAGCAAGCAGGAGCGTCGCGCGCTAACAGAGCTCAAGCGCGACAGCGATGAGGCACCCGATGTCGCCACCTGACCACCTGCAACGCTTTCACTTTCGCGGTCAGGCAGTGCGGGGTCAGCTCGTGGTACTGGACCAAACGCTGGCAGAGCTGAAGCGCCGTCGGGACTATCCTAAAGCCATCGGTGCCCTGCTCGGCGAGATGCTGGCGGCGGTGGCCATGATCGCTGACGGGCTCAAATGGCCTGGCAGCGTGGCCTTGCAATCCAAAGGCAAGGGCGCCATTCGCACCAGTCTGGCAGAGCATCGACCCGGCGGACTGCTGCGCGCCATCGCTCGAGCGGCAGAGGAGCCGCAGCCCGGAATCGATCTCAATGCCAGCAGTGCCCGGGATCTGATCGGCGGCGATCAGCTGGCTCTGTCATTAATTCCCGCAGACGATGACGAATACGGGCGCCCTTACCAGGGCATGGTGGACTGGCAACATGACGATCTCGCGGACAATCTGATGGCCTACTTTGCCGCCAGCGAGCAGCTCGAAACCCGCTTTGTATTGTTTGCCGACGCAACTCAGGCACGAGGCCTGCTACTGCAACGCCTGCCGAATCCAAGCAATGCCAGTTACGTCGCCGAAGCCGAGGCGGACGAATTCTGGATTGAGCTGTGTTTGCGCCTGCAGACGCTAAAACCCCCTGAACTGGGTTTCGACGATAACCATCGGTTTTTACGCAATTTATTTGCACCATCCGACCTAATTCTCGCACCCCAGAAAACGCTGGAATTCTGCTGCACCTGCACCCGAGAAAAGACCGCCAACATCCTTCGCGGGCTAGGGAAAGCGGATTTGCTGGCCCTGCTGGAAGAGCGCGGTGAAGTCGAAGTGATCTGCGAGTTTTGCGGTCTGGCCTATCGATTCGACCATTTGCAGACCCACCTGCTATTCGAAGCAGACACGCCGACCCGACACTGATCAGGCTGCCGCTTACAAACTTTCGCATTAGCTGTTCGAGCCCAGCGGTGGCTCTGGCATAATTCACCGCTTTCCACGCTGAGAATTCACGCACATGGCAGCCGAACTGAATGATGGGGCCGACGCCGCCATCCAGGGTACGATTTCTACCGATCTGTCTCGCGCCGAGTTGGCAGAGACAGCGGTACTGCGCCGTGAGGGCCAGTTCGCCAGCAACGGTGCCATTGTCGTAGAGACCGGGCATCGTACCGGTCGTTCGCCCAAAGATCGCTTCATCGTCGACGAGCCATCGACCAGCGAGAGCATCGATTGGGGCGCGATCAACCTACCCATAGCGCCGGCGAAATTTGATGCCTTGTGGGACCGGGTGCAGGTCTATCTGGACGAGCGCCACACCTTCGTTTCTCACCTGCACGTGGGTGCAGATCCGGGGCACTACCTACCCGTTGAAGTCACCACTGAGTACGCTTGGCATGCGCTGTTCGGCAACTCGTTGTTCATTCGACCGGAACACTACAATCCCCACAACAAAGAAGTGTGGCAGGTGGTAAACGCTCCAGAGTTTACTTGCGATCCAAAGCGCGACGGCACCAACAGTGACGGTACGGTGATGATCAACTTCGCCAGCCGCAAAGTCTTGATTGCCGGCATGCGCTATGCAGGCGAAATGAAAAAGTCCATGTTCTCGGTGCTGAACTTTCTGCTCCCGGAAAAAGACGTACTGCCCATGCACTGCAGTGCCAACCTCGGCAAAGACGGCGACGTAACGCTGTTCTTCGGTTTATCCGGCACCGGCAAGACGACGCTATCGGCTGATCCAGATCGGTTTTTGATTGGCGATGACGAACACGGCTGGGGCAAAGGCACCGTTTTCAATTTTGAAGGTGGCTGCTATGCAAAGTGCATTGACCTGACCCGGGAAAACGAACCGGTCATCTTCGACGCCATCAAGTTCGGAGCCATTGTCGAAAACGTGGTGATGAATCCTTTGAGCCGCGATCCGGACTACACTGATTCAACGCTGACCGAAAACTCTCGGGCTTGCTATCCGCGAGACAACATCGAGCTAAAAGTCGCCGACAATAGAGCCGGCGAACCGAAACACATCATCTTTCTAACTTGCGATGTCAGCGGTGTGCTACCGCCCGTTGCGCTGCTCTCTAAAGAAGCTGCGGCGTATCACTTCCTCTCCGGTTACACGGCAGCAGTCGGTTCCACCGAAGTTGGCTCAACCGAAGCCTTCAAAGCCACATTCTCCACCTGTTTTGGTGCCCCATTCTTTCCCCGGCCTGCCGGCGTGTACGCTGATTTGCTAATGAAGCGCATCGAAGAATTCGGCTCGAAGGTATACCTGGTGAACACCGGTTGGACCGGCGGCGGTTACGGTGTCGGTAGCCGCTTCAAGATTCCAGTCACTCGCGCAATTATTGCCGCCATTCAAACCGGCAAGCTGGCCAATGCAGAGACTGTGACCCTGCCCGGTTTAAACATGCAGATCCCTACTGCTGTAGATACGGTGGAATCCAACCTGCTCAATCCTCGGGACACATGGGCTGACAAAGACGCCTACGACAAAACCGCTGCCAGCCTGATCGCTAAGTTCGAAGAAAACTTCCAGAAGTTTTCTGTCGATCAAGCCATCGTCGATGCGGGTCCGAGCGCGTAGACCGCTGCCGCCTAGCCAGTATTTGGGAGCTACTCCCAATCACCACAAAAGGGGCTGGCTTTTGCGTCGACCCGCCCATCAATGTAAGCCTTGCTCGCAAAGCAAGGCGCAAACGAGGTCCAAGTTATCGTGAGCACGATTGACTTCGCTCACTCTGATTGGTTGAAGGCTCTAGCAACGCATCCTGAATTGCTGCGCGAGCTGGGCCACGGCATTGAAAAAGAAAGTCTGCGCGTTGCACCCAACGGCGCATTGTCTGCCGCAACACATCCTCAGGCACTCGGTTCGGCGCTCACTCATCCGCACATCACTACCGACTTCAGCGAAGCTCAGCTTGAACTGATTACCGGCGTACACACCAGCGTCGATAGTTGCCTAGCAGAACTGGACGCCGTGCATCGTTTTGTTCTGGCTAACATTGGTGACGAGCTACTCTGGCCCAGCAGCATGCCTTGCATTTTGGGCAATGATGAAGACATTCCTCTGGGTCGCTATGGCAGCTCGAATATCGCTCGGGTCAAAACCATTTACCGCAGCGGGCTAGGGCATCGCTACGGTCGTTTGATGCAAACCATTTCCGGCATCCACTACAATTTCTCCTTACCCGAGCGCTACTGGACCCGGCGCAACAGTGGCAACAACCGGCGGGAAACGGAGCAGAGCCTGCGCACCCGCAGCTATTTCGACTTGATTCGAAATTTTCGTCGCTACTCCTGGTTGCTGATCTACTTGTTCGGTGCCTCCCCCGCCGTTTGCAAGTCTTTCGTGAAGGGCCGCGAACACAACTTGAGCGTGTTCGACGAAGGCTCGCTACACCTTCCCTACGGTACCTCTCTGCGCATGGGCCGACTCGGCTATCAAAGTGACGCTCAGGCCGATTTGCACGTGTCTTACAACTCTTTGGAAGAGTACGCCGAGACGATATTGGACGCTTTGACCCGTCCGCACCCAGCGTATCAAGACATCGGTGTTTACGAAGATGCCGAGGGCTATCGACAGTTAAACGACTCCATCATCCAAATAGAAAACGAGTTCTACGGTGCCATTCGCCCGAAACAGCCCATCACCAGTGGTGAAAGACCCCTACTGGCCCTGAAGCGGCGCGGTGTCGCCTACGTCGAGGTGCGCTGTATGGATCTCAACCCTTTTGAGCTGATCGGTATCGGCGCGAGCGATGCCCGCTTTCTCGACACCTTCTTGCTGTTTTGCCTCCTCGCCGACAGCGCTCCCGACAGCCCTGAGGAATCCGCGATGATGCAGCACAATCAGCAGTGCGTGGTCGAGCGCGGTCGAGAGCCTGGGTTAATGCTAGAAACCGCCAAGGGCGCAAGGCCGCTAGCGCAGCTGGCCGACGAGATTTTGGATGGTTGCGCTGAAATCGCCGCGCTGCAAGATCGAGCCGAGGCTGGCGCTGGTGTCTTTTTCGATGCCCTGCAGCAGCAACGAGACAAAGTTGTAGATGCCGCTATGACCCCTTCCGCCCAAGTGCTCGCGGCTATGGCCCAGGAGAAGATTCCGTTCTTTCGATTTGCCATGCATCAGGCCGAAGCACATCGCGACGCGTTCGAGGCACGTCCCTTAAACCCCGGCGAAGTGCGACAGTTCGAACACCTACGGGTGGCCTCGTTGCAACGCCAAACAGAAATCGAAGCCGCAGACAGCCAACCGTTTGAAGCGTTCTTGCAGAACTACTTAGCATTGTCGGCAGAAGCGCGCGGCTGAGAGTAAGCCGACGATTCAGTGCTGTACTGTTCAGCGCTGCACTGTTTAGCGCTGCACTGTTTAGCGCTGGACAATGAAGTTCGTAAACAGCAGATCGCGGATGTAAGGTTCGCCCTCTTCACTGGCCAGTATGCCATTCAGCTCTTCTATGGCGGCTTGGCGTATGCCTTCCCTAGACTCGCCCGTAGAGACTGCTGACTCCGGCTGCCGTGACAGTAACAATACGAGCGCGTTGCGTAGGGCCGGCAGGTGCCGCTCCGCGGCTGATTCACCATCTTCACCCGCTACTCGCAATGCCACATCGGTTTTGATGTACATAAGCCTTGGGGTAGTCGTTGGCCCGAAATTGGTAACAAAAGTTGGCTTGAGTTCGACGTATCGAGACTCCCCACCGTCAGCGTCTGGCAGCCCGGCCTCTTCGCCACGGGTCCATGGGCTAAGCAGCGCTAATGCTCCCAACAGCAGCATGATCGTCAACGTTCTAGTGGTACGGTGCATCGGATTCTCCCTCTGGTCCTTCGAAGCATAGTTGACGCCAACAATCTGGCCAGTACCCTGTCTGGCCTTAAGAATCGAGCCGAGAGCGAATGCCCACCATGAAAGCAGTCCAGTGTCATGCCTACGGACTTCCAGAAACTCTGGCACTAGATGAAATCGATGCCCCAAGCCCCAAGGCCGATGAAGTGCTGGTGCAGGTTAGAGCCGCGGCTTTGAACTTTCCTGACGTACTCATGATCCAGGGCAAATACCAAAGCCAACCGCCCTTCCCGTTTACCCCCGGTGGCGAATTCGCCGGCGACATATTGAGTGTCGGTGCGGAGGTCACTGACTTCGCGGTGGGCGATCGGGTGTTTGGCGGAACTGGTGTCGGTACGCTGGCCGAACAGCTATGTGCTTCGGCCAGCGCTTTGCGCAGAATGCCTGAGCGCATGAGCTATGCCCAAGCTTCAGGCATCAGCACCACCTACGGCACCTCCTACTACGCGCTAAAGCAGCGTGCTGAGCTAAAAGCTGGCGAAACATTGTTGGTAACCGGGGCTGGTGGCGGTGTAGGGCTTGCAGCGGTGGAGCTGGGCAAGGCTATGGGCGCCAAGGTCATCGCCGCCGCCAGTAGCACGGAAAAGCTGGAGGCCGCCAAGGCCGCAGGCGCCGTCGAGCTGATCAACTACAGTAACGACAGCCTCAAAGAGCAAGTGAAAGCGCTAACCAAGGGGCGCGGTGTCGATGTCATCTATGATCCTGTGGGCGGCGAGTTGTTCGACCAATGCATGCGTAGCATCGCCTGGTATGGGCGGGTGCTGGTAATCGGTTTTGCTGCTGGTGACATACCCAAATTGCCAATCAACCTGGTGTTGCTGAAAAGCTGTCAGGTTGTTGGTGTGTTTTTCGGCGCTTGGAGCGGCCGTTTCCCAAGCGAAGCGAAAACCAACTTCCAAGAGATTCTCGAGCTCTACGAACAAGGTAAGCTGGATCCGTTAGTTGGTGCGCAATACCCGCTCGCCGACTATGCAGCCGCCATGCGCTGCCTGATGGATCGTCGAGCCATCGGCAAAGTCGTCGTAACGATGGATCCCTGAATGAACACCACACCTGGGCAGCAAAGCGGATTGTTCCATCAACTTAGCGCCAGCAACTGGGCTCTGCTTATTGTTCTGCTCGGCGCTACGACCCTGGTCGCAGCATTGATCATGGAACATGGGTACGGCATGGAACCCTGCCCACTGTGCCTCATGCAGCGGATCTGGGTGTTCTTTGCTGCGCTGTGCGCCTACGCGGCCTTGCTACACAACCCAAGGTTGGGCATCTACCCGCTGCTAACCCTGCTCTGCTGCGCGGCAGGCGCCTACTTTTCCATCAAACAACTTAACCTGCAGGCACTACCCGCTGATCAGGTGCCTGCTTGCGGTCCCAATCTACAATACATGTTCGAAGTGTTTCCCTTGAGCGAAGTCATCGCCGCGATGACTCAAGGTACTGGCGATTGCGCCAAGGTGAACTTTCGTTTTCTGGGCCTAACACTGCCAGGCTGGGCACTGCTGGGCTATGGGTTGCTTGCCCTACTGGCCGTTGCCCAGTGGCGTGCAGCATTGAAAGGCTGGCGCTAAGCAAGCGGCCCAACTGGCGTCTTCGCCGATCGTTGCTATGTTTAAGGCATCGATTGGAGGGATCAGATCATGGCAACGGCTACCGCAAATCCACGGCTGCAAAGCAGCTCAACCGCTTCCACAGTAAATCCACAGGGCTGGACAGCCCACAGCGACCTAAGCTTACCTGAGCTGGTCGTCAAGGAAGCGCCAACAGCAGGCTTCGATCCAGAATTCAATCGTTCCCGACAACAAGTGCTGACCTATTTGGTCAAGCTCAATCGCTCTCTTGAACGCGGCGTGTGGGATCTTGCCGACACCTTGCTGCAAAAGTTTTGTCAGGCTTTGACGCATTACTTGTCCGTCGGTCACCAACAGACTTTCGCCATGGAACAACCTGCGCCCCATCAGTACGTGGCTATCGCGGCGACCTCCAGAGAGGTCATGCGCTTTGCCGATGAGTTCGGCCGCCAGGCGAACGATGCTCGAGCCAGCTTTGAGCAAGTTTATGACGCACTCGAGATTCTCGCTTTGACCTTGGAGAGTCGGTTCCAGTTAGAAGACGAGCTGCGTTTGGGGCTGGACACCTGATACCAACGCCGATGTCGACCGCCAACAGCTTTGCTGGCGCTATGCTGGGCTCACTGCTCCTGCTAGCGCTCAGCGGTTGCGGCAACGACGCCAGTCGCTCGGTTTCTTTGGCTGCTCAGGGCGTTTACACCGCAAGCTTAAGCAACGATTCGCAATTGGCCCTGGTAGGGTCCATGAACCATGGGGCGAGCCTGTGGCGCGCTGGCTCCCACGAGCGTCTGTTCAGCTGGAATCATGCCGAGGGCGAGTTTTCTACCCTGATCGCGACGGCTTTTTCTGCCGACGGATTGCGTGCCGCGACCAGCGATCCGCGCACTTTGGTGATCTGGGACACCAGCAGCGGCAAAGATCTAGCTTTCTGGGGACTTCCCAGTGCAGCATTAGACATCGCAGTGGCTAATGACGGTCGCCGAGTGCTACTGGGTCTTGAGGACCACAGCGCGATCTTGTTTGATGCAGCGAATGGCTCTCACTTGCACACGCTGCTGCACGGCGGTGTGGTCGGCAACGTTGACATCGATCCTAACGGGACGCTCGCCATCACCGGCAGCGATGACCAAACCGCACGCCTGTGGGATCTGACCACCGGGCAACAACAATTCGAGCTCGCCCATGAGAACCCAGTGCGTGCCGTCGCCCTGTCTGCCGACGGGCGTGTCGCCTTCACCGCAAGCCAAAATCAGCGGGTCCGCACTTGGGACACGCAAACCGGTAAGCCGTTGCACCTGTTGTATAAGAAGAACCCCGGCATCACCAGCGCGCGCTTTTCCGACGACGGCAGCCTGTTGTTGCTGGGACTAGTCAATCGTACTGTCGAGTTATACCGGGTTGATTCTGGCCAGCGACTCCAGCGCTGGCGCCTGCCAAGCAAACACGGGCTTAGCGGTGCCGGCAGTGCGGTACTCAGCGTTGGCTTCGATGCAGATAACCGACGCTACTTCGCCATCAACGGCGAAGGCGAACTCAGCACCCTGGTGCGTTCTTAAGCCAACCCACACAACTTCTCACACTCACAAAGTATTGCCCGGCAAATCGCCAGTGCTATAGTCATCGACCGGCAACTACTGCCGGACCTGATCGGGCCATGCATAACCTGCGCAGCCCCCAGGTGGACACTTGAAAGACGTGTTTTGCTGAGACGCTGACCGCACAACAAGCCCGCACAAGCGCCAAATCAACAACAACAGGCGCTAACAATAGACGGGTCGTCCAGTGGCATTCAATGCGCTGGCACAGATGCAGATCACAGCGCCCAGCCGCACAAAGGGACTGGACACGCATAACATGCACCCCAACGCACGGCGAGTACTGGTGGTTAATGGCAAAGGTGGCTGTGGCAAAACCACAATCGCGACCAATCTTGCTGTGGCTTACGCCTGCCGCGACCACAGCGTTGCCCTCATCGACAACGATCCCCAAGCAGCCAGTACCTACTGGGGAGAGCTGCGCAGCGAATCGCTACCTGAGATCAACGTCGTTCCAGCGTTTCGGCGTGCATCCATGTACGAAACTCAAGCGTTCCAAAACCGTCTTGCCCCTGACACCAGTCGCATCATCGTCGACGGTCAGTCCAGTGCCCGGGATCAGGACCTGGAAGTATTGATCAGACAGGCCGACGTCATATTAGTACCGCTCTTGCCTTCGGCGATCGACATGCATGTCGGAGAGCGGTTCATCACAGAACTGCTAACGCACCGCGCATTTCGCAGTGCACCGCGACCGGTGGCAGCGATCGCTAATCGAGTGCAGCCCAACACCGAGACCCATCACAAGCTTGAGCACTTCCTGGAGTGTCTTGATGTGCCCTGCGTCGCCACCTTCCGCGATAGTCCTGTCTATACTCAAGCATCAGAGACCGGCAGTGGTGTAGTCGATATGAAAGACCATCGAGCCGCGCGCAAAGAGTGTGGTGCTTGGTGGAAGTTGCTGGACTGGATCGATGCACAACCCAAGCGAGCCCGCATCACCGTTAACGAGTTGCGGCAACGACCAAAAGCCGCGAAGCGTCACCTCGACACGTCTAAGAGCTTGTCTGCGTAGCCAATCGGTACGGCTCGGAACAACGTTCGATCTTCTCCGTAACACTCAGTCGGTGCTTTCCAACTCGTGATTCTTGGCCAGCGATTTAGCTTCGAGCGCGGCGAGCAGGCGATCTTTCGCAACTGCAGCTTTAATGTTCACCCGGGACAGCGTGTCGGCATAGTTGGCCGTAACGGTAGCGGTAAGACGACGCTATTTGCGCTGCTGCGCGGGCAGCTGCAGACCACCAGCGGTGAACTCCAGATTCCCGCAGAGTGGCGAATCACCCACATGGCCCAGGAGGTTACCCCCAGCTCACGCGGGGCATTGGACTTCGTCATCGATGGACATCAAGAACTGCGCTTGCTAGAGAAAAAGATTGCGGACGCCGAGGCTCGCGACAACGCCTTCGCACTCGCCGAGCTGCACGATTCGATGCAGGATCTAGGTGGTTACCAAGCACAGGCGCGGGCGGGAGCGATTCTCCATGGTTTGGGTTTTAACAAAACCGATTTTCACAAGCCACAACAAGCGTTTTCTGGCGGTTGGCGTATTCGCTTGTCGCTAGCCCAAGCGCTGATGCGCCCGACCGATCTGTTGTTATTGGACGAGCCCACCAACCATCTGGATCTCGAAGCAACCGTTTGGCTCGAAGATTATCTACGACAGTTTGACGGGACCTTGCTTGTGATCGCCCACGATCGTGAGTTTCTAGATACGGTGACTAACCACACCCTGCATCTGCAACAAGCGAGTGCAACCCTATACCGGGGCAACTATTCGGCGTTCGAAAGCCAGCGCTTGGCAAAGCTCGAGCAACAACAGGCACTCGCCCGCAAACAACAAGCTGAGATCGCGCACATCAGCGATTTCGTGCGCCGCTTTCGTGCCAAGGCTTCGAAAGCCAAACAAGTACAGAGTCGCGTTAAGGCGCTGGCGAGGATGGAGCAGGTCGCCATCATGCAACTGGACTCGCCATATCGACTGAGCTTTCCGGATCCGCCGCAGCTGTCGAGCCCGCTGCTCAGTCTCGATGAATTAACCCTTGGCTATGACGACAACATTGTATTGACAGCAGTGAAAGCCAACATTATGCCCGGGGATCGTATCGGCATCCTCGGTGAGAACGGCGCTGGCAAGTCAACGCTACTTAAAGCCATAGTGGGGGCGCTACCACCACTGTCTGGAGAGATCGTACGTGGTAAGCACAGCAGCGTTGGCTACTTCGCCCAACACCAGCTGGAAACCCTCAGCGCGGTCGCCACGCCCTTAGACAGCTACCAAGAACGATTTAAGGTCACAGAACAGCAGGCTAGAGACAGCTTAGGCTGCTGGGGCTTCGACGGCACCATGGTAAAACGCAACGTCGCCAGCCTCTCTGGCGGCGAGAAAGCTCGCCTGGTACTGGCCCTGATCGCTCAGGAGCAACCCGCGATCCTGGTGCTGGACGAGCCAACCAACCATCTCGACCTGGACATGCGTGAAGCGCTGGCATTAGCACTGCAATCTTTTCGCGGAGCCTTACTGCTGGTTTCTCACGATCGCAGTTTGCTGGCTCGTTGTGTCGACGAAAACTGGATTGTCGGCAATGGCCATGTTGCGCGCTACGGTGACAGCATAGACGACTATGCACAATTGGTGCGCACTGCTCGGGCCTCAGCCGGCGCCGACACCAGTGCCTTAGTCACCGCCGGCGACGGCCCTCGAGATACAGAGGTCACCGCGGCGCAGCGGCGCCGAATGGCAGCAGAGCGGCGCCGCGAACTGAAACCGCTAAAAGATGAGCAGCGTCAGTTGGAAGCGCGTATGGCGAAGCTGGAAACACAGCTTAAATCTGTCGAAGCAAAGCTTGCTGACCCAGAGAGCTACCACAACATGCCTTCGAATGAGCTGGATGCGCTAATGAAAGAATCAGGCAAGCTGAGAAAAAAATTGGACGATACCGAGCAGGCGTGGCTCAGCCTCACCGAGCAGCTTGACTCATTAGCTGCCGGCTAATCGGTATCGTCCCATGGGCGTGCATTCGCAACATCCCGTGGCCAGGTTAGTTTGGCCAATGGAGAACCTGTTGGGGAACGGTTCCTCGGTCATTACTCAGGATGGAACCCGAGCTAATCATCCTCCTCAACGATAATTTGCATGTCATCTCCATGACCTTCGATGCGGATGGTTCGGACCAAGCGTTCGGTTTTGTTGAATGCATCGGCATTGATCTGCACGCCGCGTTCGCTACCTTGTCGACGTACTTTCGCGCTCAGCTCACGGCCGTTGGCCTGTGCCAACAGTGCATGGGCGACGCCAACGTCCGTCATCGGCTGACCATCGAGAGACAAAAGCACATCGCCACTGCGAATATCGCCAGCGCCAGCTGGTGCATCCACCACTAACACGCCAGCATCCACGCCGAAGTAACTGCCCAGGTTTTCGTCCAAAGCCACTAACCGCGGTGGAGTATTCTTCAGCTTAATCACCCGGGAGTTGCTCAACTCCATACCATCTACTGAGGCCAGGGCCGCAGCGCTGATGGCGACGCCTTCGGCGGCAGCGACCAAGCCTTCATCTAAACCATCCAGATCGATGTCGACGTTCAGCCGATGCTCAAGTTCTTCCATCATCGCCATCATGTCGCGATGATGCGCGCGAGTAACGATATCCGCCGTGTACTCCTGACCTTTCCGTGCATAGCGCACAGCGACACTTTCGCCCGGCTCCACCGTCTTCATGGTCTTCGACAGGTTGCCCGCCGGTGAACGGCCTTCGGTCCCTAGATCCAAGCCATTGACCTGCAATAGGCGATCGCCCACCTTCAACCCCGCCGCAGCTGCGCCGCCGCCGGGCGTCAGCCCATGTAGTCGCAGCCCGCCTTCCTGGCCGTAGTCGTCGATGACGATGCCGAGCATGGCCTTATTACCTTTTGCACCAATCTTGCTGTACTTCACGCGGTTCAACTCGGCGAGCTTGCGCGCTGCGGCATCGAGCTGCTGACGTGCCTCCGTCAGGCGCTGTTCCAACTCCTTGGCGTCGTAGTCGGGTGCGCTGTCATCCTTCTCCATGCCGCCGAACGCCGGTAGGGCGGTCAGCAGCATCAACATCAGCGCTAAAACTCTAGGCAACGTTGCCATTGTGTTCATTGCAAGTTCCTTCCCTAATATAGGCTAGACGAACGACGCAGCTGGTCTTGCTGAATCGCCACCAACGTCTCCAGCAGCTCAACACGCTGCTGCCATAACTTTTCTTTCAGAGCCGGGTCCATGGGTTGTTCTTCGATCAGGCTGTTGAGCTCAGCGTCTAGATCCGCGATGCGGTACAACAGCGCCTGACGGCTTCGCTCCTGCCCATCGATCGCCCGGGCTACCGGCAGGCGTGCAACCGCTTCAAGCCTTCGCGATCGGTCTATGAGTGCGCCCATGGTATCGACGGCCACGGTCGGGGCTCTGGCGCCGTCCGTCGAGTTCGCCGCCACCAGTGGTTCCGGACCGTTGGCTGGCGCGCTGCTCCCGGGCACATTGGTACCCAGCTGTGGTAGCCATAGCGTGCTGAGCATTACCGCTGCAAAGAACACCCCGGCCGCGGTAGCCATCGGGTAAGGCAAGCGCCAACCTCGGGTCACTGGCAGCGACTCGACAATCGGCATCTCATTTTGCTCGGAGGCGCGCGCAGCCTGTCGCTGGGCAAGCTGTTGCTGTAGCTGTTCCCAGGAATCTTCGTCCGGTTGCACATCGGGCAGGGCATTCAGCTCGGACTTAACGCGCTGCAAAAGCGCCAGCTGAGCACTTGCCTGCTGATCGTTAGCGATCCGCTGGCGCGTCTCGGCGCTCAGCGGCTCACCATCACGGAGAGCAAGCAGGTCTGATGTTGTTGGTTTCTGGGTCATCTTTCTTCCCATCTACATGTCCTGGCTGGCCACCGTCGACACTGCCAGCCGTGCTTGGTTGGTACCAAAGAGCAAGCTTTTCGTAGCCTCGAGAGAGCTGCGATTTGGAGAAGCTCGCCGTCTTACCAAGCAGGTCACCGATTTCCCGGTGGGTATAGCCTTCTACATCGTGCAACCAGACCACCGCTCGAGTTTGCGGCGTCAGGCGCGCCAAGGCCTGTTCAATGTCTGGCGTTGCTTCCATGCTAGTGCTGGACGCTGCGTCGTCATCACGATCCCAGAGATCTACCCCGCCGCCTGTAATGTGCTCAGCCGGCGACGGTTGGCGCCGCGCATGCCAGGGCGATCGTAGGCGCATCAGGCATAGGTTCACCGCGACCTTGCGAATCCAACCCACCAGGGCACGGGGCTCGCGGACATCGCTGCCATGCTCGATGAGCTGCACAAAGGTGTCCTGCACCACCTCCTGGGCAGCATGACGATCCTGCAGCATGCGCACCGCCAAGCCCATGACCGCCGCCGAGGCACAGCGATACACCTCGCTTTGAGCACCCACATCGCCCAGCGCCAAGCGGTGAGCCGTTTCCGGCTCGATTTCAATATCGGCAAAGCCCGCCATGTGGAATAGATGCGCCAGCGGCGTAAAAGGTCGCAGCAGTTTGGCGTTTTGTTGCAATGCTGCAAGCCGTGCTGCATGAAGCGTTGCTGATTCATTGCGATCGGGCAAATACCGTTCGTTCAGTCTACAAAACGAACGTTCCTTCGGATACTATTGGTGCTATACAAATCAACGTCTTGGAGTTTCGAATGCCCGCTAACACCGCCGTGCAAAAACAAATACTGAGCAGCGCGCTGCGTTCGGTTTTCTTGCGCAGCGGCTACGCCGGCGCCAGCGTCAGCCGCTTGGCGGCGGCAACAGAGCTGGGCAAGGCGAGCCTGTACCACTACTTTCCCGGCGGTAAGGAAGAAATGGCGGCCAGCCTACTGCGGGAAACGGTCGCCCACTTGCAGCAGCAGGTTTTCGCCCAACTTAGTCGTCATGCAGATCCCGAGGAGGCGATCTGCCAGTGCATCGATGCTTTTGTCGATTACGGCGAGGGCAACCAGTTGAACTGTTTAATCGCACAGTTCGCGCTGGAGAACGCACCGGTCCTGGAGCGCGAACAGATCGCCGCCCAGTTTGAAGACTGGCAGCGCCAGCTCAGTGTGCGTTTCGAAGATCTCGACCTTAAGCCAAAAGCAGCACGCAAGGCAGCGCGCCAGCTGTTGGCAGAGCTCTACGGCGCTTTGCTCATGGCCAATCTGCTAGGGCAACCGAAGGAACTGCGGCGCGCAGCCAAGCGACTCAAAACGAGCCTGTCAGAGTGAGGCAGCCACCAACTCCGCCGAGTCTTTAGCGGCCGGAGTGCCCTCAACGCATCCAGTCGTGCACCCTACCCAACAGCCGCAGGGCACCCTGGGGTGCTCGGGCGCGGCGCCAGGCACCGGCGGCGAGCTTATTTGCTTCAGCGAAGGTCGGGTAAATGTGTACTGTGCCCATGATCTTTTTCAGCCCTAAGCCGTGGGTCATGGCGCTAACAAACTCGGTAATCACCTCCCCGGCATGGGGTCCCACAACACAGGCGCCAAGGATTCGGTCACTGCCCGGCTTTGTCAGCACTTTGACCCAGCCTGCGGCATTGCCCTCGGCGATGGCTCGGTCTAAGTCATCTAAACCGTAGTGCGTCACCTCCACTGCAACGCCCTGCTCTGCCGCCTCCGTTTCCGACAGACCTACGCGCGCAACTTCCGGCTCTGTATACGTGCACCAAGGAACCACGGCGTAGTTCACCCGGGATTTCCAAAACTTGCCAAACAGCGCGTTCAAAGTGGCATAGCCAGCCTGGTGACTGGCCATATGGGTGAATTGGTAGGGTCCTGCCACATCACCGCAGGCCAGAATGTTTGGCTGGCTTGAGCGCAGATAAGCATCAACTGCCACCGTTCCATCCTTTGCCAGCTCAACCCCCGCAGCTTCGAGCCCAAGACCGCGGGTATTCGCGCGGCGGCCAACCGCGACCAGAATCTGATCAAACGCGAGCGATTGCCGGGCCTGGTCCGAGTTCGACTCTAGCTGCAAGCTTCCAGGCTCGGCGGCAACCACCTTGGCGCTGGTCCTAATACTGATGCCTTCGGCTGCGAACACTTGTTCGATGTGGGCTGAAACGTCCGGATCCTCCCGCGGTAGGAGCCGCTCGGCCATGTCTACTATGGTTACTTCGCTACCCAATCGAGCGAAAGCCTGGGCTAACTCGCACCCAATCGGCCCACCGCCCATGATCACCAGCCTGCGCGGCTGCTCTTTGAGCGCCCAAACTGTGTCAGAGGTCAGGGGGTTGAGCTCGCGCAAACCCGGAATTGGCGGCACCAAAGGAGAGCCACCCGTGGCCAAAATGATGCTTCGGGCACTCATGACCTGCTCGCCCACTCGCACACGATGGGCGTCCAACAGCTCGCCTTCGCCGAGAATGCAATTGACCCCCAACTCGCTATAGCGCTCCACTGAATCCTTCGGAGCGATGGTGGCGATGGCGGCCTGCACCCGGGCCATCACCGCAGCAAAATCCACATCCGGCTCCACCGCCTGTAGACCAAAGCGATCGCCGGTACGCATCAAGTGGGCCGCCTTGGCCGAGCTGATCAAGGTTTTGCTGGGCACGCAACCCGTGTTCAGACAGTCACCGCCCATAAGGTGTTTTTCAATCAAGGTGACCTTAGCCTTGAGGGTTGCCGCGACCAGAGCTGCGATCAAGCCACCAGAGCCAGCGCCCAGCACAATCAGGTTGTTGTCGAATTTCGGCATCTTTTTCTCTTGGTTAGCGCGTTGGGTAGACGGTTAAGCGGGGGTATCTAGGCGGCGAGATTTGTAGAATTCCAGGCCTTTCTTAGCTAACAGCGGAAACAATCCGAGCAAAGTAAATGCAATGAGCAGACCTGGGCTCAAAATATCGCCAGCACTGTGCACACCAGCCAACTGGGTGCCGGCAAACACGTAAACCAAGGTGCCGGGAATCATCCCCAGCTGACTGATCCAGTAGAACGGCCAGGTCGGCATTCGGGTTAGGCCCATCACCAGATTGATCACGAAAAACGGAAACAACGGCACCATGCGCAGGCTGAAGAGATAGAAACCACCGTCTCGTTCCAGCCCCGCATTGACGTTAGCCAGCTGCGGCTCATAGCGGTGCTGAACCCATTCACCCACCAGCTTGCGAGCCAGCAGCATCGCAAGGGTTGCGCCCAGAGCGCTGGCAAAAGACACCAGGACAAAGCCCCAGAGCAAGCCAAACAGCGCCCCGGCGGCAAGAGTCATGATGGCTGCGCCCGGTAACGATAGCGCTGCGACCAGCACATAGCCGCCGAAATATCCCGCCCGACTCAACAGCGGATTCTGTTCGACCCAGGTACTGAGCGCGGCCCGGCCCGTTTGCAGGCGCTCCAAGCTCAGATACTGATTCAGATCGAAGTAGAAAAAGGCAGCAATGGCGAACGCCAGTAGCCCAATCAGCAAAAGTTTGAAGTTGCCCCTGACGTTCATCGCGCCCTTTCCGTACTATCGGCCCATTCGGTGAGGTTAGGACCCGTGAGATGGCCCAGAGTTTCCCTACGATACGCATGCGGCGCAATCGACGTGCAGATTTCGTGCGACGCCTGGTTCGAGAGCACCGCTTCAGCGCTGATGACCTTATTTATCCAGTGTTCGTCATCGAGGGGAAGAACAAGCGAGCAGCGGTGCCCTCCATGCCCGGCGTTGATCGACTGTCGATCGACTTGTTGCTAAAAGAGGCCGAAGCAGCGCACCAGCTGGGCATACCCGCACTCGCCGTGTTCCCAAATATCGAACCGAGCCTGCGCAGCGAGGATGGGGCCGAAGCACTGAACCCCGATGGTCTGATTCCGCGTGCAGTTAGCGCGTTGAAGAACGCCGTTCCAGAACTCGGCATCATCACCGACGCTGCTCTGGACCCCTATACCAGCCACGGCCAGGATGGGTTGATTAATGCCGACGGTGAAATTGAAAACGACGCAACGGTCGTAACCCTCACCGAACAAGCCTTGGTTTGTGCCGAAGCGGGCGCCGACGTGATCGCCCCCTCCGACATGATGGACGGCAGGGTCGGCGCTATTCGCGCCAGCCTGGACGAAGAAGGTCAACACAACACCTTGATCCTGGCGTACTCCGCAAAGTACGCATCGAACTTCTACGGGCCGTTTCGTGATGCCGTTGGGTCATCGGCAACTCTGGGGCGCGCCGACAAAAAGACTTATCAAATGGATCCCGGCAACAGCGATGAAGCACTACGCGAAGTGCAGCTCGACATCGACGAAGGCGCTGACATGGTCATGGTCAAGCCTGGCATGCCGTACTTGGACATCATCCGCAGAGTGCGCAGCGAGCTGCGAGTACCAACTTTTGCCTACCAAGTTAGCGGCGAGTACTCAATGCTCATGGGCGCAATTGAACAGGGCTGGCTTAGCGACGCCGTTATTGCTGAGTCTGTGCTGTGCTTAAAGCGCGGTGGCGCCGACGGCATCTTGACCTACTTCGCTATGCGCCTAGCTGAAGACCTAAAAGCAGAAGCTCGGTAGCGGCATAAGGATATGCGAAACGTCGCTGTTAGCCTGCCCATGGGTCGCCTTGTTATTGCCGTTTCGGCCCCCATGCTAGACTCACCTCAAATTTTCACACTCCCTTAGACCCCTAGGAGACCTCCTATGAACGAACAAATCGTGCACACCAGTGACGATAAATTTGAAACCGATGTGCTCGGTAGTGACAAGCCAGTGCTGGTCGATTACTGGGCGGAATGGTGCGGGCCATGCAAGATGATCGCGCCGATTCTAGACGAGATTGCGACGGAGTACGGCGATCGGATTAAGGTCTGCAAGTTGGACATCGATGCCAACCAGGACACCCCGCCAAAGTACGGCATTCGCGGGATTCCAACGTTAATGCTGTTTAAAAACGGCCAGGTCGAGGCCACCAAAGTGGGCGCGCTTTCGAAGAACCAGCTGGCCGCATTCCTCGACAGCAATATCTAACAATTCGAAGCTAAACGAGACGGTTGCCGACCCGGTAGCCGTCATCCAGGGCTTTTCCGCTCCCAGGGAACTGTGATCTAGAGGCCTTGACGCAGCCGCTCAAAGCTCTAAACTTGGCTCGACGACTGAGATTCAGTGCGGCCAGACCGCTCCCACCGTCATCCCCTTCACGATCTCTTCCGCCCCGCATAGCGGCGCAATTCGAGATTCCGGTTTTGACTTCGATCTTTAGATAAAGGTCTGGTTTACCAAAGTCACCGGCAAGAGGGGCAGCAGGCATATAGGACCAGCCACTGCAGCCGGGAGCGCCTTCAAGTGAAGCAATCCATGTTGGAGAGCATGGATCGACAACGGCCTCACGCGTATCGAACCTCAGCGACCGAATCAGAACAATAAACAACTAATCACCAGTTTCGAACCTGCGCCAGAAGCGGCGCCGTCCCGATGTGTCCGATGGATGCACTGCGGCATCGAGCCAACAGAAAAGCTCGGCTCTCATAGGGACGCACATAATCGACTCAACGAACCAACTCAACGATTAAGACTAATTCTATGTCCATGAACCTCACAGACCTCAAGCGCATGCCCGTTGGCGAACTCGTCGATATGGCGCGCGAAATGGGTCTAGAAAATCTCGCTCGCTCTCGCAAACAGGAAGTCATTGCGGCCATTGTTCGCAAGCAGTCCAAAGCGGGCGAAGACATTTACGGAGAAGGCACCTTAGAGATCCTGCAGGACGGTTTCGGATTCCTGCGCTCACCGGATAGCTCCTATCTTGCCGGCCCAGATGACATCTATGTTTCGCCCTCGCAAATACGGCGCTTCAACCTGCGCACCGGCGATAGCATTGCCGGCAAGATTCGCCCGCCAAAAGACGGTGAACGTTACTTCGCACTGCTCAAAGTTGACGAGATCAACTACAGCGAACCCAATACCAAAAAGCATAAGATCCTATTCGAAAACCTCACACCGCTGTTCCCAGATGAACGCATGGTGCTCGAGCGCGGCAACGGCAGTACTGAAGACCTGTCGGCGCGCATCGTCGATTTGATCGCACCCATCGGCAAAGGCCAGCGAGCTCTGGTCGTGTCCCCGCCGAAAGCGGGCAAGACCCTGATGCTGCAAAACATTGCCCAGTCCATTGCCTCCAACAATCCAGAAGTCGTACTGATCGTGCTGTTAATTGACGAGCGGCCTGAAGAGGTCACCGAGATGCAGCGCTCGGTACGCGGCGAAGTGGTGGCCAGCACCTTCGACGAGCCACCAAGCCGGCACGTACAAGTGGCTGAAATGGTCATTGAGAAAGCCAAGCGTCTGGTCGAACACCAAAAAGACGTAGTCATTCTGCTCGACTCCATCACGCGACTGGCACGGGCATACAACACCATCGTCCCGTCTTCCGGCAAAGTCTTAACCGGCGGCGTCGACGCTCACGCGTTAGAGCGACCCAAGCGTTTCTTCGGCGCGGCACGTAACATTGAAGAAGGTGGCAGCCTCTCGATCGTCGCTACCGCGCTGGTCGATACCGGCTCGAAGATGGACGAAGTGATCTACGAAGAGTTCAAGGGTACCGGTAACCAAGAACTGCACCTGGAACGCAAGATCGCAGAAAAGCGTGTGTATCCAGCTATCAACATCCGTCGTTCCGCCACTCGCCGCGAAGAGCTGTTAATCGGCGAAGAAGAGCTGTCGCGAATCTGGATCCTGCGCAAACTACTGCATGACATGGACGACATTGGCGCGATCGAATTCTTAATCGACAAGCTTAAGACGACCAAAACCAATGATGAATTCTTTGCATCGATGAAGGGCCGGTAGCGCCAGCCCACAGGCAAACGGCATCTGCAAACGACAGCTCTCCACCACAACGCTCATCTACAACGCTGGCATCTGGGCAATTGCTGGCGCCTCGACCTGCGGCTCAAAGAGCCGTACCAAGGATTTCGATTTCAGCCCGGACAGTACACCAGCATTGTGCTGCCAAAGATTCAGGCAGAATTGCCGCTATCTATCGGCAGCGGTCCGGAACGGCTTCCAAATCTGACCCTTTACTACCGCAGCACGCCTGAGCAGACCGAAGCTGCAGCGTTGGATGAACTCCTACGCACCTGCACTGAGCTAACTCTCACTCAACCCCAGGGCAATGTGCACTTGGGCAACAAGCCGGCGCAACAACCACTGCTGTTGATTGCCGCTGGGACGGGCAGTGCCCAAGCATTTGCCATGTTGGATTCGCTCTATGCCCAAGCAACCCAACGGCAACGACACTTTTTTCTGCAGCTGGCTGCTGAGTCGAACGAATTCCTCAGCCATGCAGAGGAGCCTCGCTGGATCCAACAAGGCCTCGGCGCGCTACGCATTGCAGATTCCAACATCGGTGACGACAATCGAGGCCTCCTTTGGCTCCGCGAACATGCCCAGGAGTTTCGCGAGCATTGGATCTTGCTCAGCGGCGGCCCAGGTTTCGTTTACACTGCCGCGGATGTATTGGCCGGGGTCGGGATTGAGCTGGATCAAACCCACTCCGACGTCTATGACTACGCACCGCGCTGATTCAATTCAAGCAAAGGATCACCACATGAGCCGCCGACGTCACGCTCTACTGCTGACGACTGCCCTATGCCTGGCACTATGGACGGGCGTTAGCACGGCAGCTGAACTGATCGCTGAACAGATCACTCACAACAATGCCGAACGCCACATTCAACGTGGCCCGGATGCAGCTGGAGGCCTTGGCGATTGGGCGCTAAGTAACGGCACGCTCTGCGCCATCGTTTCCGACATCGACCACGAAAGCGATCTGTCTGCCCGCGGCGGTGCGCTCGTGGACCTGGGTTATTGCGACCGCGCCGATGATCAATTTGTGGTGACCCAGGATCTGCTGGACGGTAGCACCGCCAGGCCCATCGATATGCAGCGAATCAACGCCCGCCTCGGCTCGGATCAGGCTGCGGTCGTCAGCACTGGCGGCTACGGTGGGCTGGTGCAGGAAACCCAAATTAGCCTGAGCCTAGCGAAACCCGGCCAATTGAGGATCCGCAAGCGCATTCAACGGCGCCGTGATGATGCGCCGTCGTTTCGGTTGCTCGCTCCCATTCTATTCAACTACTACTCCATGGAAACTTTTCTGTTATCCAGCAGCAATCCAGACCACTCCACCGGCTTTTCTCAAATCGGTTTTTCTGATCAAGGCTTGAGCGCGTTCGCTGATGCGGCAAGAGCACTAGACACCATCGTCGCCCTTGGCGCGGTCGATGCGGAGGTACCGGTCGCCTACGGCTGGCAACTGCGCAGTGCCAACAAAACCACCGCTGACGGTGAGGTGCTGAGCCTGCCGGTATTCGCCGCAGCGGATGCCGGTGCCAGTGCGTTTCTAGTACTGAACGATCCGTTCTTCGTTGGCGATGGTAGCGAGCTGGGCCTCACCCATCTGCTGCAGATTGCATTGATGGGTTTAGAAGTCGGCGAAATCATGGAAATCGAAGAGATTTTGTACGTAGGTCGGCGCAATGATGTAGCCAGCATCACCGATCAACTCTACAGCGACGCACCGCTGCGGGCGGGAACAGTCAGTGATCCTAGTGCGGTAGTGCAGGTTCAGCGCAAAACCAACTCAGGCTCCTGGGCACCGTTCAGCTTCGTCAAGCCGGAGCCACAGGGCCGCTATCAACTGCGCTTACCGGCAGGGGACTACCAATTCACCGCCAACGCCGCAGCCGAAGCAACAGCGAGCGCGACAGCCAGCATTCCGGCTGCAACCGCGCTACCGGCTCTTAAGCTACCTACCACCGCAGTGCTGGAATTACCCCGTGGCAACGCCATGCGCCTGGTCTTTCGCGGCATCAACGGTACTGCCGATCCTGACCTCCAGAATACCTTGACCGGCTACAGTGTCAGTGTTGACGGCGAAACCGTTCACCCGCCCCGAGTACCCATGGTGTTTCTCGCAGGCGTTGCGAGCGATCGCCAGGAATTGCCACTGCCCGCAGGCGATTACCGGGTGTATGCCACGCGGGGGATCGAGTACAGCCTTACGGAATCCGAGATCAGCCTGAAACCAGGTCAGCGTTTACGCCTGGAGATCGACACACCCGTGCAAACAGTTCCCACTCCCGGCTACATCGCAACCGATCTGCACGTTCACTCTGGTCCCAGCATGGACAACGGTTTTTCAACTCGAGAGCGCGTACGTACCTTTGTTGCAGAGCACGGCGAAGTCATGGTCGCCACCGAACATGAAACACTCTTCGACTTTGCACCCTTAGTCCGCAGCATGGGCGTTGCGCACCAGATCGCCACGGTAACGGGTACAGAGATGACGGGCCAAGTACGCACCGGGCGTATGCCTCACACTGCCGGGCACGCGAACTTCTTTCCGCTGCAACCAGACCCTACCGCTTTTCGGCGTGGCGTTCCTGCCAACGAAGACCGACGTCTACGGGAAATACTCTATGCGCTGCGACGTCGTGCCCCCGCGGTATTGGCGCAACTAAACCACGCCCGCGCCAACGATCAAATACTTCAACGCTTAACAGATGATCCCACCGAGCTCATCGACGACGGCGCCTACTTCGACCACATGGGTCCGGCAGCGTACCCTTTCAACCCCAATGTGCCGCTGTCCAGCGGGCCAAATCGAACGTTGATCGAGCCAGATCCAATCACCGGCGTTCGCGATATCGATTTCGATGCGCTGGAAATACTCAATGGCTCCCATGACTATTCACCCACGCGCCGCAAAACGCTGCTCGCAGATTGGTTTGCGCTACTGCTCCAAGGAGAACGTCTGACCGGTACCGCGAACAGTGACTCTCACGGCAAGAACCAACAGGTCGCCCTACCGCGCAACATGGTCGCGATGCTCGACGATAGCATCGCCGCATTCGACGAAGCTGAGTTCATCGAGGCCATTCGTGCTGGGCGCAGCTACGGCACCACCGGCCCGCTGCTTGAGTTGAATCTGTCCGGTACGGAAATGGGCCGTACTTACGCGGGACAAAAAGCGACTCTGAGCGCTCGTGTGCGAACGGCTGGCTGGGTCCCCGCAGACGAGCTGCGCGTGCTCGTCAATGGCGAAGTGGTCCATACAGCAGCAGTCTCAACTACAGGGGAGCTGGTGTTGCCGCTTGAGTTTCAGGCAGACAGCTTTGTTCTGGTCGAAGTTGAGGGCGAGCCAACGGAGCAATACCAGATTGTCTACCCCGGACATCGACCTTATGCGTTCAGCAATCCAATCTATGTGGACGCCAACAGCGACGGGCGCTGGCAGCCGCCCGGTCTCGCGCAATCGCACTAGATTCGCAGGTTAAGCGCTGGCAGATTTGTCTTGGGCAGTCTCGGCTTCAGGGTGTTCCGAATCGCGCGCTGCCTCCTCCACCACTTCAGCTAGGCTCGGCGCGCTGTCCTCCTGAGCTTTCGGCAACGGCAACTCCGGCAACTCCGGCAGGCCAATACGCAAGTACTCACTACCGCGATCGATCTCCCCCAGCGCACAGCACAGGCGACCCAGCTCGGCATACACGGCTGGGCTTGGATTCAGTTTCAAGCTGGTTTCAAAAGATTCCCGAGCCTTTGCCCAAGACTGTTGTCGCAATTGCAATCGACCAGAGGTTAAGGCTAAGGCCGCGCTGCCAGCGTGGTTCTTTTGCCAGTGAGCAGCAGCGTTTACCTGTTTGTCTAAGCGATCTGCCGGGATGGTGCCATACAGCTCGACCAACTGGTCATCCCAGCCTCGTTCAATCGCCGTTCGCACGACTGCTTCAGCAGCATCCGCATTGCCTTGCTGGATTGCACACCGCGTATAGGCACGCAGCAACGCTAGGCTATGGCGTAAGGTCTTCGGCACCTTCTTCCATAAGGCTTCGCGCAGATCCATTTGTTCAGAGCCTTCGCTTAAGCCATTCAACTCCGCGATGAGCACCTCGGTGTGCAACGCGTCTATTTCCGCTATGGGCAGCGACCGTGCTTTGCGCAACCCCGGAACTAGCGCCGCCAGCCCTGACCAGTCCTGCAATGCTAAATAGGTATCTGCCAGGAGTCGTTGCACCTTGGGGTGACGTGGCGAAGTCGACTTTAGTTGCAACAAAGAAGCCAACGCTGGCTCCCAGTCCTGCGCATCGTGCTGCATCTCGGCCCGAGCAAGCAATACTGCAAAAGCGGCTCCGGTGCGACTGTGCTCGGCCGCATCCAGCAGCCGATCACGCTCCGTGGTTTCTCCAAGTTCGTGAGCTGCTCTGGCCGCGCTGAGATGGTTCATGAGCGGTACCGGTGAATCGTCTCCGGCGGCAGTAAGCAGGCGTTTAGCCTCAGCCCATTCGCCTTCCGCCAGCATTAGCATGCCCTGGGCGGTGCGCTCTTCAGCGCTGCGCGCACTGCGTCGGCGAAACCAACGCCCTAACAAGCCACGGCTGCGCAAGGTGCGAGTAATGGCGAACATAAGTAGCCGAACCACCACGTAGCTGAGAATCAACATGCCTAGCGCGAACCACAGGCTGGTCTCCAGAGAATGCTGCTCGTAGGCGACGAGTACGTAACCGGGATCGCGACCCGCTAAGGAGCCAAACAACCCGCCCAGCAGCAGAATGACCAATAGCAGAAATAGCCCCAGCTTCATGATGCCGTACGCTCGGTGCTTAACAGTGCTCGCAGCGAGCCAGATATGTCGGGCAAATCCCGGGCGACGCTGATCTCTCGCAGAGCGGTGAGTTCACCAATCATGTCGGCGACAGCTGTTGCATCGGCGTCCAGGTAGCTATTCAGCCACTCGATGGCGTTGTCGAGGCTCTGTTCAAAGACGTCGGTCTGCCCGCGCAGCGCGCCCAACTGGGCCTGCTCCAGCATCAACCGTAGGTTCAGCTCAAGATAGGTAATTTCTTCCGGTGGCAACAGCGGTTTGATCTGAGTTTCTAGCTCCCTAAATCTCAGATAGCTGCCCATGCTCTCAGCAAAGGCCTCCAGCACCCCGCGTTCCGTGCCGGCAACTCCAGACTCATCAGCACTTCCCACGGGTGGATTTTGTAAATATTCCGGCACGCGAAGGGGCAACCCATCGAGACCGCGCTTCACCGCCTCGAGGCGCAGAAACAAGCCCTGCACATCGTTCTTACCCAACCGCTTGAGGGACAGGATCTCATCGGCTAGCTGCGCTCGAACCTCGTGCAGACCAAAATCGTCAAGTTCAGCAAGGATTGCATCAGCCGTCTCGAGCAGACGGCGGGCGCCGTCGGCATCTTTTTCCATCAGCACACGGTGGTTGGCAATGCGCAGCAAATACTCGAGCTCGGCGAACTTCCACTCTTGTTGAGAAGGCGGTGCCTGATTTGCTACCCGATTAAGCGACTCCATCAAACTCTTTTCAGTGGCTTCCAAGCGCTGTTGCTGCTGCGCGAGCGCGCTATCGATGTTATTGCTCTGTTCACCGCGAAGTTGCGAAAAGGACTCTTCAATCGCGCCGAAACGTTGGGCCAAAGCCCCGCTCTCTTGCTGAGCCTGGGAGGATACCGAGCTGAGGGCGTCATCGACTTTCGCCAGTTGTTGTTGGAACGGTTGCTTGTAGATCAACTCGTAGTAGAGGTAGCCCGCCCCCGCAACCGCACCCAGGGCCAACAGCAAACTGAGGAAAGCCAGCCCGCGCCCGGATTTCGGTTTCTTAACCGCTACTGCGGCAGGCTCAGATGACGACTTTGACTCCGTTTCAGCAGCGCTATCGGCGTCTTTGGGCGCTTCCGGCAAGGGCGCCTGGGCCTCCTCCTGCGTCGTCTCCTCGGAGGCTGCGCTGCTATCTTCAGGCTCATCGCGCGCTGCTGAATCTTCTACGTCTAGCGTGGATTTTTGCTGTTCGTCACTCATTCGCTGTTTTCTCGTAGACTCCTGGGAGACCGCTTTAGAAATTCCCGCCAGCGCGCCATCCCTTTCCTGGGTAAGCGCTGCAAGCACTGAGTCTGGATCGGCACCGCCGCAGTTGATGGCACCACCAAAGCCAATATCAGCGGCGAGATCGGCGACGCGCTGAGATGGCGCAAGTATCGGCACATCACGCCGCTGGCTGGATGCGAACCATAACCGCCCCGCCGCCTTGAATCCATCGCCGCTGGAAACCACGATTGCCGCCACTTGGGTCAGATCTGCAGCAATGGCCGTCACTGCGACACGTCGATAAACCGCCGCCTCGAACACCGACACCCCGGCCGCTTCGAGTGTTTCTTGCAGCACACTCCGACCACCCTCGCCGCTTACCAGCGCAAGCTGCAGACCCGGACGCAGCAGATCCTTGAGCGGACCCGCAAGCAGCCCTTCGGAGCTGGCTGCTATCGGAACCTCGGCAGCAAAACCACGCAGCGCAAGGGCGCGGGCAGTCTGCGCGCCCACCGCGATGATCTGCTCAGCTTGAGCCCAGAGCTCAGCTGGCGCATGCGCTACGGCGTGCTCAGACAGGGCGACTGCCACATCCAGCACCTGGGGGATCGGTTGTTCCAGCGCAACCGGCTCAATTTGCAGCACTGGAGCCAGCAGGCATTGCCAGCCCGCCTCTCGCAAACGTTGTCCGAGCCGATCTGCGCCCGGTTGCGATCGGGTAATCCAAATTAGTCTTGGGGTAGCCATGAGTCGCTAGTGGGTTAGCGCGGCCCTAAGGCGCCAACTGGTCCAAAATTCGCTTACCGCCTTGCTCCAGCAATGCTTTGGCAACGGTCTGGCCGAGCAACTCGGGCTCTCGGGCTTGATGTTGGGCACGCAACAACTCGCTCCCGTCCGGCGCTGCCAACACCGCTCGCAGGTGCAGCAGACCGCTACCATCGTCAACGCTGGCAAAGCCACCGAGCGGTGTCGTGCAGCTCGCCCCAAGGGCCAAACTCAAGGCTCGTTCAGCGGCGACACAGGCATGGTCAACCTCGCCGTCGAGCGGCCGCAGCAACTCGGCGACTCGCTCATCGCCTGCCAGACATTCAACCCCGAGTGCCCCCTGGCCTACGGCAGGCAAGCATTCTTGTAGCAATAAACGAGCGTTGATTCGATCGGCCAGACCTAATCGATCGAGGCCTGCTGCAGCGAGCACCAGGGCATCGTATTCGTCGTCATCGAGTTTGCCCAAGCGCGTGCCGACATTGCCCCGGACCGGCAACAGCTCTAGGTCTGGGCGCAGATGGAGCAGCTGCGACTGCCTTCGCAGGCTCGACGAACCAACCCGCGCACCCTGCGGCAACTCTGCTAGCGAGCGGTAATTGCCTCCGACCAACGCATCCCGAGGATCGGCTCGAAAGCCAATCACCGGCAGCGCGAATCCTTCGGGCATCTCTGCCGGGACATCTTTCATCGAATGCACCGCGATGTGTGCTTGCCCAGCCAACAACGCAGCCTCGAGTTCTTTGATAAACAAGCCCTTGCCACCAATTTTGGCCAGCGAATCGTCGAGCAAACGATCGCCTTTAGTGGTCATAGGCAAGAGCGACACGCTCAAGCTTGGATGCGCTACCCGCAGCTGCTCGGCGATGAAGTTCGCTTGCCACAGCGCCAGCTTGCTCTGCCTAGTGGCAATGATGATTTCGTTGTCTGGCATGGCGATCAGAGCTGTTTCAGTAGCTGCCGCACGGCGGCAAGATGACGGCGACTAACATCTATTAGTTGCTCACAGTCCCGCATACGCACTCCCACTGCACCATCAGGCTGCTTTTCCAAGCCTTGAATATGTTTCGCTGCAACCAGTGCATTGCGATGTACGCGAACCAACAACACCCCAAACTCCTCTTCCAGATCTCGAAGAGTATCGTCGACGATCACTTCACCTTGATCGTAGCCCACGGTCACATACTTTTGATCCGCTTGAAAAAAGCGCACCCGATCGATGGGAATCAACTCAACGCCACGCCTGGTGCGAGCCGAGATATGCGAGCGGCTCCGCGGCTCACCTTCCGCGGAGTTCAACGCCGCAAGCTGGGCCTTGTTAATGCGCTGGGCCTGGGCCAGCGCAGCCAGCAAGTTTTCTTTGCGCACCGGCTTGAGCAAATAGCCCACCGCTTGCAGGTTAAAGGCTTGCACCGCGTGCTCTTCATATGCCGTGCAGAAGATCACCGCTGGTGGCTCCTCGAACTCAGCGATATGGGCAGCGGCTTCCAATCCGTCCATTCCCGGCATGCGAATATCCATCAATACCACGTCGGGCAACAGGCTCTGACACTGCTGAACCGCCTCCAGGCCATTGCTAGACTCGCCCATGACTTCGTGGCCATCGCTTGAGTCCAGCATGCGCTTGAGCCGTTCGCGCGCTAGGTGCTCATCGTCAACGATTAAGATGCGCAGCTTAGGCCTCCTCTAACTTCGGATCATCCCACTCAGACTGAGATTTGCTGATGGGGTAATGCAAGCGAGTGACGAAGGTTGAACCCTCTGGCGCTGCCGTGAGGCCGGCCGCATTGCCGTAGAGCACCTGCAGTCGACTGCGGATGTTGTTTAGCGCCATTCGGTTGCCCTGACTGGGTTGGGTCTGAGCCGGCGGCAGAGGGTTGGTGATTTGCAGCTCCGCGCGATCGTCGGTGAGCGCAAGCGTAACGCTAATGGTGCCACCTTCGGGAATGGGCTGCACCCCGTGGTAAATGGCATTTTCCAGCAACGGCTGCAGGGTCAACAGCGGGATTTTAACGCCGCTATGGGGCGCCAAGTCCCACTCGATATTGAGCCGCTCACCCAAGCGCAGTTTCTCGATCCGAGCATAGCGACGGCACAGATCCAGCTCCTCACTGAGCGGTACCTGATTGCCCGTGTCGTTTAGTGATGCGCGAAACAGTTCCGACAGATCTTCCACCACCGTCTCGGCGGTATCGGGGTCTACGGCGATGAGGCTGGCGATGATGTTCATGCTGTTGAACAGAAAGTGTGGGCGAATGCGTGACTGCAGCGCCTGCAGACGCGACTTCAGCTCTGACTGTTCCTGCACGCGCAGCTGCTGTTGCACGTAGAAATATCGTAGCGCCAGCCCGGTGATGATCCCGCTGATCACCAGCTGGCCGGATATATTGCGCCAGTTAATGGCTTGGGAGCCGTTCAGCAAGCGATCGGCAGATATGCCCATGATCGCTGTCACCAGCAAAACCATGACGAACGCTAGCAGCGCGCCAGCGATCAGCGGTAGGCGATTGAGCCAATGCCTTGAGCCGCAGATTAGCCCGGCGCTACACAAGGTGACCCACTGCACGAACAGCGACAGCAACGCCAACCGGATCCAGGTCAAGGGCCCGCCTGCGAACAGCAACAACAGCACCAGCAACTGTGCAAACAGCACCAGCAGGGTCAGTGCGGAGACGTTGCATAGCTCCGGAATGAAACCCGCAGATTCGCGAGGCACGGGCTCATCGACGGTTCGCGCGATCAATGCATATCCTTAACGAATGGTGACGAAGGTATACTGCGACGTCGACTCTTCCAATCGCCTGTGCAGCCGGTGCCCGCTTCGATCGCACAAGCGCAAATCAATCAGCATTAGTCACCCAGGCATCCGTCACAGTAAGAGGCAGTCCAATTCAGTCATGGCCAGTCACAAATCCACACCCCCCAAAGCAACACCTAAGGCGCCCAATGCAGCATTGGGGGGCAACGAGCTCTGGGGCGGTCGCTTCAGCGAGGCCACAGACGCCTTTGTGCAACAGTTCACCGCCAGCGTCGACTTCGATCAACGGCTGGCTACCCACGATATTCGAGGTTCCATCGCCCACGCCACGATGCTCTGCTCGGTGGGCATTCTAACCGCACAGGAGCGCGACCACATCGTCACCGGGCTCGAGCAGATCGCTGCCGAGGTTGCCGGCGGGCAGTTTAACTGGCAGGTGGCCCTAGAAGATGTCCACATGAACATCGAAAGCCGTCTCATCGAGCTGATCGGCGAAACTGGGAAGAAGCTGCACACTGGCCGTTCGCGCAATGACCAGGTGGCCACAGACATTCGACTGTTCCTGCGCTCGGAGATCGATCGCATCGACGCACAGATGTCGACCCTGCTCGGCGCTCTCGTCGACCAGGCTGAGACCTATGCCGATACAGTCATGCCCGGCTTCACACACCTGCAATCGGCCCAGCCGGTTACCTTTGGTCATCACCTGCTGGCCTGGTATGAAATGTTAAGCCGCGATCGCGAGCGCTTGCAGCAATGTCGCGCCCGGGTCAATCAGTTGCCGCTGGGTAGCGCGGCGTTAGCCGGCACTACCTTTGCCATCGATCGCCAAGAAACTGCCGCAGCCCTGGGCTTTGACGGTATTTGTCGCAACTCGCTCGATGGCGTCAGCGACCGGGATTTTGCTATCGAATTTTGCGCGGTAGCCAGCCTGACCATGGTGCACTTCTCCCGCTGGTGCGAAGAGCTGGTGCTGTGGTCCTCTCAGCAATTCGACTTCGTCGATCTGCCTGACCGATTTTGCACCGGCTCTAGCATCATGCCGCAGAAGAAAAACCCCGATGTGCCAGAGCTAATCCGTGGCAAATCCGGACGCGTTATCGGTCACCTCATGAGCCTTTTGACGTTGATGAAAAGTCAGCCGCTGGCCTATAACAAAGACAACCAGGAAGACAAAGAACCGCTATTCGATTCGGTCGACACGCTCAGCAATGCATTGACCGCACTGTGTGGGCTAATCCCCGCCATGACTGCCAAATCCGAGTCCATGGCCCGCGCCGCTGCCCAAGGCTTCGCCACCGCGACCGACCTGGCCGACTACCTGGTGCGTGCCGGCGTAGCGTTTCGGGATGCCCATCACGTTGTTGGCCAAGCAGTCGCTAAGGCCATCGCCGAAAACAAAGCGTTACACGAACTGCCGTTGGATGAGCTGCAGGGACTGTCCAACGCCATTGGCCCCGATGTTTATACGGTGCTGGAACTCAGCGGTTCTGTGGCTGCTCGATCCCACGCGGGCGGCACCGCTCCAGACGCCGTTCGCGCTGCTGCAGCCGAGGCGAGAGCTCGACTGCAGCGCTAAATCACACCCGCTTGCACGCCTGAGCTGTCAATAAAGGTTCATGTATACTCGCCGCCTTTGCCTAAGGTGAACGGACCCATGCGCTGGCTATTGCTGCTATTGCTGACTGGCTTTGCGGCCACATGCGGACAGAAAGGTCCACTGGATCCGCCACCGAGGTTTGCGCAAGGGGCGACCGTAATGACCATTGGCCATAGTGAGTAGTGTTGTGTCGCCTTTGCACCGCCAGAACGGTCAACTCTGGATTGATCAGTTACCACTGAGCGCAATCGCCAGCGCTGTCGGCACACCTGCCTATGTCTACTCCAAGCAAGACTTCGAACGCCGCTTCGCGCAGCTGCAAGAAGCGCTGGCCGGAGTAGACGCCATGCTTTGCTATGCTGTTAAAGCCAACTCCAATCTTAGTGTGTTACGCACCTTTGCCGAGCTCGGCTCCGGCTTCGACATCGTCTCCGGTGGTGAGCTGCAACGCGTCCTCGAGGCCGGCGGTAGCGCGGCCAAGACCATATTCTCGGGGGTCGGTAAAACCATCGAAGAAATCGATCTCGCGCTGAAGCACGAGATTGGTTGCTTCAATGTCGAAAGTGCAAGCGAGCTCCGCCGCATTGAAGCAAGAGCAGCGTTGCTGCAGCGAGTGGCTCGCATATCCATCCGGGTGAACCCGAATGTTGATGCGCAGACGCACCCCTACATTTCTACAGGGCTAAAAAGTAACAAGTTTGGTGTTCCCAGGGCCGAAGCCATGGCGTTGTACCGACGGGCCCATAACAGCACCGTGTGTGAGGTGGTCGGCATCGATTGCCATATCGGTTCGCAAATTGAACATCGCGCGCCTCTATTGGAAGCTATGCATAGTCTCCTGGAGATGGTCGACGAGCTCCATGCAGAAGGCATAGAGGTGCAGCACCTCGACCTAGGCGGTGGTCTCGGTGTGACTTACCAAAACGAATCCGAGTTCGACGTCGATGCCTATGGCAGCGCCATCCGCCAGACCCTGGGCCGGCGGCGTCTAAAGATCCTGCTGGAACCAGGTCGTTACCTGGTGGCGGGCGGCGGCGTCTTACTCACTCAAGTGGAATACCTGAAACCATCGTTGGAAGCAGAGGGCCATAACTTCGCCATCGTCGACGCGGCGATGAACGATCTGATTCGTCCGGCGTTGTATCAGGCTTGGCACAGCATCGAACCGGTGTTGCAGCAACCCGACAGCGAAGCCCCAAGCTACAACAAGCATTGGGACATCGTCGGACCGGTGTGTGAGTCGGGAGACTTTCTCGGCAAAGGCAGGGAGCTGACTCTGTGGGAAGGTGCGCTGCTAGCAGTGTGCAGTGCCGGCGCCTACGGCATGGTGCAAAGTTCCAACTACAACAGTCGTGGGCGCGCAGCAGAAGTCATGGTAGAAGGCCATGAGTATCGCGTGATTCGTCGCCGAGAAACCATTCGTGACCAGATCAGCAGCGAACTCGAAGGCTTGACCGCACCGCTCAGGTCCAACTCATGAGCACGCTCAAGTTCACCAAGATGCACGGCATCGGCAACGATTTTATGGTCTTGGACCTCGTGACCCAGAGTTGGGACCCTGAGCCCGAGCGTATTGCCCGCTGGGGCGATCGTCGAACCGGCGTTGGCTTCGATCAGTTGCTCATCGTCGCGCCACCCACGGACCCGGAAGCAGATTTCTGGTATCGCATCTACAATTCCGATGGCAGTGAAGCCGAGCAGTGCGGTAACGGTGCGCGTTGTGTGGCTCGCTTCATTCACCAGAACTGCTTGAGCCCAAAGGCGACCCTCAATTTTCAATCGAACAGCGGCCCCATGCGCACCACGCTCAAAGAAGGCAGCCAAGTGGAAGTCGATATGGGCTTGCCGGTCCTCGACTTAGACAGCGTGCCCTTTGACGCCACCGGGCTTGAGCGCAACGAACGTGGCGAATACCAACTGGCCTGCGCTGAACAGGTGTTTGCGCTGACCCCGGTATCGCTCGGGAATCCTCACGGTGTGCTCTTCATCGACAACATCGGGGAGGCTCCCGTGGCCGAATTCGGACCACTGCTAACGGCGCACTCGGCCTTTCCGGCACAGGCCAACATCGGCTTCTGCCAGGTGGTCGATGAATCCTTCCTACGTCTACGCGTGCACGAGCGGGGCGCTGGGGAAACCCGGGCCTGTGGCAGTGGCGCGTGCGCGGCAATGGTTGCGGCCAGACTACTTGGATTGGTGTCTGATCGGGTTAAAGTGTCGCTACCTGGTGGCAAGGTGAAAATTGCCTGGGATGGCGTTGGCACACCTGTCACTATGAGCGGTCCGGCAGCTCGTGTATTCGATGGTGAGATCAGCCTGTGAGCGAACCCATTCCAATTTCCAGACAGGCAGAGATCATCGAGTACCTGCGCCAGGACCCGGATTTCTTCCAACGCCATCCAGCCCTCTTAGCAGAGCTCAACTTGCCCCATCAATCGGGTAACGCCGTCTCTTTAGTGGAACGGCAGGTCGCACTGCTACGCGAGCGCAATATCGACATGCGCCGGCGCATGCATGAGCTAGTAAGCGCCGCCAAAGAAAACGACGTGCTCTTCAGCAAGATTCGCTCTCTCACTCTGGCGCTGCTAGACGTTGCTAGCTGGCACGAGCTGAATGAGATTTTTGCGACCTACTTTCTGGTCGATTTCCAAGCTGACTTCGTCTGCTGTCATTTGCACTCCGCGGGTCCGGCCTCGCTACACCGGGAAGCTCTCGGTCTAACCCTGAATCACATACGCACCGACACCAACGGCTTGCCCCAGCCACATCTGCAACCGGAATCATCCCCTAAATGCGTCACGTTGCGTGGTGATGAGCTTGCCAGCTTGTTCCCGGGTCAAACTGAAGACGCCGCAGACAGCGGTAGCGCCGTGTTGATTCCACTCAACATCGGCCCCGATGCCTGCCTCGCGGTGGGCAGTCGCAACCCCTCACACTTCAGTGCTGACCAAGACACGCTGTTTGTCGAGTACATCAGCGACGTCACCAGCCATGTGGTTGCACGACTAATGCGCTGAGCGCAGAGGAGCCTACAGGTCGTGAATGCCGAAACACTCAATCGCATCGATCCGATCGTCGGCACCTTTTTAACCGAGCTGGAAAAAGGCCGGCACTACTCACCACACACCGTTGCCGCCTACCGCCGAGACCTCTTGAACTTCTGTGCGCACCTTGGTGACGTTGCAGGTGTGGCGCTGGCGACTACCAATAGCCACCAAGTCCGTAGTTTCGCCGCTCGATTGCACGCTAGTGGCAAGTCAGCAAAGACAGTTCAACGAGCGCTGTCGAGCGTTCGTGGGCTGTTTGAGTTCATGCGCGAACAGCACTTACTCAGCACCAATCCGGCTGTGGGTATTCGAGCGCCCAAGGCCCAGCGGCGCTTACCGAAAACTCTGGATGCCGATCGAGCTGCAGCATTGTTTACTGACGTTGCCGCAACGCCCATTGAAAAACGCGATCGCGCCATGATTGAGCTACTGTACGGTAGCGGCTTGCGCTTGTCTGAATTGGTCAGCGCTGACGTTGCTGATGCCGATCTCGAAACAGGCATCATTCGAGTGCTCGGCAAAGGTCGGAAAGTGCGAGAGGTGCCCCTGGGGCGACTGTGCATCGAGGCGCTACAGGCGTACCTGCAAACCCGCGCAGAACTACGCCCAGAAGAGCCGCTGTTTACTGCCAGAGGTAAACGCATCAGTCCACGTTCGGTGCAAAGTCGATTAAAGAAACTCTCGCAGCTGGCATTCGGGAGTGCCGAACTGCATCCGCACATGCTGCGACACAGCTTCGCCAGTCACCTGTTGGAGTCTTCCGGTGACTTACGAGCTATTCAAGAGATGCTCGGTCACAGCGACATCGCCACGACTCAGATCTACACCCATCTAGATTTTCAACACTTAGCGAAAGTCTACGACGCTGCCCACCCTCGCGCTCACCAAGACAGCGAAGCGCAGCAGGAATCCGACGAGGAAGGCTGAAACACGATGCCTGGGCCAATTCGGTTACTCACGTTCGATCTTGATAACACCTTGTGGCCCGTCGACGAAGTGATCATCGCGGCCAACGCGCTAATGCGCGAGTGGCTCGACGCGCAGACGCCCGGATTCAACGAAGCGTTCTCTGATACACAGATGCTCAACCTGCGCCAAGCCTTGATCGCGCGTAGGCCGAACCTGCGCCATGATCTGTCGGCCATGCGTATCGCCATACTGAATAGCGCTCTAACGCAGTTTGGACATGACAACCGTAACGCGAAGCGAATCGCCGAAGGCGCGTTCAAAATATTCTTGGACGCCAGGCATCAGGTACGTTACTACCCCGATGTCGAAGATACTCTGGCGCAGCTCGCTAGTCGGTACACGCTGGCCGCGCTGTCGAATGGCAATGCCGATGTTTCCAGGCTAGCGGTGAATCAGCATTTCAGCTTTAGCTATTCGGCCGCCAGCGTCGGTGCGAGCAAGCCGCACCCGGCAATGTTCGAAGCCGCACTGACCCAGGCCAACCTCAATGCACGGTCTGCAATCCACATCGGCGATCATCTGGTTGATGACATACAAGGCGCACATGCCGTTGGCATGCAAACCATCTGGTTAGATCAAGGCGGCGACGCTGCGCATGCCGAGCCGGAAGACAGCGTAACTCCGGGCCGCCGCGTCACTACCGTAGCCGATATCTGCGCAGCCGTCGCCGCTCTGGACGTTGACTAGTCGCAGGCGCTAAATAACGTTCGGCAAGAACCCCAGGTAGGCTAACGTTTATTCCGAACGGGCGTGTTCCGTCACATAGCGCTTGAGCGCATCGACGCTCGGCGGTATCTCATCACAGCGACTAGGCAAATCGCGTAGTGCTTCTAAGCGCTCGTGCCGGGCGATCGATGCCCCCAAGGCTTTGTCCACCGACTCGGGAAATTTCGCCGGATGGGCAGTGGCCACACAGACCAGCGGTCCCTGTACCTTCAGCTCAGCAGCCACTGCTAACCCCACCGCCGTGTGCGGATCGGCAACGTAACCAAAGCGCTCATACACCTGGCTGATGGCTGCCAGGGTGTCTTTGACGTTAACCGCCTTAGCCGCGAACGCCGGATCGTTTGGCGCTTCGTCCAACGACGCCATGCCATCACTGGCAAAGTCCGTCATGAACTGGCGTAACGCTGCGGCATCTTGCTGCAAGTGGTAGTACAGATAGCGTTCGAAGTTGCTGGCTATCTGTATGTCCATCGCCGGTGTTACGGTATGGTGCACATCACCCAACTGGTAGGTACCCGTCATAAAGAAGCGAGCCAGGATGTCGTTTTCGTTGGTGGCCAGTACCAGGCGCTCGATGGGGAAGCCCATGCAGCGTGCAACGTAGCCGGCGAAAACGTTGCCGAAGTTGCCAGTGGGCACGCAGAAGGTCACAGGCTGTTCTCGCCCAAGTCTTAAGCTGGCATAGCCGTAGTACACCACTTGAGCCAGTACCCTGGCCCAGTTCACCGAATTAA
>JBPCXR010000037.1:0-14179 GCA_051027215.1 Pseudomonadales bacterium | reverse complement strand
CTTCGAGGATCGTGCGGAACAGCTGCCAGACGTCTTTGTAAGTCTCGAAGTGATCGCGCCGATCGCCGAGCACGTGGACCACGCGAACGATGCCCCAGGCTTGCAGCTCCCGCAGGCTGTTGCTGACGTTGGAGCGGGCAACGCCCAAGGCTTCGGTGATCTCGTCAGCGGGCAGCGGCTGCGGAGACAAGTACAGCAAAGCGTGGATCTGGGAGACCGTGCGATTCACTCCCCAGCGGGTACCCATCTCACCCCAATGGAGAATGTACTTTTCCATCAATGGCGTGATCTGCATGGGTTTTACCTGACCTATAGAGAATTTCTGTTATTTCTGTATTTACAGAAAATTAGGAATTAAATATACGCCTTCAGGGGCCCGGGTCAAGGCCTGCTAGTACCACGCTGATCAGGTGTTGCCAAGCAGCTCGCGCAGTGCTCCAGCGCCTGTGACCTCCTCCCGATCATTGGCCGCCACCACTTTCAAGTTCAGCAACCGACACCCTGCCTCTATATAGGGTCGCAGTTGCACTGCCACCTCCTCCGGAGTGCCGTAGGGGGTGTAACGCTCGAATTTCTCGAAAGGAACTTTGTAGAAGGCTTCCATAGCCTTGGCAACCAAGGTGCGGGCTTCTGCTTTGGTGTCCGCGATCCCTACCCAAGGCTGGTAACCGTGCATCCAAATGACGTCATCGCGACCCTGGGCAGCGGCCAACTCGCTGATCCGTGCCAGCGCTTCAGCGTAGCGGCGCGGCGAACACCAGACGCCGATCCAACCTTCCCCATACAGTGCAGTTCGCGCCAGTGCTGCATCAGAACGACCGCCTACCAAGATCGGAATGGCCGGCTCAACCGTCGGGCGAATGCGCGCTTGGCTCAGCTGAAAAAACTCACCGTCGAAATCTATCGTCTCGCCGCGCATCAGCGCCCGAATAATCTGCAGGGACTCGTTAGTCAATCGACCTCGAGTACGCGGGTCGACACCGCACACTTCCACTTCGTGACGATCATCGCCGCCAACACCAATGCCAAACAACATGCGCCCGGGCGCAATCTTGTGCATGGTGGCGAGCTGCCGCGCTACTGGCATGGGGTGACGCAAAGGCAATAAATAGATGCTGATCATCACGCCGATACTCGGATGCAACGATGCCAGCGCTGCAACCTCAACGAAGCCATCGGTACCGGAACCGTTGCGAAACGACACGTGGTCCGCCATGTAAATGTGATCGAACCCCAGCGCGTCAATCTGCGCAACCGTCTCGCAACGCTGCTCGAAAGGTTGTTCCCAAAGTCCGGCGGGTGCCGTAAGACCAAACTTCAGCACGGGATCGATCTGCACGATGCTATTTCTCCTTTTAGTCGCCGTTAACTATCCCGCGACCGCCTGCAATTGACCGTCATCAGTTAGCGCCAAGCGCCCCACTGGGACGGCATTGCGCCGAATGCCACGCTGGGGCGCTAGCATGAACAGATCACCATTGCGCCCAAGCAACTGGCTGGGCACGCCGATTCGCTGCGCCAGATCCGCATGCGCGGCCAAATGCTCAGGCTCTCCGTGCACCGGTATGGAAATCTGCGGTGCGACCCAGCGATACATGTCCTCGAGTTCCGCCTGAGGTGGATGTCCAGAGGCGTGTATGGGCAAATTCAACGCGGCATCTTGCACCACCTGCACGCCCAAGCGCTCGAGCCGGCGAATCAATGTCTGCACCGCGGCTTCGTTGCCGGGAATCACGCGGGAGCTGAGCAGCACGGTATCGCCGGGCTCGAGCTCCAAAAAGGGATGATTGCCGAGGGCCAATCGATGCAGCGCGGCGCCTTGTTCACCTTGGCTGCCTGTGGCCACAGCCAACACTTCTTCCCGAGGCAGGAAACCGATGTGCGCTGGCTCAATGAGTGCGTCCTCGTCTTGCCACAGGTCGGCGCTGCGGGCGGCGCTAACATAATTGTGTAGGGAGCGGCCCAGCAACGCCGTATACCGGCCATTGTCGCGGGCCACGCGCAGCAACGTACACAAGCGCGCGACGTTGCTGCCAAAACAGCCCACCAACACTCTGCCGGGCGCATCGGCCACCAACGCTGCTAAGCCCTTAAACAACTCACCCTCGCTAATGGAGCGCCCAGGCTCCAGCGCATTGGTCGAATCACAGACCATTGCCACCACACTTTCTTCTGCACCAATGCGCCGAAAACGCGGCTCTGCATAGGCGGGCCCAACGACCGGGTCCGGATCCAACTTCCAATCACCGGTATGAAACACGGTGCCTGCCGCCGTGCGGATCAATAGCGCTTGGGACTCCGGTGTGGAGTGGGTAATGCCCAGCCATTCAACATTGAAGCCATCGAGCTGCTGACGGGCACCGGTTTCTACAATGTGCACGGGTACCCGATGGCGCAAACCTGCCTCGGTGAGTTTGCGAGCTAAAATCGCTGCAGTGAAAGCGGTGGTGTACACCGGACAACGCAGCTGTGGCCACAGGTGGGCAACGGCGCCAACATGATCTTCATGGGCATGGGTGATGAGCAGCCCGCTGATTTGCGAGTGACGCTCGGCGATCCAAGCGGGATCCGGCATTTGGATTTGCGGACGTGCTTGCGCATCAGCGCCGCGCTCGAAGGTGATACCGCAATCCACCAGCAACCAGCGGCCGTTGTGGCCATAGCAATTAAGGTTCATGCCGATCTCGCCGCAGCCGCCGAGGGGCAAAAACCACAGTTCAGTGTCGCTGGGAGTCATGGGAGCGCAGCCTAGGCGACCCCCCTAAAGAAAGCGAATTCGAATCGACTAGCGCACCCGACCTCGCAGGGACCGACGCACTAGAACGGAATATCGTCGTCAAAATCCTCATCTGACAACGGCGCTGGCTGGGCGTTGCCGCCACCGCCGCCTCCACCACCGCCAGAGCTGCGCGCCGGTTGGCTGTTGTCGAACTGACCGCCGCCGTCGCCCATGCCACCGCCCATACCACCACCGCGACTGTCGAGCATTTGCATGTCTCTGGCGATGACCTCTGTGCGGTACTTCTTCTGCCCGTCCTGCTCCCAGCTGCTGGTGCTCAGACTGCCTTCGATGTACACCTTGGAGCCTTTGCGCAGGTACTCGCCAGCGATTTCCGCCAGCTTGGAAAAACACACCACGTTGTGCCATTCGGTGCGCTCTTGCTGCTCACCGCTGTTGCGATCGCGCCAGCCTTCAGAGGTGGCCACGCTGAATTTAGTAACGGCATTGCCGCCCTGGGAATATCGGGTTTCTGGATCTCTGCCCAGATTGCCGATGAGAATGACCTTGTTGATCCCCCGTGCCATAACCTTTATTTCCTGTTGAGGTCAGCGCGCAGTGTAACGCTTTGCGCGCACCCACGGCAGCAGTTGCAGCGCGAGAAAGCGTGCGTGGGCGCTTACAAGTTGCTGTCTTTGTGCTCATTCCCCCGAACAGCCGATTGCGCCATTCTGAGCCTGGTTCGATTCGTTAGTGCCTTCCAACTTGGTGACAATCTGGGCTCCGCAGAAAGCCCCACAGGCACCAGGATTGGGATTCTTCTCCCGCTAAAGCCCGCTTTAGCGGGATTTTTTTGCCCCGCTGTCTGTGCCTCTGCCGCCTCTCGCCACGCTTGTCCGACAATAAAGCACCTATCTTGACGTTTGTGACTCTGGGGGAATATAAATAGGTAGGCTGAAGTCACGAACGATCGAGGGGATCCATAATGCTGAAGAAGCTACTGACACTCTGTGTCTGCCTGCTAGCGCCCGCCTTGAGCCAGGCAGTCATCATCACCGGTACAGCAACGCTGAACTACGACCAAGAAGTTGAGCCATCGAATACCACACCCAGCGATGCCACCGGCAGCGCGACCATCGTCTTCGATACTGAAGGCGGTGAACCCGGGTTTGGACTGTTGAGCCTCTCCGCCACCATCGAAGGCATTTCGCTTGCAGACATCACCTTTGAGGACGGCGGCTTGGTCTTCGGAGGTGCAGGTCCCTTCCATATCCACACCGGTGCCGCGGGGTCCAATGGCGGCGTTGTCGTGCCCTTTCCGGACGCCGCATTCTTTACCGAAACTGCGACCGGCATCACCATCGCCGCAAGCAATATCCCCTGGGATCTCACGTTGCAGGACGCCCTGGAAAACGATGGCCTGTATCTGAACTTGCATAGCCTAGCCTACGGTTCCGGTGAAATTCGCGGCCAGATTGAAGTCGACGAGGCCGGCACCATGGCGCTGCTGCTCATCGGCATGCTGGGATTGGTTGCCACTCGGCGTCGCAGCACGGCCTAACACCCGCGGGTCCTTGCCCGCCTTTTGCAATCGCGTATGCTGATCGGTTCCGGCGAATTTCTGGGGTTCGCCGGTTAAGCAACTGATCGTCGCAGCAGCATGAGGCAGACTTGGACACCATTTCCGTACGCGGGGCACGCACCCACAACCTAAAAAACATCGATCTAGATCTACCCCGAGACAAATTGGTGGTCATCACCGGTTTGTCCGGCTCCGGCAAATCCAGCCTAGCGTTCGATACGCTGTATGCCGAAGGCCAACGGCGCTACGTCGAATCGCTCTCCGCCTACGCGCGCCAGTTTCTGTCGATGATGGAGAAGCCGGACGTCGACCACATCGAAGGGCTGTCACCCGCCATCTCCATCGAGCAAAAGTCCACCAGCCACAACCCACGCTCCACCGTGGGCACCATCACCGAGATCTACGACTACCTGCGCCTGTTGTTCGCCCGAGTCGGCGAGCCGCGCTGTCCCACACATGGCGAACCGCTGGAAGCGCAAACCGTCAGCCAAATGGTGGATCAGATTTTGGCCCTACCAGACAACCAGCGCGTGATGGTTCTGGCCCCGGTCATCCGCGAGCGCAAAGGTGAGCACGCTCACGTCTTCAAGGAGCTCATGGCCGGCGGCTTCATCCGCGCCCGCATCGATGGCTTGGTGGTGGATCTCGATACCCCACCCACCCTGGAAAAGAACAAAAAGCATACGGTAGAAGCCGTCATTGACCGCCTGCGGGTCAAGCAAGAGGCGCAACAGCGCCTGGCGGAATCCATCGAAACCGCGCTAGAGCTTACCGACGGCATCGTCGCCGTGCAGAACATGGACGATGACAAAGCCGACCCGCTCATGTTCAGCGCCCGCTTCGCCTGCCCGGTGTGCGGCTACAGCATCAGCGAGCTGGAACCGCGCATGTTCAGCTTTAACAACCCAGCTGGGGCCTGCACCACCTGCGATGGTCTCGGTGTGAAGCAGTACTTCGACCCAGACTTAGTGGTGGCGGATGAAGAGCTGACCCTGGCCGAGGGCGCCATCCGCGGCTGGGACCGACGCAACGTCTACTACTTTCACATGCTCAACTCCATCGCCGACCACTACGGCTTCGACGTCGAGTCTGCGTACAAGAAACTGAAGAAGAAACACCGCGAGGCCATTCTCTACGGCAGTGGCCGTGAGCGCATCGACTTCAGCTACGCCAACGATCGCGGCGATGTGATCCAACGCACTCACCGCTTCGAAGGCGTGATTCCGAACATGGAGCGTCGCTACCGCGAAACCGACTCCAACCACGTGCGCGAGAACCTGCAGAAATATCTGCGCGTGCGACCTTGCCCCGACTGTGGCGGTACCCGCTTGAAGGAAGAATCGCGCAACGTCTTCATCAAGAACACCACGCTGCCGGAAGTCACCTCGGATTCGATCGAAGCCGCCCTCGACTACTTCGGCAAGCTCAAGCTGCGCGGCAAGCGCGGCACCATCGCCGCGAAGATCGTCAAAGAGATTCAGGCGCGGCTGCAGTTTCTAGTGGACGTGGGCCTGAACTACCTGACACTGGATCGCAGCGCCGAGACGCTCTCGGGCGGCGAGGCTCAACGCATTCGCCTGGCGAGCCAGATCGGCGCCGGTCTGGTTGGGGTCATGTACATCCTCGACGAACCCAGCATCGGCCTGCACCAGCGCGACAACGCGCGTCTGCTGAAAACGCTCAATCACCTGCGCGACCTGGGCAACACCGTGTTGGTGGTTGAACATGACGAAGAAGCCATCCGCTCCGCTGACTACATCGTCGATATCGGTCCCGGCGCCGGCGTGCATGGCGGAGAGATCGTTGCTGAGGGCTCCATCAGTAATATTCTGAAGAACAAAAACTCCATCACTGGTCAGTACCTGTCGGGCAAAAAGCGCATCGAAATCCCGAAACAGCGCACGCCCTGGGACGAGGACAAGGTGCTGCGCCTCACCGGCGCCACTGGCAACAACCTGCAGAACGTCACCGTGGAGATTCCCTGCGGACTCCTGACCTGCGTGACCGGCGTATCGGGTTCCGGGAAATCCACCCTGATCAACCAAACCCTGTACCCGTTGGTCGCCACCGAGCTGAACAAAGCCACGACCCTCACCGCTCAGCCCTACGAGAGCATCGAAGGCCTCGAGCACCTGGACAAGGTGGTCGACATCGACCAAAGCCCCATCGGCCGGACCCCGCGCTCTAACCCAGCGACCTACACGGGGCTGTTCACCCCGATCCGCGAGCTATTTGCGCAAACCCAGGAAGCCCGCACCCGCGGCTACCAACCCGGACGCTTCAGCTTCAACGTTAAAGGTGGCCGTTGCGAAGCCTGCCAGGGTGACGGCGTCATCAAAGTGGAGATGCACTTTCTGCCCGACATCTACGTGCCCTGCGATGTCTGCAAGGGCAAGCGCTACAACCGCGAAACCCTGGAGGTGAAGTACAAGCACAAGAACATCCACGAAATTCTGGACATGACCATCGAAGAAGCCCACGCCTTCTTCGAACCGGTACCCATGCTGAGGCGCAAACTGCAGACGCTAATGGATGTGGGGCTGTCCTACATCCGTCTCGGCCAGAGCGCGACCACCCTTAGCGGCGGCGAAGCCCAGCGTGTGAAGCTCTCCCGGGAGCTCAGCAAGCGGGATACCGGCCAGACGCTGTACATTCTCGACGAGCCGACCACCGGGCTGCATTTCCAGGACATTTCTCAGCTGCTGGACGTGCTGCATCGGCTGCGGGACCAGGGCAACACCGTGGTGGTGATCGAACACAATCTTGACGTCATCAAGACCGCCGATTGGGTCATCGACCTGGGACCAGAAGGCGGTTCCGGCGGCGGCCAGATCATTGCCACCGATGTGCCTGAACAGCTGGCGAAGAGCAAAGCGTCTCACACGGGCCGATTCCTGAAGCATTGCTTGAATGAACGCAGAGGTAAGGCCGCTTAGATCATTTGCCTCCCGGCAAAGTCTGTTATTGTTATCAAAGGCCCGGTATTCTGCCGCCTAGCGCCCATTCGGGCTGTGCAACCCTGCACACAGGACCGCAATCGTCAAAAATGTTCAGTTTACGTTCAGTCTCACTGGACAAACTGCGCCTACACTTTGTTAAGATTATGTGAGCTGGTGTAAGGATTCCCTTACAACTCCGGCCACATACTCCAGCGTCAAGTTTTGATTTCCGTGGCGCTGAACAGTGGATCAGTGGTTAGGCAAGGATTGCCACCCTCACAAACCGAAGACGCACGCCAGCTGTTCTGATGCAGCACATGGATTTGTAGTTAGAAATCGAGCTCATCTGGATTTAATACAATGATTTATATTCCTTCAATGCGCCTATTAGGGCGTATTGCTACCGCTTTGCCTTTACTTTGTCTTTCTCAACTCGCACTCGCCGCCCCTCAGGTTTCGCTGAGTGCAAATACCCAGTCCGTTTCTGTCGGACAAACCGTCCGCCGCAGCTGGAACAGCAGCGATGCTGGGTCTTGCCGCGCAAGTGGCGACTGGAGTGGTTCCTTGTCCGCCGACGGCGCTAAAACCAGCCCGAGGCTGAGTCAGTCGAAACGCTACCAGTTTTGGATCATCTGCGAAGGCGCCAGCGGCCAACGCGCCGAGGATGTAGTTTACGTGCAGGCTGGGAGTTCCAGCGGCAGTGGCGAATCGGCTTCCTCCAGCTCCGGGTCAAATTCCATTTCGGCCAGCCCGTCTAGCGTCGCAAAGGGTGCGCGAACGACCATCCGCTGGAACTTCCCCGGTGCCCGCCATTGCCGTGCAAGCGGTGATTGGAGCGGCACCCGCTCGAGGAGCGGATCGCTGCAAACCAGCGCGCTGACCAGTAACAAGCGCTACCAGTATTGGATGCTGTGCACGGCCCCCGACGGCAGCCGGATCGAAAAAGTGGCCTATGTTCAGGTGGGTGGCAGCGCGCCTCCGAGTTCTGGGTCCGGGTCGAGTTCAGGCTCTTCTGGTTCAGGAGATCTCAATCTGACCTCCAGCGCTAGCTCAGTTAGCCGCGGCGGCAGGGTTACCCTGCGCTGGAACGCGCCTAGCGGCAGCAGCTGTCGTGCCTCAGGTGATTGGTCGGGCTCTAAGTCGAGTTCTGGTTCTACGACGACAGCCGCACTGAATGAATCTAAGCGCTACCAATTTTGGCTGATCTGCAACGGCAGCCAGGGGCGGCAAGAGGACGTGGTTTACGTCAGTACCAGTGGTTCCAGCAGCAGTAGCGGCGGCAGCGGCGAAGGTGTCACGCCTCCGGCTGGTACATCTGGTTCATCGGGCTCCTCTGCTCTCTCGGCTAGCCCTGCTAGCGTTTCGACGGGTGGCCGCACGACCATCAGTTGGAATCTACCTGGCGCCCGCAACTGTCGCGCCAGTGGTGATTGGAGCGGGAGCCGCAGCAGCAGCGGTTCGCTACAGACTTCGACGCTAACGAGCAACAAACGTTACCAGTACTGGATGCTCTGCACGGCTTCCGACGGCAGCCGGATTGAAAAGGTCGCATACGTACAGGTCGGCAGCAGCGGTTCTAGCTCATCTGGCGGTAGCTCGAGTTCCGGTTCCGGAGACTTTCAATTTTCGGCCAGTTCAAGCTCCATAAGCACTGGCGGCACAGTGACCTTGAGCTGGAACGCCCCGGGTGCCAGTTCATGTAACGCATCTGGCGACTGGTCTGGGTCTAAGTCTCGATCTGGCTCAACCGCGAGTCCGGTGATGAGCCAAGCACGACAATATCAGTATTGGCTCGTTTGCAACGGCTCAAACGGGCGCCAGGAGTCTGTGGTTCGAGTGAGCGCAAGTGGCAACGGTGGCGGAGAGACCAGTGGCGGGGGGTCGAGCAGCCCTGATGCGCCGCGGGTGAACATCAGCGCGAGCAAAACCAAGGTCCGAGATGGTGAGGCAGTGACGCTGAACTGGAGTTCGACCGGTGCGACGAGTTGTTGGGGATCGGGTGCTTGGGGTGGAGCCGTTAGCACTAGCGGTTCGCGACAGGTGACAGCGGATTTGAGCAATCGGAGCTACACCTTAACTTGCAACAACGCCCAGGGATCTAGTCTGGCCATTGTGAGTTTGGATGTGACGAAGGTGGTAAGCGTCGCTTGGTCAGCGCCGACGAAGGATGAGGACGGTAGCTCAGTGAGTTCATTGGCCGGATACAACGTGAAATATGGGACTCGGTCGGGACAGTATTCAACTACGAAATTTGTAAATGGTCGGAGTAATACTAGGACCAGCGTCGAATTATCGGGTGGAACTTACTACTTTGTAGTTACCGCACTGAGTGAGGCTGGATTGGAGAGTCGGAACTCAGCGGAGGCCGTGGCGAATTTACGGTAGCTTCGCTAACAACCGTTCTCAGTATACGGGCGGCATTGTCAGGTGCCGTTCGTCATCCAGCTGAGGCTGATGTCTTTACAACAAGAGAGCGATCGAGTCGACAAAACTCTTGATCAAAGAAGCGCTCAGCTCCAATTGCACAGCGCTGTCATCACATTGTAAGCAGACTTCGATTTGCCTGCCCCAATGAAGGCATTGCCCGCTAGAATCCAGCCTCAGTTTCATGGGTTTCACTATTGGAGAACGCACACACCAGTCGGCTTCCTGGCGGCGCCTTAGCTCTACTCAGCGGCGTGACGCTCGCTGCCTTCACGACAACGGCTGGCTTGGCCGACCTCCTGTCGAAATGGCTCACCGACGAGGCCTATGGGCATGGCTTCGTCGTTGCAATTGTCAGCCTGTACTTTCTCCTTACGCGCCTGCCTCTCATGGAAGACAAGCCTGCCTCGGGTCGAAACATCGGCATGGTGGCTTTTATACTCACCATGTTTATGCTGGTCGTTAGCGAAGCAGCGCAAATTCACACGCTCAGTCAGTATCTGTTTGTCGCGCTGCTAGGCACTCTTGCTGTGGTCAGTTGGGGACTTCGAGCTGTCTCCGTCGTAGCCCCATCACTCCTCCTCCTGCTATTCGTCATCCCCCTGCCCAACTTCGTGCAAACCATGCTCACCGCTGATCTGCAGCTAGTCTCTTCGAAAATCGGTGTGTGGTTTCTCATGCTTTTCGGCGTGCCCGTCTACCTTGAGGGAAACGTGATTGACCTAGGCACATACAAGCTCCAGGTTGTCGAAGCCTGTGCCGGACTCAACTATCTCTATCCGTTGCTGGGAATCGCGTTTATTTGTGCGTGCTTTCTTCGAACTCCCTATTGGCAACGGGCATTGATCGTCGCTGCGGCTGTGCCGATTACCGTTGTACTCAACAGCTTCCGCATCGCAATCGCTGGCTTACTCGTCAACGCGCAGGGTGAGGCAGCCGCCGAAGGATTCATGCACTTTTTCCAAGGTTGGCTGGTGTTCCTTGCCTGTCTGCTGCTATTGGCTGGGTTGATGGCCTGCCTGTCGCGGTTCGTCAACAGAAGCAACCTTGCCGAAGAATTGCAACTCGACCTGCACATTCCCCGACAAGGCATATGCCAGGTAATGCAAACAAGCAGCACCGCTCAGCTTGCTAGCTGCGTGCTGGTTGCCGGCTTTGGTCTCTATGCAGGTCAAGCGCTAGGCCAACGATCGGAACACGTTCCAGCACGGTCGGCCCTCGCTTTATTTCCCATGGAAATCGATCGTTGGCTGGGCACAAGAGGCAGAATCTCCCAAGCTAACATCGCTACCCTCGATCTTTCTGACTACTTGTTGGCTCGATACAGAGCCATCGGCAATGCCCAACCAGTGGAGCTGTATGTCGCGTACTACGACTCTCAACGGGAAAACGGCGGCATGCACTCTCCAAAAGTCTGTTTACCTGGGGGTGGCTGGGAAATCAGCAGATTTGAGGCAAAAAGCGTCCAGCTGTCAGAAGACGCAATTCGGTTCAACCGAGTCGAACTTCGGCACGGCTTGGAACACCGTCTAGTCTATTACTGGTTTCAACAAGGCGGTCACACTTTCGCCAATGAATTGGCAGTCAAGGCTGATATTTTTCGTCGCAGCCTAGTCGACAACGCCACCAATGGAGCGCTCATGCGAATCAGTACCAAAATCGACGCGGAGGGCGGCACCGCGGCCGCAGAAGCACGACTTGCGGCTTTTATGGAAATCGCCGTGCCCACCCTTCGCCCCTACATTCCGGCTTAAGGATCCTGAGTATGCAGATACGACCATGGCTATTGCTTGTGCTGGTTCTCGGCTCAGTCGGTTGCACTGAAGGCCCTGAGGACGCGCGCGCCTACTACCTGAAAGCCGTGGAGTTGGAACAGCGTGATCAGCTCGATCTCGCCAGGGTAGAACTCAAGAACGCGCTTCGGCTTGACCCGACTCATCTAGATGCTTTGAAGCTGCATGCCAAAGTTCAGGAAAAACAACGAGACCTGCCCGGGTTACTTAAGACCCTTGATCAGATCGTTGCGGTGGATCCAGCAGATACAGACGCACACCTTCGCAAAGGGGAGTTGTTGTTGCTCACTGAGGACGTTCAGGAGGCGCGAACGCATATCGATCGCTCACTCAAGCTCGCTCCCAAAGACATCAAAGCAAGAAATTTGGATATCGCCTGGCTAATTCAGACTGGCGACATGCAGGGTGCGCTCGCAGCATCGAATGAACAGTTCTCGCTCGGGTCAACCAACGCGATCAGCCACATACTAGCCATTACGGCCCTGACTCAGCTGCAGCTATATGCTGATGCAGCAGCGAGGCTGTCAGACGCGCTCGAAGCCTACCCTGAGGAGGGTTTGTTGCTGCTAATGCGTACCCGACTTGCGCACCTGCAAGGGCGATTCTCTGAAATTCCCAGCGCCTATGAGCATTTACTGGCACTACATCCACAAGAAATTTCGTACTGGTGGGAACTGGCGCGGTTCTATGTGCGGGAGGGCCAACCAGCCGAAGCCGTATCTGTCATGCGTCGGGCGAACCAACAGAATCCCGGAAACGAGCGGGCTCAATACCTACTCGCGGAAATGCTAGCCAGCAGCGATGAACCAGACGCAATCGCACAGATCGAGTCTCTCGTTCAAGACAGTGACGCAGTGAGCGTTCGTTTTCTGCTGGCAAAACTCTATGCAGAAAGCGACGAATACGCCCAAGCCGTCTCTCACTACGAGACGATCATGGAAACGCACGAGTCACAGCCCGCAGCGATGAGCGCGCGAACCGAACTTGCACAGATTGCGTTGGTCAGAGGTCGAAAGGAAGAAGCCGAAAGGTACGTTACAGAAGTATTGTCTGTTGATGCCAGTCACACCGGGGCACAACTCGTTAAAGCGCTGATGGAGCTGGACGATGGACGCGCTAGGGCAACCATCAATCGACTTCGATCGATTCTCCGAGATGATCCAGACAACGATCAAACGATGGCCTTGCTCGGCAGATCCTACTTGCTGGTTGGCGCAGAAGATTTGGCAAAAGACTCCTTTCGATCGTCGTTGACCACCAATCCGTTAAACCGCAACGCAGCGAAACAACTGGCTCTGATGTTGCGCCGAGAGGCTGAACCAGAACAGGTGATGGAAATACTCCAGCCCTTTGAGCACGCGAAAGTCGCAGACGATGACATAGAGCGGGAATTGCTTCGAGCACGTTTAGCAACTGGCCGGTGGAAGGCTGCGAGAAGGCTTGTGGAGCGGGGCCACATCGGCAAAGATAATCCAACGCTGAAAGGTCTAGTTAACGCAACCATTCTGCAAGCGACCAACCGTAGCAACGAGTCCATTCCGATACTGCTCGCGCTCACATCGGAGCACCCGCAATCTCGCGACGTTGCAGCCAGTCTAGTCTATGCATATCAACAGCTCGGCAGGGCCGATGACGCAATTGACTTTCTGAAATCTCACCTTAAAAGCCATCCGAATGTCCGCTGGACGGACAAGTTATTATTCGACACCCTGGTGACCAACGAACGCTACGGCGAAGCCGAGCAGATTGTCAGAGCACATATCGAGAAAGATGAAGTACAAGCAGATCACTACGGTTGGCTCTCGCTACTTGCCACGCAGCGGGGCGATACCGACGAAGCAGTGGACGCCCTCGAAGAAGGGACCAAACGGTATCCGGACGTTGCCGGGCTACACGAGGACAAGGCTCTACTGCTGGAATCTCAAGGCAAGCTTAAAGAGGCAGCCGCAAGCTATAAAGCGGCACTGACCGCTGATGCTACCGCGTACCTGTCGGCAAACAACCTTGCTGTCATCTACTCCAGAGATCCAAAGCGACTCGGCGAGGCGCGAGAACTCGCCGAACGCTTGCGAGACACCAACGATCCGAATTTCAGCGATACCCTTGGCTGGATCTGCGTGCTTCAAGATGATGTGAACACAGCGCTGCCACTGCTTGAGTTCGCTGTTTCCAGAATGCCGGAGAATGCAGAGGCCCTCTATCACTTGGGGGTCGCCTACCGTCGAGCCAACCAGGAGTCTAGGGGCGTAGCTTTGCTCAGAGAGGCTGAGGCTTTGGTGGAAAGCGGTGATCAATTCGCTGATGCGCAACAATTGCAAGAGGAATTGAACTCGCTGGACGCCTCATGAGCCAGCCATTCGATGGCATCATCTGAAACACATGCATCGCGCGTCCATCATGGCGACGCTTCTGAGAACAGCACTTCCGGCAAATTGATCGAGCTCTTGAAATCGAAGTGTTTACTGATCGATCGCCACTTCAGCCCCTCTCGCCGATACGTCGCCGTAACACTTTTGTCATTGTGGCCAGCAAGCCGCTCAGGTATGCGAATTCGCTATAACGTCCAACAAAATCAACATATCGCTGCATTACATATCACACACATCCCGTTCGCAGTAGCCTGGTACCCTACCAATCAATAACGAGCGTCGACGGCTAATGATCGAATCCCTCCCAACAGTAGGCACCTTAGCGGCAGGGAAAGAATCCGCCCGGGAGTTCA
>JBPCXR010000036.1:0-11311 GCA_051027215.1 Pseudomonadales bacterium | reverse complement strand
CCCGTGTGGTGCGCGCGTGATAGCGGGCTGGTATACACACGATGGTACTTGGTGTCCCACCCGCGCAGCATTGCGGCCGTACTCTGCGCCTGACGAATGCCACGGTCGTTCAACGGCGACTCGGTCTGGCCGTGGGCGATCTGTTCAAGATTTCCTACGGTTTCGCCGTGCCGCACAAATAGGAACTGCTGTTTTTCGGACATAGTTTTGGGGTCGGACCCTACTAACTCCCGGTCCAGTTCGGCGCGCGCTTCTCTGCAAAGGCCTTAGGTCCCTCTTTGGCATCGTTGGAGCTGAACACTTTCTTCGATAGCGGTTCCTGCATCTTCCACAGCGAATCTTCATCGTTGCCCTGGGCAGCAGCTCGTACCAGTGTCTTTGAGGCTGCGACCGCTAGCGGCGCATTCTCAGCAATTCGCTCGGCCCAACCGATGGCCGCTTCAAGCGCGCCGCCGGGTTCTGTGAGCTCGCTGAGCATGCCAGATTCCAGGGCCACCTCTGCCGTGATTGGCTCACCGGTGATGGCCATCTCCATCGCCTTGGTGTAGCCGACCCTGGCGGGCAGACGAAACACACCACCTGCTGCCGCGAAGAGTCCAACCTTTACTTCACGAATGCCAATCTTGGCACCCTTTGAGGCAACCAACAGATCACAAGTCAGTGCGATCTCGCAGCCCCCGGCTAGGGCGAAGCCCTCAATAGCGGCGATCAACGGTTTGTTGCAACCAGATCGGATGAAGGTCGTTAACGGACCGATGTCTTCGCCGCGGGCAAACGCTTTGAGATCCATGCCTGAACAAAACCCACGGCCATTGCCGGTAATCACGCCTGCCGTCAGCGAGTCGTCTTTATCAAGCTCCTGAACCGCGTTCAGCAGTCCGTGCGAAAGCGCGCCATTGATCGCATTCATGGCCTCAGGACGATTCAAGGTGATAACCATGACCCGATCCCGCCGCTCGACCAACACCGCTTCTTCTTGAGAGGCTTCACTCATTGCCCTAATCTCCGTGGTATGTCATTGCTGGGAAAAGGTACAGAAAGAAACCCCTAACTGTCCACTGGTGTAGCCCGATGCAGGGTCGAGTCAGGGTCGCAGAGTTAGGCTTTGGGTCCGCTCGTCGCTGAGCTGAGGGGCATTTTGAAGCAGGCACGTAGCAGGGCTGAGTTCATCGCAGTCTTCTAGGCTGTGAAGAACTCGATCAGCCAGCAGCTCAGCCAGCAGCTCATGCATTAGCGCGGACGGATGGCTATCTTTCTGACTGACCGTAAGTGGAGAGCCACTGTACTCGACTGCGCCATGATCCTTGAGCCAGCGCTGCACCATCGGGTAAGCATCCAACCTAGGCGCGTTGAGCGACTCCAGCACCGCCTCCACTTGACCGGAAAAACCATAGTGGCCGACCAGCAAATAGGCGAAGCCCTGGCTGTGCGCAAGCGCACCTAGCTCTGCAATTGCCGTGCTAAATGCGTCAATCCCGATCACCTCCCTGTAAGCTTCCGGAATCAACTGTTCCTCTCCGGCGAAAGATCGATGGCGAAAGTCATCCGGTGGTCGGCGCAACTCATTGTCGGGTAGGTGTAGACCATCGATAGTATGGCGAACCCATCGCGCTAGGAACGACTGTCGTAAGGAAAAATATGGGCGCGACTCGCGGATAAAGCCAGGCACGAACAGATCGTTGTTGACGTAGCCGACAATCACCAAGTCTGGATCGTAAACCAGCAACTTCTCCTTCAGCGTTTCTATCTCGTTAACGGTGTTATATCCAGGAACAGCAGAATTGATCCAGTCCACAGTCGTCCCAGGTAGCGCCTCGACCAATCTATTGCCGAGCTGGTCTACGTAATTCTTGCCGTCTGCCACCCCCCAACCAAACATCACTGAATCGCCCACACCGACTATGCGCAAGTGCCGCTGAGATTTGGCGCTGGACGGAACCGGAGCACTGCGAAAACCACGGTCGTTGATTGTTAGCCGATGGCCGCGGAACTCGCCGCTAAGGCCTGGAATCAGCTCGAAGATGATCTTCGGATTGTCGTGCCAGCGGATGATGTGCTGCAGGCTGAAATCGTCGCTGGTCGGTCCGGCACCAACGTTCGCCAAACCTTGCTGCAGCTTAGAATCTGCGTACCAAGCATGCAGGCGAGCGCTCGCTTCCAGCAGCAGCAAGAATGCGATGGACGGCGCTAGCAGCGCCAAACGGAGCAACCACCGAGGACGCGTCGCAGCGGAACGATGCGCACTCGGAAGTTCAACACTTGGGTCAGTTATACCGAGATTCCCCCCAGCCTTTTTCATAGTCGACGCTCATTCCGGGCGGCGCAATCTTCAGGTGCTTTATCTTCCACTCTCCGTCAACCTTCTCGTAGTCCTCGTGATACCGGGTTGCTTGCCACTTTGCTTGGTTACCGTCCCGGAAGGTGAACGGTCCAAAGAAGTACCACGTTCCCTTAGCGGTAGTATCGGTCACTTCGATGCGCGGATTCATGGTCATGTGCTGGGTGAAGCTCATCATCGCCCGGAATCGTTCAAATAGGGCGCGAATCTCCCCGTGGCCGTTGGCGATACCGATGCCTTTGCCCTCCCAGATTCCATCTTCCGTGAAGATAGTGACGATTCGCTCGGGGTCATGCCCGTCGTCACAGATTTCACAATAAAGCGCCTTCAGCTGCTTAATCGCTTCGATGTCTTCCAGGCGAGTAATTCGTTGTTCTATATTCATGTGCGCTCCAAGGGTCTTGCGAAGCTCAGACTCGCTGGCGGTCCTGCGCTTTGGTAGCGTGCAGTATATCTCGCAGCCACCTCTTACGACTGCGCGAACCGGAGGTAGCGCTTTCTCTTTCTCCTGACCTATGAAAACCTATACCCTGCTGGCTGCGTGCACCGAAGATCCACTACAACTGAGAAAGTAAAGGCACATGTCATCTGCAGGTAAGTCGAAGTATTCCAGGCGAGCCAAGATCTCCTTCCCCCATCGCGCAGAGGCAGTCCGCGATTTGGTCACGACCCGTCTACGAATGGATCACCGCAATCGCATCACTCGCGTGTTGGTGTTTGCTGTCATCGCCATAGGATTTACCTGGAACGAAAGGATCGAGCGGTTTCATCAACAACAAGCCGTCTTCGACCCTTGGTCACATGAACACTAACGCAAGCAAGGCGGCCACTTCTAATCTCATGAAAGACAGCGACAATCAAGACAACGAGGACTTCAGCTCTTGGGATCGTCTGTGGCCGATCACCGATAGATTTGAAGCGCTTTGCATCTCCCTGAAGATCGGAGTGCCGTCTTATGAACGGATTCCTAAGGCATTGGTAATCGAAGCGTTCAACGCCATCGATCCGGATCTACTATCACCAGAGCAGGCGGAGGAATGGCGCTACTTCAAGACCATGGAAAAGGCTGAGTTCAATAAGATGTTTGGTGAGCTGTACAACCCATTTCGGCTCTCAGAGCGGCAGCAACACTGAGGCCATGCAGCGGAATCCAGCGCTCAAGCTTCTCGGCTAGGGCCCCACTCGTAACAGATGTCACCCGTCATCGACCTCGGGTATGCTCTTTGCTCTCGCGTTATGCAAGCAAGGAAAGATCATGATCAAGCTCTACGGCGTTCCGCTCTCCCCCTTCGCCCGCAAAGCGTTATTAGCGCTCGACTACAAAGGGCTCGAGTACGAAAACGTACCAACCTATCCTGGCGATGAATCACCGGAATTTCGCGCCATAAGCCCGTTGGGCAAGATCCCGGTACTCGAGCATGACGGCTTCACTGTGCCCGACACCAGCATCATCTGTCGTTACCTCGATCGGATATCGCCCGAGAAGAGTCTCTACCCGACTGACCCTCAGCAGGAGGCCCGGGCTTGCTGGCTCGAGGAATATGCCGACTCGCGGCTCGTCGAGACCTGTGCCACGCTGTTCCGAGAAAGAATGCTAAAGCCACAGATGATGCAGCAGCCCACAGACGAAGCTGCGGTGCAGAACATTCTCGACAACGCGATGCCAGAGTGCCTGGCCTATCTTGAATCCCAGGCGCCAGAGTCGGGCTATCTCGTTGGCAATGCATTGAGCGTCGCGGATCTGGCAGTCACCACCTGCTTCATTCAGGCACGCTATGGAGACTACGAAGTCGATGCTGCCGTTGCACCCAAGCTGAGAGGATATTTAGACCGCGCGTATGCAAGCCCATTGGTGACTAAACGCATGGAGGCTGAGCAGGCGGCGATGCCACCTGGGCTAGGCTAGAGACTGTCAGCAGATGTAGAACCGAATGTTGGTGCCGAACCAAAACGAAGGCCAAGCAACTGCACTTGTAGCCCTACTTTGGGCCAGGCCAATGTCACTCATAGTGTGCCTGCTCGCATCATCCGCCTACGCCGATGACGGTTACGACTGGTACGTTAGTGCAGCACTGGGTTGGGACTACGCAGATAGTGTCTCGTTTGCGCAAAGCAATGCTAAGCTAGATTTCGATCGCGGCAGGTATCTTCCCGCTGCTGCCATCGGGCTTCAGGTCGGCGAGAATTGGCGCTTCGAGCTGGATGCTTCACTGCGCAGAAACACGCCAGAAATTCTCTACGCTGCGGACGCCGGCATCGAAATTGATCCGGACTCAGATGACGCAATCGAAGCAAGCAGTGTAATGCTCAACGTGCAGCATGAAATACCGGTAGGAATCGCTTGGAGGCCGTATATCGGCGCTGGAATTGGCGTCACGAGCCTAGACTATCGCCTTTCAGAAATTACCGTTGATGGGCCATTTTTTCAGCGCCCGAGAAGAGACATCGTCAACGATCGAACGACTGCGTTCGCGTATCAGTTTATCTTGGGTTTCACCGTGCCAGTCACCCGCCGGTTTGACCTTGCCGCAGACTATCGGTATTGGCGCGCACCTTCGCCAGATCTAGAAGACGTCACAGGTGCAGATCTCAACGTTGACCATACGGTGCATTCAGCCTGGCTGCACCTGCGCTACCACCAGCCATCTGCGCGTTTGCACAACGCTTCGCCACCAGGCCAAAACCTTCGACAAGGCCTGTACATAAAATCCAGCATTGGCGGGGGAATTTATGAGGATGCGAATGTGGAAGGCATGGATCTGGGCATCGATGCCTTTGACTTGGGCCAATCCGCCACGCTGGCGGTAGGGTACGTTTGGCGCAGAAACTGGCAGCTAGAGCTCGAGACTGCTTACCGCAAGAGTGATGTGGAAGTCATCGATTTTCGTCCTGACCAGGGGGAGGACCCAGCGTCGGGTCGAGTTGCCAGTTACAGCCTCATGGCAAACGTGATGTACCAATTCCGACCCAGATCGACAATTAGACCATACGTGGGCTTTGGCATCGGGATTGTGCGTTCTTCCTTCGACATCAATGTATTTGGCATTTGCGAGTCTTTCGTATGCGGTACCGAGCGACGAGCGGAGCTGATCGACGACAATGACAGCGCCCAAGTGGCCCAAGTTATGTTTGGAACCGACGTTACATTGTCGCCCCGTACGACGTTCTTTGCAGACTACCGATATTGGGTGACTTCCGATTTCGAAGACTTGCAGCAATCAAACGGCTCACCGTTCCTAACGTACTTACGGCATAACTCGATAATGGTTGGATTTCGGTACTTGTTTGGTGCGCAAACATGAGTCGAGCGAGTAGGTGTTCGAGTAACTCGTCGTGGCGCCTGGCAATGGCGATCTTACTCACGATGCTGTTGCAGGCAGCGTGTAGCGACTCAAATCGCCAACCCCTAGTAGAAAATGCAGTCGTTCTCGCGTTTGGGGACAGCCTAACTAAAGGCAAAGGTGTTGGCGCTCAAGACAGCTATCCCAGCGAGCTGTCTCGCCTCATCCACCGCCCAGTCTTAAACTACGGCGTCTCCGGAGAAACTACCAGCGAAGGACTTCGACGGCTGCCCGACGTCTTGTTGAAAACCACCCCGAATTTGATGATTTTGATGCACGGCGGGAACGACATACTACGCAACATCAGGCGTTCCGAAACCCGTGACAACCTTGCCGCAATGATTGAACTCGGTCTCTCTCGAGGAACTCAGGTCGTGCTCATTGGCATCCCTGAAAAGAGCCTGTTCTCGTCTAGCGCCCCACAGTATCTAGAACTCGCCGAGGAGTATGGGTTGGCGTTCGACGATACAATCATCTCAACCCTACTTAAAAAATCCGAAATGAAATCCGACATGCTCCACTTCAACAAGGCTGGATACAGCGCAGTCGCAGACCGAATACACGAGTTGCTACAATCCGAAGGGCTGCTCTGATCGCGCTACGGGTTAGTAACTATTGGGTGACATTCCGCTCCTCAATTTGCGATTGAAGCTGCTGTTGCTGCTCGTGATCCAGCTTGAAACCCCGCATGAAAAAATAGGCCGCGACCATCGATACCACAGGTACCACCACATAGATCGCGCGAAACGCTAACTTAGTCTCCTCTGTATTGCCACCTTGAGCATTAAACCCGAACGCCTCAAGCAACGGATACGTAATCCCTATGGCGATCGCTCCACCAGATTTCTGACTGAGCGTCAAAAGGGAAAAATACAATCCCGTGCGCTCCCCGCCCGTCTGCAAGTTGTCATAGTCAACAACGTCAGCCCCCATCGCGCGAATCAGGAACTGCAATCCGGAATTCGCGAAACCCGTGGTGAACAACAACAATACGAATAACCCAGCGTCACCTTCACTGGGTATGACGAACAGTGCTGTGGTAGCGCAGAAGCAGAGCGCACTAACGCCAAACGCTCCATGCTTTCCAATTCTCTTGGACAACTTAACCCACACTGGTACGCCGAGAATGTGTGCCAAGAAGAATGCAATCAGCGCCAGTGAATTGAATTGCGAACTGCCTATGAGTTCTGCCTGATAGAAGATGAACAAGCCTGACATCACTGCACCAGGGATCGAGGCCGTCGCATCTGCCAACAACAAGCGACGCATGTGAGGGTTGCGTAAGACAATAGCCAACCCCTCAAAGACGCCGATGCGCGGTGCAGGTGCGGTCTTGCGCTCACCGACCGCTAAAACTGCACCGAACACGCAGATTGGGGCGAAAATGATTGTCATTGTTCCAAAGAATCTCAGCGCGTCATGCCCAGCCGGCGGTGTGCCTTGATATTCCAAGTATGCCAGTGGACCAAGAATTAGCAGTGAACCCAAGTACGCAGCAAAGGAATTGTAGCCGGCAATGCGAGATCTTTCGTTGTAATCGGTGGACAGTTCAGCAGCCCAAGCATGATGCGAGATCGTCTTCATCGTCGTGCCCGCATAGAGCACGACTAACCAAATTCCCAAGTACCAAACCGTTGGTGTGCCCTGCGGTACATAGACCATGAAAACGCCAAGCATCATGAAAGGCAGCGAGATCACTAGCCAGTGCCGACGGCGCCCCCAGCGGCTCGCGAAGCGATCGCCGATAATGCCCATCATCGGATCGGTAAAGATGTCGAAGACGCGAACCAGCATGAACACCAGCCCAACTTCGGCCAGCCCAAGTCCGAGGGTCTTGGTATAAAAGGGCGGTAGAAAAATGCTCAACGGCAACTGCATGCCCATGCTGGGAAACGCAATTGAGGCAAGCACGCCAAGGCGCCAGGCAGGAATGCGTGCACCTGTTACCGGCACACGTGCACTGTTATCGGTCAAAGCTCCCCTCCAAACGAACACGTTTGGCAACGTGATGGCTTAGAGAGAGTAGTCTTAGCGGTTCCGGAATACTAGTTGCTAGTTACGAAATGCTGCTAGTTGCTCTGGAATAGTTTAGGCAGCTCATCGTCGGAGGCGTTAACAATGGCCTCTACCCACTTGTGGAAACTCTGGCTACCGCCTTCGTTCTTCCCATAAAGGACATGGTCTAAAGCGCCAAACTCCAGGTTCTTCTGCAGGGCGATGCCGGTTTTGTAATCTTCCTCCGAAACCACATACTTAAGAAAATCAAATTGCTCCTTGGTTTCGCGGTTATCGTCATCCGTAAGCGGCTCTTTTTCCATGAGATAGTATTGAACAGTCGTTGACTTATCTATCGTTTCCCCAGGGAAGAGCTGAGAGATCATGACCGAGCGGCCTCCACCTTGAAAGCTGGCAATAGAAATGTGCGGAAAGATTGTCCAGACGCCATCGAGTAAGCGCGCCAGCGGCCATTCTTTGTCGGGTAGATTCTCATACTTCTCGAAAGAGGTGTCCGGTCGGCCAAGATGCGAATGAGGTCCCCAAAAATAGTAGTTCGCTTTGTGCCCTATGTCGGTGCCGAAAGACTTTCCATGAAGAATTGGCAGGTGGTAGTAGTCCAGGTAGCCATCGTAAGCCACCTTCCAATTAGGCCCTTCGAGTACTTGAGTCGCCTGCAGGTGCCAGGTGTCGAAACCGAACTGAGCGAGCATACTGTCGTAGCCACAAAGAAAGGTCTCGATGTCGAGCGTGGACTTTGGATTCAGAGTTACCCAGATAAGGCCCGCTCTCTCAAGGCAAGGCAACTCCGTTAAACCATACTGGCTTTTGTCCAGATCACCAAACTCTTCTTCTGCGTATACGGCAACCAGATCCCCATCAGGGCTAAAGGTCCAAGCGTGGTATGGACAGGTGAAACGGTACGTTCTTCCGCGGCTTTCCCCGACAAGACAGGCACCACGATGGGTGCACATGTTAACAAAGGCCTTCACCTGACCAGATTTGGTTCGGGTAATCAGCACCTGTACGCCGGCCGCATCGATCGTCTTATAGTCACCAACTTCCCGCACCTCAGAGGTCGTGGCCAGCATTAGTGGCAGGCGCCGGAAAATCTGCTTCATCTCGATTTTCCATCGTTCGTTGTCGTAGTAAGTCTCTACGGGGACCTTATAGATGGAATCCGTCTGATCCATGGTGCCGTTGCGTCCGTGGGCCAGATCAGTGCGAGCGATTTCGATTAGTCGAGCGTGTGACATTGTGCACCTCCTAAGCTTAACGATCGCATAGCTGGATGACAGGACGTTTGATCAAGGTCAAATTGGGCACTTTGCGTTGGACGGATCAGGTGCAATCATCATTCGGCGACGCCGCGACGGAGGCCACCCCGCCCTGCCTGGCTCTGCCCATAGGGTGAGCTGCACGTCACTGACTGGAATAAGGCACCCCACTACATTGGGCGCATGACCCGATCCCGAATACTTGTCGCCCTTTCGATCGTCGCGGTGATTGCTGGCTGCCGATCCCAGCCACCTCACCCGAACTGTCCCCAGATCCTGGCTGCGATCGATCGTACGCAGACCGAGTTGAGGGCTCTCGAGTACAAGAAAGACAACCGCTTCAGCCCGCTGGGATATCTTGGAGCGCCCCTGAAAGGTGCGAAAGCCGGTGGGCTAGTTGGTGGAGTGCTTGGCATTGCGCTCTACCCGATGACGGTAACGCGTTACAGCGAACAGGACGAAGCCGACCACCAAGCCAAGCAGTCATTGCTTAGGGCCCAAATGCGTGCAGCGAAAATTGGGCACTGCCAGAAGTCTCGGGGAAGCTCAGGACTGGGGAATGTCCATCAGCTTTTGGGCAAGCTCGACAACCCACTACGGATCGAGAATGGCGCTAATACCACCCCCACCAGCAACAAAGTTAAGACCATCAGGGCGGCTTTTACATCGGTGTAATATGCCAGGGTGAGAATGCCGAGGTTACCGATCACCGGTATCACCGGAGTCTTTCCTACCGATAGCGGAATTTTAAACGGCCGATCCGCATCAGGGCGCGTCCAGCGCAGCCGGATCAGAGCGCTGTTTACGGCGACAAAGGCCAAGAAGACCGCGAAGTTTGCAGAGTGAGCGGCGAAGGCGATATCGCCGAATAGGGTTACCAATGCGGCACACAAGGTGAGCAGTGCAGCCGCGACCCAGGGAGTCTTACGACGTGGACCTACAACACCGAACAGCGGTGGAAGCATGTGCCTGGTTGCCATGCCATATGCTCGTCGGGCAGCAGTCGCCAACATCATCAACGCCGTATTGAAAGTAGCGAATAGAGCGATAGCTGACAGCAGCATCGCGAAGGTGCTATTGCCAGCGGCATCCGCCACCTCGGCGAGCGGCGAAGCAGAGGCAGCCAGCTGCTCCCACGGCAGCACCGAGGTAGAGACTAACGCAACAGTCACGTACAACAAGGTACTTATGGCGATGGCGATTAGAATGGCTCGCGGGATATTGCGCGTTGGATCGCGAGTTTCTTCAGACAGCGTCGCAATCTGCTCGAACCCCTCGAAGGCAAAAAACACCAAAGCAGCACCGGTCATCAATCCACCTAAACCGTGTGGCATATCGGTTAGGGGCCGCGATCCCAGAGAATCTGCGCCCAGCCCCACCACCAAAACCAATCCACCTGCTTCTAGGAGTGTCATGACGATTGCCAAGACAATGGTCTCACGCACGCCGATGACAACGACAGCGAACGACACCAATAGCACGATGAGCGCTGTCGGAATCACCGGCGCACCCACAAGATCTGCGAGATAACCCCCAAAACCTAGTGCTACCGCTGCAGCACTGATAATGGATACCGATAGACGAACCCATCCGAGCACGAAGCCAGCGTGCCGCCCAAAAGCTTCGCGAATATATACCGGGCTGGCTCCGGCCTGGGGGAACATGGAAGCGAGCTCGGCGTAAGCCAATCCTGTCATTCCAGCCAAGAGTGCCGCGAGCACGAATGCCAGCCAAACAGCGCTGCCGGCATCTGCGGTTGCTGCGCCGATGATGACGTAGATACCGGCACCCAGAATGATGCCGACTCCAGAGAGTGAGGTAGACCATAAGCCCAGACGACGAGAAAGCTGAGGTTGAGAGTTCACGAGGTCACTCCAGGGGAATTCAGTTGCACGCGCACCCGCTCGGTATCTGGCAGGATCGTCCTTACGCGGTTCTCCAATTCATCGAGCAAGGCCTCGATCTGCGGAGTCGCCAGAGACTCTGCAAGATCGAGGTCCGCTTCGACTAGTATCTGCGAAGCGCCCGCGTAGATGGCCGCTAAACGATTGACCGAATGTACCCTGGGGTCGGAGAGAACTGCCAGCTGCAACTGCTGCAGCATGCTAACAGGTAGTGCTCGACCGGTAATGAGCGCACGAGCCTGAGCGATCAGCACGCAAGAGCCGATTAGCATCAATAACGCCGCCACGAGCGCGCCAAGTGCATCAAAGATAGGCTGGCTCCACATTTGGTAAAGCAACAATGCACATAAACCGACGATGCTGGTAAAAGTACCAATCAGGTCTCGTAGGAATGCGCCTTTGACTAGGGGTCGATTGAGATTGCGGAAAATGCCAAGTACCCCACCACTCTCGGAC
>JBPCXR010000035.1:0-30121 GCA_051027215.1 Pseudomonadales bacterium | reverse complement strand
GTCTTTGACGCCGCTGTCCATGGCCGCCTGGGCGGTATGCAAGGTGCCGAAGGTATTGTTCTTCAAGCCTTGAATGGCGTTGCGTTCAACTAGCCCCACGTGTTTGTAGGCGGCGGCGTGATACAGGGTTTCAATGCCGTGCTGTTCCAGCATGCGGCACATATAGGCTTGATTGCCGACGCTACCCAGCAGCGGCGTAACCGGCACCTCGAGGTGCAGATCTCGCGCCAGGTGCTTCAGCTCCCGCTGGATCTCATACAGCCCATATTCCGACTGATCGAGCAGCACCAGGCTCTCGGGACTTTGTTGCAGAATCTGCCGACACAGCTCCGAACCGATGGAGCCCCCGGCCCCGGTGACCATGACTCGACGGCCGAACACTGAGCCTTTGAGTAGATGCGGCAATGGTTCTACCTGGTCGCGACCGAGCAAATCGTCCAGCTCAACGTCGCGCAGGTCCTCGAGTTTTTGTCGCCCAGAAACGATCTCGACCAGATCTGGGATCAAGCGAACCCGCACGCCGTAGGGCTCCAGATATTCGATGATGCGGCGCCGTTCTTCTGCCGCCGTAGAGTTAACCGCCACAAATACCTGATGACACTCAGCTTCTTTTAGTAACCGCTCAAGCAGGACTGGCGCATAGACATACAAGCCATTGATCGTCTGCTTCTGCAACTTCCGGTTGTCGTCGACAAAAGCGATGGGGTCGTAGCGCTCTTGCTCATTGAGCAAGCGTGCGAGCTCAACGCCTTTGCTGCCTGCACCGAAGATGATGACCGGCTCTCGTGGGTTCACGCGCCTGGCTTGCCAATGCAGGTAACTACGCATGGCATAACGCGTGCCGCTCACATAGAGGGTAATGAGTAACCAAAATATGATCGGCACCGACCGTGGAAAGCCCTTCAACGGCACCATGTAGGCCACCGCAGCAACCGCAATGGCGGTGATGGTTGCGCCTTTGAACACCGCCCAAATGGCATGGTTGCCCATATGCCGGATGACGTGACGATACAAGCCAAGCCCTCCGAACACCGGCACGCAGACGAGGCCAGCCACCACAAAAGCCGGCCAAAACTGCGCGACTTCTGGGTTCAGTTGACCGAGGCGCAAGGCAATCGCGCTCCACAGCGCCAGCGGAATCACGGTGCAGTCAGCGGCAACGGCGATCGCTTGCTTGCGGCGCCGCGACCAAGTGTCTGCCCAACCCGGATTATTGCTCATGAGTCTCCATTACCTTGTGCAAGGACCTGACCTGCACGCATTCGCCTTGCCAACCATCCTAGCGGTGCGATGGCAATGAGCAACGCAACCCCAGCAAGGCCATCGCGCTGCTGCTGCGCAAAATACGCCAGTGGTAGCAACCACACCAGCGCAAACAACCAAAATGCACCGGTTGTGCGCAAATGACCAAGCTGATCGGCCAGGCGTTGATACAAATGGCTACGATGTGGCCTGGTAAAGGGCTGCCCGGTCAATATTCTGACACACAGGGTATAGGATGCATCAAACCAGAAGGGTGACAGAAGAATCAAAGTCGCAAACCCCGACAGCTGCCCCGATTGCCAAAGCAGCGCGCCCACCACGGCCAACAGCAAGCCCAGCACCGTACTGCCCACATCACCCATGAACATTCTGGCCGGCGGCCAGTTGTACACCAAAAACCCCACCAACGACCCGGCGAGCACACACAGCAAATATCCGACCCAGGGCACCATGTCTGGCGCCAGCATTAGCGCGGCCACGGCAAAGAACAGCGCTTGGGAACCGGCGATGCCATCTATGCCATCCATAAAGTTAAATAAGTTGATGTGCCACAGGAAGGCCAGCAGCAACAGCGGCCAAGCCCACCACTGGGCATCGGCAAATAGCACCCCCATGGCCAGCAAGCAAGCAACCACCTGACAGATCAAGCGCACCCCGCGGCCGAGATCCCGCAGATCGTCGATCAAGCCGATCAGTGCCAGCAGCACACTGGCGAGAAGTAGGGCCCAAACGGCTTGAAACTGCCCAACCACCGAGGACAGGTAAATGAACACGGGTACACAAATGGCAATACCACCAATGTGGGGCGTGGACTCGACGTGGGAGCTGCGCTCGTTAGGGTGCGCGAGCAAGTTCAAGGCTGAGGCCATGCGCAACACAAAGAAGGCGAGCAAGCCCGCGCCCACAAAGCCAACAAATAAGACGGCTAACGCTGCTGCAGGAACCACGAGACCGTATCCGCTAGTTGCACATCGCGCGTTCGCACCGGAGACCAGTTTAAGCGCTGTTCGCTGTCGCGGGTTTCCAAAAGGAACGACGTGAAGAGTCGTTCATAGGTACCCGACTGCCCAAGCACTGCCAACAACCACCGTGCCAGTGCCGGCGGGAAGGGCAAAAGTCGTAGGCGGCGATCGGCACAGCGAGCAATGTCTGTGAGCAATTGCGCAACGCTCGCGGGCTGCGCATCGGCCACATGATAAATACCCGGCGGCGCTTGAGTGGCCGCCAGCAACGCATCGCACAGATTGTTTACCCCCACGAAACTGCGTTGCGCCCGTGCACTGGCCAAGGGCAACGGCCAGCGACCCAATGCCGCGCCGAGCAGGCGACGAAAATTCGCCCCAACGCCAGGACCATAAACGAGCGGCGGTCGCAGAATCAGCAGCCGCGTCTCTGGCACGGCAACAGCCAACAATGCTTGCTCGGCTTCGACTTTGCTCTGGGCATAGCCACCCACTGGCGCATAAGGCGCCTGCACCGGGAGCGGCGCTGAGCTTTGATCGCCCAGCACCTTACTGGAGCTGAGCCATACGAAAGACTCACAGCCGTTTCGAATTGCCGCCTGATACAAGCGCACCGATCGATCAACATTAAAACTGCGCAGCTTCGCTCCGCCGCTGCTATCGCCTCGCGCGGCATCATGGGCAATACCCGCGACGTGAAAACAGTGCGCCACTCCAGCGCAGTAATCATCGAGCTGGGCGTTTGTCGGCGCAGCTGCTGTGGGCCATTGCAGGGATTCGGCAGCAGCGGGTACGTTGTGCCGAGACAACGCCCGAACTTCAAAGCCTGCAGCGTTCAGCGCTTGCAGCAGATGCCCACCAATGAACCCACCAGCACCCGTGAGCAGTACGCGGGAGGTCATTGGCTCAATTGCTCATAGACCAAAAAAGTATGCCGAACGACATCTTCAATAGAGTACAGCGCTTCTGCGCGCTCCCGTGCCGCGCGACCCATCCGCTCTTGTAGGTCAGGCGCCTGGCCGAGCTTCCGCATCGCTCCCGCCAACGCGATCGGGTCCCGCGCCGGTACCAGCAGGCCATTCATGTCTGCGCGCACCACTTCCCTGCAGCCCGGCACGTCGGTGGTGATCATGGGTCGACCGGCGGCAGAGGCCTCCAGCAAACTCTTGGGCAAGCCTTCCCGATAGGAAGGCAAACACACTATGTGCGCTTGCTGCATTAGCTCTGGCACGTCCGCTCGAAAACCCAACCAGGTCACCACGCCTTCGTCCTGCCAACGCAGCAGTGCTTCACGCGGCAACGAGGTTGGATTGCCTGGATCCACATCACCCACCAACTGAAACTCCCAGTCCGGATACTCGCTTTTAACAATGCGCGCGGCGTTTACGTACTCGCGAACGCCTTTGTGGGTAAGCATGCGCGCTACCAACAAAAAGCGCACCGGACCCGCTGGCGGGTTCAGGGCTGGGAACAAGCTCAAGTCAACGCCAGATCCGCGTATGAGCACCGCCCGCTCGCGCTCGGCAATGCCGTGGGCGAGGAAGCCCTGCATGTCTTCGCTATTCTGAAAGATCACCCGCATATTCGGGTGTCTGAGCGCAGAGCGATACAGCTGATTGACGAAGGCGCGTCGAATCGCCGCCAAGTTGCCGCGACGGGTAAACACGAACCCCATCCCCGGCACCGCGTTCACTACCGCAGGCACACCCGCTTTTAGCGCCGCGCGGGTACCGTAGATTACCGGCTTGATGGTGATGTGGTGCACGATGTCCGGTCGCACGCGACGATAGATGCCGAGCAATGCTCTGTAGGTCTGAAGTTCTTGCAGGGGGTTAAAGCCGCTGCGGCTAAGAACCACGGTGTGCACACTTAGACCCAGCTCGCGCAGCGCCTCCTCGCCGCTGTTGGCGCCACAGACTACCGTCACCGCCATGCCGCGATCCAAGGCTTCTTGGACCAAGGGCAACCGGTGGGAAATCAAAAAGCCGGCTTCGTTGACCGCAAAAAGCAGCGACGGAGCAGCACCGGATGCGGGTGTAGTCAGATCAGTGGGCACGCAACCGAACGGTAGCAAAGACAGCCTGGCAGTTTAGACGCCCCTGCTACCCCCGGCTAGCGCGATTCGGCTAGCTTTGACGGCTTAAGTTCGACGTTGCCCAATCAGTCTGCCAGGCGAATACGAGACTCATTGTCGGCAACGATACGCTCACCGATGCCTTTGATGGCCATCAGCTCATAAGCGTCGCGAAATGGCCCATTGGTCTCGCGGTACGAGACAATCTCTTGCGCACGGCGCAAACCGATGCCCTTGAGGTTGGCTGCCAAAGCTTCGGCGTTGGCTTGGTTGATGTTCACTGGCTGCCGCTGATCGTCTACAGCGAAAGTGCTGGCGCTGCCGAGTAGCGCCAGTGCCAACAACAGTGAGCGAACAGTAGTTACGGCGAACGAGTTTCGAAGGGAATGCATGAGTAGCTCCTAAGCTGCTAAGGAGGCGCTACTTTACGCAGAGCAATGTAACCCACACAGCGGTCGGGTCCACTGCGGCTGGGCAGTGGACCGCGCCTTAGGGCGTAGGCATGGGCGTACGCTTAGAACGGGCCTTTCTGGAATGGCCCACGAACTTCGAATGTGCGGCCGATGTCCTGAACATTGAAGAACAACCGCTTACCATCCGGGCTGAACGTTGCGCCGGTGAATTCGCCTGTGGTGTCGATGTTTTCAGCGAAGTCGAACAGCTCACCGCCTTTGGTCAAGCCACGCAAGAAGTTGGATGGAATCACAAAGCCAGCTCCGGGATCGTCGATCGTACCGTCTTCACACAACACCAGAACGCCACGGGGTGAGATGGCAATGTTATCCGGTAAGCTCAGCTCGGGTTGATTGCCCGGACCCACCAGTCCAACCGTGGGCGGTGCTTCGAATACCAGACTCAGCGACATAGTGGCCAGGTTCAGCTGCCATATCTGACCATAGCCGGGACCGAAGGTGGTCGATGCGCCTTCGCGGCCCTGCCCGCCCTGGGTAGACGAGAAGAAGATCTGTCGCCCACGTCGGCGGATACCCTCGAGCCGACTGAACTTGGCCGCGCCCTGGGCGTGTCCCTGGCTGGATACCGCACCCAGAAAGCCTAACCAATTGCTATCGACCGGCACAGTTGGATCTGGGTCGTCGATGGTTACCCAATCAACGTTGTAGGTAGCACCCGGTTGTTGGTGATTAAATAATTCGGCGCAAGGAACGGCCGGGACGCGCAACATCTGCAAGGTGCCGCCGTCATGCAGACGTCGATCGCGATGCGGCTTGTTGCCCGCCGGCGGAATGTAACGAAACAGCCCAGACGGATTAAAAAAGTCATCCTGGGTCATGTAGAGAATGCCGGTGGCGTTGTCCATGACCGCGCCTTCGTGAGTCATTCGGCCTGCAGCGCGAATCGGTTGGGGCTTCGGACTTTCACCGGGGCCCCAGTCGGGATCTACCTCATAGATGTAGCCGTGTTTCTGGGTGAGGTTGACGCCGTTGCCGAAAAAATCACCGCCAAAGGGCCCGCCCCCCAGGTCCGGTCCGCCCGGAAGTTCTTCACAGGTGATCCAGGTGCCGTAGCTAGTGTTACCGCCTGAGCAGTTGAAGTAGGTGCCGGATGCGCTACGCCAGCTGCGCACCTCACCCCAGTCGTTGTCGTCCCGCCCGATTTCAATGGTGGTGGTGCCGCCGTTGCAGACCTCATCGTAAGGCAGAGGGCCCACTTCACCGGACGCTTGCTGTGGTGAGCCGGCAAGACCACCGGAATTACCCAGTTGAAACTGAGTTTCATGATTGCGGACTAGACGTAAAGTGCCTTTGGGCCCTTTGAAAGCCATCATGCCGTCGTGGGACGGCGGGGTCAGATAGCCATCCTCCATAGACGAACCCGTTTCGCCAAAGGTGCGATATTCAAATCCCGCCGGTAAGCGCAGCAGCATCTGGCCGGTGGTCCGATCCATGGTATCAACCAAGGGGCCATAACCAGCCTTGTTGTTTACCCGAGGTTTGCCCGCACGGACCCCCCCAGCTCTCGCTAGCAGACCCTGAAAAGGGCCGGTTAATGCAGCTGTCCCTGCGACGGCAGCGGATGCTCGTAGAAACTTTCGGCGATTTGCCTGTGACATGATTCCCCCTCCCAAAGGATTACCGCGCCGAACATAGCATCAAGTTAGTTGCGCGCAAAGAAATTTCGGCAGTCGGGCCGAGCTTTTCGGCCCAGCTGCGCTGCGCCCTAGTGCGTGGGTCGCTCGCTTCGGTAGTTGCGCATGGCGCGCTGTACGCCCCACGAACGGCAGCTCGGGCACAGCCAATTGCGCTGATGCGCACCAAAACCGCAATTGCCACAACGAAACGCCGGCTGCGCTGCCAAGAAACTCCGGCAGTACTGCAATACCGCGCCCAACTGTTCGCGCCCAAGGCCCCGCTGTTCGACCAGCTCTAATAGTGCGACGAGCCCAGCGAGGCTCGGTTGCTGCACCAGTCGCTGCATCAGAAACTGTTGGGCCTCCTCCGGACCTTGGTCCCGCTCGATAAACTGCGCGCGCTCATACAAGGCTTCCACCTCTACGGGCACGTGGTCGTCATTACCGCAAGCCTGTTCCAAAAACCGGACATAGTCTTCTTCTTCGTTGACAGCGAGGCTTGCTTGTCGATATAGCGGCAATATATCGCCAATCAGGTCAGCGTCTGCGGCGAAAGCTTTGCGCAAGGCTTTGCGCGCCGCGCGTTGATCGTGGCGCGACAGCTCTATGCGCGCCTGCAGTAACCAGGTTCGGCCTTGTTCCTGACCCACGCGCCGGGCAACCTCCAAGCTTTGCCGCGCAGCATCGGTTTCTCCAGCCTCTAACTGCTCTTGCGCCACCTCGCAGGCAATCTGTACAGCGTCGATGCGCTTGTGATGCTTCTCCGCCAATTCCAGGGCGATCGGTAGCGCTGCCGCCCAATCGCGCTCGCGTACGTACACATCAAGCAACAGCGTCTGCACTTCCACCCGTTCACGACCGTCGGCCAACAAGTCCTTGAGCAGCGTTTCGGCACGGCCGAGCAAACCCGCACCGAGAAAGTCCTGCGCCAGCTCGAGGCTGGTTTGCAATCGATCTTCCACCGGCAAGCGGGTGCTCGCCAACAGATTTTGGTGTACACGAATGGCCTTGTCGGTCTCACCGCGGCGACGCAGCAGCGCACCGAGAGCCAAGTGAGTGGCGAAAGTTTTCGGCCCCACCTCCAACTGCTCAATCAAGGTATCGACCGCCAGTTCGTGGCGCTCATCCAGGAGGTAATTCAATCCCTGGTAATAGTTAGCAGGCAACTCCGCTGTGGGCTGTGTTTTGCCTTTGCCAGCACCGGCTCCGTTGCGGTTGCCACGGTCATAACGGCCCAACAAAAAGCCAAGCCCTAGTGCAAGCACCAGCAGTAAGTAGAGAGCGAGGTTGTCCGGCATCAGCGGCCAGCGCGCTCAGAGCGCCTTAGGTTTCCTGGGGGGCGAGGTTTTTGAGCGTTGCAACTTCTTTGCGCAAGGTCTCCACCGATTTGTTGAGCTTGCGGCGCTCGAGCCGATGCTTGACGCCAGAGAGCATCATGCCGACCACACCTGCCGAGAGCCCAATGGCGAACGCCGCCAATAGCCAGAAGAACACGCTGATCTCCGGGGTTTGCCAATCCAACAGGCGCAGAGAAACCGACTCTTGATTGACCGCAAGCATGCCGAATATCAAAACCACTATGGCGAATATGACAAACGCCAACCATCTCAGTGATGCCATTAACCCTTGCCATCCTTTTGGCTAGCGCGTTCCAGCTCCAACCCATGGTTGACTCGGTCGCGCAGCTCCTTGCCGGGTTTGAAGTGCGGCACGTATTTACCCGACAGCCCCACAGACTCGCCAGTCTTTGGATTGCGACCGATGCGCGGTGCCCGATAGTGCAGCGAGAAGCTACCAAAACCACGTATCTCAATGCGATCGCCCTGAGCCAGAGTTTCTGACATCTGTTCGATCATGGTTTTAACAGCCAGCTCAACGTCTTTAGGTGAGAGCTGCGTTTGCAGCTCTACGATGCGTTCAATGAGTTCCGATTTAGTCATTGGCTCGCCGTATCCTCCCTACCGTTCAGACCTGCACCCCATGTCCAGGTCCGATGCCCACCGGCCTATACCTAGTCTTCGCCAGGCTTATCCATTTGCGCCTTAATCAGATCGCCAAGGGTGGCGGAACCGGGGCGCTCGTTCTCGACTGCACGGTGGTCTTGAACGGCTTGACGCTCATCTTCGATGTCTTTCGACTTCACCGACAAACCAATCAAGCGGTTCTTGCGGTCGATGCTGATGATCTTGGTCTCGATCTCATCGCCAACCTTGAGTACGTTGCGTGCGTCTTCTACACGATCAACACTGATCTCGGAGGCTTTGAGAATACCCACCACATCTTCAGCCAGCTGAATCTCCGCTTCTTTTGGCTCAAGGGTAATGATGGTTCCCATCACCTTGGCACCCCGATCGTTGACCGCGGTGTAATCCGAGAACGGATCCTGATCCATTTGCTTGACGCCCAGCGATATGCGCTCACGCTCCGGGTCGACAGAGAGAATGACCGTTTCAATCTCTTCGCCCTTGGAGTAGCGGCGTACAGCAGTTTCGCCGGGCTCATTCCAGGAAATATCCGACAAGTGCACCAGACCATCGATGCCGCCGTCCAAGCCAATGAAGATCCCGAAGTCGGTGATCGACTTGATGGTGCCGCTAACGCGATTGCCCTTGGCATTGTTGATAGCAAACTCTTCCCAGGGGTTCGGTCGGCACTGCTTGATACCCAAAGAAATGCGGCGCCGCTCCTCGTCGATGTCGAGCACCATGACTTCAACTTCGTCGCCCAGTGACACAACCTTCGAGGGATGAACGTTCTTATTGGTCCAATCCATTTCAGAAACGTGAACCAAACCTTCAACGCCCTCTTCGATCTCGGCAAAGCAGCCGTAGTCGGTGAGGTTAGTAACGGTGGCTCGCACGCGTGCACCTTCCGGGTAGCGTCCGGTAATAGATACCCAGGGGTCATCACCCAGTTGCTTCATACCGAGGCTGACGCGATTCTTTTCGCGGTCGAACTTCAGAATTTTTACGTCGACCTCATCGCCCACGTTGACCATCTCCGACGGATGCCGGATGCGCTTCCAGGCCATGTCGGTGATGTGCAGCAGGCCGTCGACACCACCTAAATCAACAAACGCACCGTAGTCAGTGAGGTTCTTAACGATGCCTTTGACTGTTTGACCTTCCTGCAATGACTCGAGCAACGCTTCACGCTCGGCGCTGTTCTCTTCTTCGAGTACTGCGCGGCGAGAAACCACCACGTTGTTACGCTTCTGGTCGAGCTTAATGACCTTAAATTCCAGCGGTTTGCCTTCTAAATGCGCGGTTTCGCGCAACGGCCGAACGTCAACCAGCGATCCGGGTAAGAACGCGCGGATGTCGCTAACATCGACAGTGAAACCGCCCTTAACTTTACCGCTGATGATGCCTTTGACGACTTCTTCGCCTTCGAAAGCGGTTTCCAGGGTTTGCCAGGATTCGGCGCGCTTGGCTTTCTCCCGAGACAATCTGGTTTCACCAAAACCGTCATCGACGGTTTCCATGGCGACCTTTACCAAGTCACCAATCTGCAATGTGCACTCGCCGTTCTCATCAAGGAACTGGCTTTTCGGAATAACACCTTCGGACTTCAGTCCGGCGTGAACAACAACCCAATCGCTGTCCACATCAACCACCGTGCCGGTAACGATGGCACCCGGTGCCATCTCGACGGTCGACAAACTCTCTTCAAACATTTCGGCAAATGATTCGCTCATAATCTCGCTTCGTTGTAGCGCCCACGACCGCGGGGCCGATGCACTACGGGTTAGTTAATGTAATGAGTGCGCGCTGCGTTCGAACTGTGCGTGCCGGTTTCGGTGCACGCCGTCTACTAACTGTTTGCAAGACCGAGATGTTCTACTTCAGTCAACACCAACTGCAGTACCTGTTCGATACTCAGCTCGGAGCTGTCTATAACGATCGCGTCCTCTGCGGGGCGCAGTGGTGACACAGCGCGCGCCCGATCCCTTTCGTCCCGTTGCCTGATGGCTTCGAGAAGGTCGCGCAGGCTAACAGCTAACCCCTTGTTTTTCAACTGGTTATAGCGCCGTTCTGCGCGCACCTCGGCACTTGCGTCAAGAAAGATTTTGAGCGGCGCTGCAGCGAAGATCTCGGTACCCATATCACGTCCGTCGGCGACTAAGCCCGGAGGCCGGGCGAAGCCGTGCTGTAAGGTGACGATGGCAGCCCGAACGGGTGGGTGGGCGGCCACCAGGGAGGCTGCAGCACCCGCCGTCTCTGTTCGCAACTTATCTGTCATATCTACCCCGAACACCAAGACCTGTTCACCTTCGAAGCGCACTTCAAGCCCCTTGGCCAGGGCGGCTACCGCCTCAGCGTCTGCCAGATCCAAGCCCTGTTGCTCGGCCTGAACCCCCAGAATCCGGTACAACGCGCCGCTGTCCAGCAAGTGCCAGCCCAGGTGGTCGGCCAAACGCATGGCCAAAGTGCCTTTGCCGGAACCACTGGGGCCATCCACACAAATTACCGGTACGGCAGGGTCTAGGGTGGTCGCGGATTTGCTCATCTACAACTCATCAAAGGCACGCCGACGGCGCTGGGCCCTGCTCAACAATTCGCGCAGTGGGCCTTCGTCAGCTGCATCCACTGCCTCTCCAAGCTCGGTCAGGGCTGCCTGTAACTGCCGCAGCTCGGTGTGAATGGCTTTGCGGTTCATCCGCAGGATCGGTGTCCACATGTCAGGATCGGAGGCGGCGATGCGGGAGAAATCCCGAAAGCCACCGGCGGCAAACGCCAACTGCGCCTGCTCTATCTGCTGCATATAGGCGAAGGCCACCAGGTGCGGCAGGTGACTGGTTCGGGCGAATAGGCGGTCGTGCTCCCCAGCGGACATGGTTTGCACCCGCGCACCAAAGGCTTGCCACCAGTCCGAGACTGTCGCCAAGTCAGCGCTGTTACTCTGGGCGATGGGGGTGATCACCAGCAGGTGATCCGTAAATAGCTCTGCACTGGCAGCTGTAGGACCGCTACGTTCAGAGCCGGCAATGGGATGACAGGGTACATAGCGCGCTGGTAGTCGCGCCGCGTCTTCCAACAAGGCAGCCTTGACGCTGGCGACGTCGAAGATCAAGCCTTTGTGCTCGACGAGTGACGCCAAGGATTCTGCGATGTGGTCACTGGGCAGCGCGACCAGCACGGCATCGGCATCGCTGGGAACTGACTGCGCAGTGGCATCGCAAATGCCCAGCTGCTGAGCTTGGGCCAAGTGCTCGGGGTTTCGATCAACGCCGACGATGCTGGCAAATAGCCCGGCGTTGCGGGCAGCCAAGGCGAAGGAGCCGCCGATCAATCCTACGCCGACAATTGCCAGTTTCAACAAGTCGCCCCACGTGGCGTGGACTCATTGATCCAGAGCGGCATTAGATTACGGCCTGTGGGTAGGAACCGAGCACGCGTACTTGCATGGCCACATCGCCCACTTCGACTATTGCGCGGCGCACTGCAGAATCAGACTCATGACCTTCTAAGTCGATGAAAAACACGTACGACCAATTGCCCGCGCGGGCTGGACGAGTCTCGATGCGCGACAGGCTAATGTCGTGCTTGTGAAACGGCTCGAGCACTTTGTACAACGCGCCAGGCTCATTGCGAGTCGACACCAAAATCGAGCTCTTATCGCTACCGCTGGGGCCAACCACTTGTTCACCGATCACCAAAAAGCGCGTTTTGTTGTCTGGATGATCTTCAATGTGGGTCGACAGCGCACGCAAACCATAGCGTTCCCCGGCCACTTCGCCAGCAATGGCGGCGGCGTCCTTGCGCTCGGCTACCTGTTGCGCCGCTTCCGCATTGCTAGAAACAGCGCTGCGCCGGGCATTGGGGTAATGGGTATCAAGCCAGGAACGACACTGGGCCAAAGACTGGGAGTGCGACAAAATTTCCTGCACCTGATCCGGGTCAACCTGGGGCGGCACCAGCAAGGCGTGATGAATGGGCAACTCAACCTCGGCGCAGATCCGCATCTTCGAATCCATAAAGCAATCCAAAGTGTGATTGACCATGCCTTCTGTGGAGTTCTCTACCGGCACCACGCCGTAATGAGCAGCCCCTGATTCCACCTCGCGAAATACTTCGTCAATGGCCGTGAGCGCTCGGGTCTTCGCAAAATGTCCGAACTGCTTGATCGCTGCCTGTTCGGTGTATGTGCCGGAAGGGCCGAGGTAGGCAATGGTCAAAGGCTGTTCAAGGCTCAAACAGCAGGAGATGATTTCGCGAAACAGCCGGGCCACCGCATCGTCGGGTAAAGGACCGGCGTTACGGGCCTTGAGCATGGTGAGAATTTGCGCTTCGCGCTCTGGCCGGAAGTAAACGGCGCTGGCCTCGCCCGAAGCCTGCTTGATGGCACCGACCTCCAGCGCACAAGCGGCCCGTTCGTTGAGCAGCAACTGCAGCTGCTCATCGATGGCATCGATGCGCTGCCGCAACTCTCCTAGATCTTCTGCTGACCCGTCACTTTTGCTCACGTTCAAAGTCCTGCATGAAATCACACAAGGCAGCAACGGACTCTGGGCTGACGGCGTTGTACAAACTCGCCCGCATACCACCGACGCTGCGGTGCCCTTTCAGATTAAATAACCCGGCAGATTCTGCGCCAGCAAGGAATGGCGCGTCCAGCGCCTGGTCTGGCAGGGTAAACGGCACGTTCATCAGAGAACGCGAATCCGGCTGCACGGGAGAGTGATAGAAATTGCTCTGATCGATGAGGCTGTAGAGCTGCGACGCTTTGGCGCGATTGCGCTCGGCGATGGCTTCTACCCCGCCTTCGGCCAGCAGCCACTCGAAAACGAGCCCCGCCAGGTACCAGGCGTAGGTTGGCGGTGTGTTCGACATAGATTCCGCGTCCGCCTGGACTCGGTAACTCAGTACAGAAGGTACTTCACTGCGCGCCCGATCCAGCAGATCTTCGCGCACGATCACCAAGGTCAGCCCAGCCGGGCCAATATTCTTCTGCGCACCCGCGTAGATCAGCCCGAACTGCTCGATGTTCAACGACCTTGAAAAGATGTCAGAAGACATGTCGGCGACCAGCGGTACGCTGGAGTCTGGGAAGCTCGCAAACTGCACACCGCCAATGGTTTCGTTAGAACACAGATGCAGGTAGGCGGATTTGTCGCTCTGCTGCCACTGGGCTGGCGCCGGCACTCGATCGAAATTGCTGGCTTCTGAAGAGGCCACCACATTCACTTGGCCGTATTTTCCCGCCTCTTTAATCGCCTTAACCGACCATGCACCTGTGTTGACGTAATCGGCAGCGCCACCGGCGGGCATCAGGTTCAGCGGAATGGCGGCAAACTGCGCAGTCGCGCCACCTTGTAAAAACAGCACTTTGTAGTGCTCTGGCACAGCGAGTAGCTTGCGGCAGTTGGCCTCAGCCCGAGCAGCAATCTCAATGAACGCAGCACTACGATGGCTCATCTCCATCACCGACATACCGGTACCCTGGTAGTCGCTCAGCTCTTCTCGCGCCCGCTCCAACACCGCCAGCGGCAATGCCGCCGGCCCCGCGGAAAAATTGTGCACGCGCATGGCTAGCTGTCCTCGGGGGAGTCTGGCGTTGCCGCATCCACCTCGCCGGACTCGTCGCTATCTTCGATATCGTCCCCGGCAGACCCCAAATCAGACTCCGCGATACGGGCTACACCCATCAGGCGTTCATCTTCGCGTAGATTGATCAGGCGCACGCCCTGGGTATTGCGCCCTTGAATCGATACGCCATCAACGGTTGTGCGTACCAAGGTGCCCTGATCGCTGATCAACATCAGCTCGTCCGCGCCGGCCACCTGCACCGCACCGACCACGTCACCGTTACGACTGCTGGCTTGCATGGCGATCACACCCTGGGTGCCGCGGCCTTTGACGGGAAAGTCTGAGACGTGGGTGCGCTTGCCAAAACCGTTGGCACTGGCACAAAGCAGAAACTCCTCTTCTCGGGGAATGATGAGCGCAATGACCTGGTGGTTGCTCGGCAACTTAATGCCACGCACACCGCGTGCGGTGCGGCCCATGGTGCGCACATCAGATTCTTTGAAGCGCACCGCTTTACCAGAGCTGGCGACCATCAGCACATCGCAATAGCCATCGGTGAGCGCGGTTTCTACCAGGGTATTGCCCTCTTCCAGCTCCAGGGCGATGAGGCCGGAAGTTCGCGGACGGCTAAACTGTTCCAGCGGCGTCTTCTTCACCGTGCCGTTGCGTGTGGCCATGAACACGAACTTCTCTTCGCCAAAATCTTTGATCGGCAGAATCGCAGTGACGCGCTCATCGGCTGCCAGCGGCAACATGTTCACCAACGGTCGGCCCTTGGCATTGCGGCTGCCTTGGGGAATCTGATAAACCTTCAGCCAGTACACTTTGCCCATGTTGGTGAAGCACAAGAGCGTATCGTGGCTGTTGGCGATAACCAGGTGCCGCACGAAGTCTTCGTCCTTCACCGCGGTTGCCGCTTTGCCGCGCCCGCCGCGGCGCTGGGCTTGGTAGGCGTCCAGCGGCTGAGTTTTGGCATAGCCCTGGTGAGAAACCGTGACCACCAACTCTTCTTCGGTGATCAGGTCTTCGACGGTCAGGTCTTCTTGCGTGCTGCGGATTTCCGTTTTGCGCTCATCACCATAAGTGTCGCGAATCTCAACCAGCTCATCGCGCATGACGGTTTGCAGGCGCTCGGTGGAGTTCAAAATGTCTTGCAGATCAGCGATCTCATCGAGAATGGCCTGATAGTCTTCGATGAGCTTGTCCTGCTCCATGGCGGTGAGTCGATGCAGGCGAATTTCTAAGATGGCGTGCGCTTGCTGCTCCGACAGATGGTACTGACCATCATGAAAACCGAATTCTTCGCCCAGGTCGTCGGGTCGACAGGCATCGCTGCCGGCGCGCGACAGGAGCTCTTGCACACCGGCAGAAACCCAGCCTCGAGCCATGAGGCTAGCCCGCGCTTCTGCGGCGTTCGCAGAGCTTTTGATCAGCTCTACCACCGCGTCGATGTTTGCCAGCGCCACAGCCTGGCCTTCCAGCAGATGACCACGTGCTCGGGCACGACGCAGCAGGTAGACCGAACGCCGGGTAATCACCTCGCGACGATGCTTGATGAAGGCCTCGAGCATTTGCTTGAGGTTCAGTACCCGCGGCTGGCCGTCCACCAGTGCAACGCAGTTGATGCCGAATACCGACTGCAGCTGAGTTTGCGCGTAGAGGTTATTCAGCACGACCTCGCCGCTGTCACCGCGGCGCATCTCGATCACCACCCGCATGCCGTCTTTGTCGGACTCATCCCGCAGCTCAGTGATGCCCTCGATCTTCTTCTCTTTTACCAGCTCCGCGATCTTCTCGATCAGCTTGGCCTTATTCAGCTGGTAGGGCAGCTCGTGAATGATGATCGTGTCTTTATGGGTTTTTTCATCGTGCTCGACGTCTGCCCGCGCACGCACGTAAATGCGACCGCGGCCACTGCGATAGGCCTGCACAATGCCGGCGCGACCGTTGATGATGCCCGCAGTGGGGAAATCCGGCCCATGGATGTATTCCATGAGGCTGTCGATGCTCAGCGCTGGATCGTCCATGAGCGCCAGACAGGCGTTGATCACTTCCACCAGGTTGTGGGGCGGAATGTTGGTGGCCATACCTACCGCAATGCCCGAGCTGCCATTCACCAACAGGTTCGGCACTCGAGTCGGCAGCACCACCGGCATGGTCAGGGAATCGTCGTAGTTGGGGACGAAGTCCACGGTCTCTTTGTCGAGATCGGCGAGTAGCTCGCTGGCAATTTTCTCCATGCGCACTTCGGTGTAGCGCATGGCGGCAGCAGGATCGCCGTCGACGGAACCGAAGTTGCCCTGACCATCGACCAGGGTATAACGCATGGCAAAGTCCTGAGCCATGCGCACAACGGTTTCGTAAATGGCGGAATCGCCGTGGGGGTGATAGCGCCCCATCACATCACCCACCACCCGCGCAGACTTTACATAGGGGCGATTGTGCGTGTTGTTGAGCTCGCTCATGGTGTAGAGCACGCGCCGATGCACAGGCTTTAAGCCGTCGCGCACATCAGGCAAAGCCCGACCCACAATCACGCTCATGGCGTAATCTAAGTAGGACTGGCGGAGTTCATCTTCGATGGCTACCGGGAGGATTTCCCGGTCTTTGGGCGTGTCCTGTTCAGACATGTTTTACGGCTTAATGGAAAAGCGAATTTTAGCATAATTCGCCTCTGAAACGTTCACCCCAAAGCCCGACAAAACCCGTCTGCGAGGGTCGCTGCGGGTATACTCGCCGGCATGTCGAATCTGCCCTGTGATCTGCTCCTAACCGCCCCCTGGCTATTGCCTGAAGGCGGTGCACAAGCCATTCCGAATGCTGCTGTCGCAATCACTGGCGGTCGCATCAAAGCCGTTGGCCAACAGGCTGAGCTAGTGGCGCAATATCAGCCAAACGAGCGCACCGACCTACCTCGGCACCTGCTCATGCCCGGCTTCGTCAACGCGCACTGCCACGGCGCCATGACCCTGCTTAAGGGTCTCGGTGAAGGGCTGTCTCTCATGCCCTGGCTGGAAACCGCCGTTTGGCCCGCCGAACAGCAGCTAGTCAGCGCCGAGTTTGTGTCTTTAGGGGTAGATCTGGCTCTTTTAGAGATGATCGAAAACGGCGTGACGAGCTTTTCTGACATGTACTTTTTCCCCGCAGTGACCGCAGCCCGCGCCAGCGCTGCCGGAGTGCGTTGCCAGATCGCCGGACCCATCATCGACGGCGCCAACGCCTGGAGCAAAAGCGGCGATGATTCCTTGGGTCAGGTGTTGGCGCTGTTCGACGAGTGGCGTCACGACCCATTGGTGAGCATCGCTTTAGGCCCTCATTCCGCTTATGCGCTGAGCTGGCCCATGTTGGAGAAGGTGCAGATGTACGCCGACGAGCTCGATGCTGGGGTACACATTCATCTACACGAAAACGCCGAGGAAGTGGCTGGCGCGCAACGCTCGCGAGGCAGTAGCTGGATCGCTGCCCTGGACGAGCTCGGCATGCTCAACCCTCGCTTGCAGGCGGTACACCTGACCACCGTAACTGAGGCGGAGATTGAGCTCTTGGGCGAGCGTCGAATCAACGCCGTGCACTGCCCCCATTCGAACCTCAAACTCGCCAGCGGCATAAGCCCCATCGAGCGTCTGACTGCCGCCGGCGTGAATGTGGCACTCGGTACTGACGGCGCGTTGTCCAACAATACCTTGGATGTGCTCGGCGAAGCGCGGCTGGCTACCTTGCTGGGACGCCACTTAAGCGCTGACGCCACCAGCCCCAGCGCTGCACAAGCGTTGGCCATGGCCTGCCATCAGGGTGCCGCAGCCCTGGGCCTTGCAGACCTCGGCAGGTTGGCGGTCGAGCAGCACGCCGATGTCGTGGCCTTCGATTTGCAACACCCGGCTCTGATGCCGTTGCGCGACCCAGTTAATCAACTGCTGCACGCCGGTGGCAATTTGCAAGCGAGCGATGTTTGGGTCGCAGGCCAAGCATTGCTGATTGGCGGTGTGCACCAAACTTTGGACCGTGAAGGGATATTGACCCGAGTAAAGCGCTGGCACGGTACAATGCAACGGTGAACGTTGATGCTGCTGAAGTTTCGAAATTTAACGACCTGGCGAATCGCTGGTGGGACCCTGAGGGTGACTTCAAGCCGCTCCACGATATCAATCCACTGCGCCTGAACTACTTGTGCGAACGTCTTGATATTCAGGGCAAAACTGCACTCGACGTAGGCTGTGGTGGCGGCATCTACGCCGAGAGTTTGGCGCTTGCGGGTGCCAACGTCACGGCCATCGATATGGCCGAGCGACCACTGACCATTGCCCGCCTGCACGCTGAGAGCAACAACGTCAGCGTCGATTACCGTGCCAGCACTGCCGAGGATTTAGCCGCAGCAGAACCCGAGCGCTATGACGTGGTGAGCTGTTTAGAAATGCTCGAACACGTACCGGACTACGCCTCCACCGTAGCCGCCTGTGCGCGCCTGGCCAAACCCGGTGGGCACTTGTTGTTCTCCACCATCAATCGGCATCCTAAGGCTTATCTGCTCACGGTGTTGGGCGCTGAGTACGTGCTGGGCCTGTTACCGAAGGGCACCCACAACTACGAAAGCTTCATCAAACCTTCAGAGCTCGCAGCAGCCGCACGAGCCGCCGGGCTACAAGTCGAAGACATAGCCGGCATGCGCTACAACCCCTTCAGCCGCCGCACCGCACTGTCTCGGGACGTCGACGCCAACTACCTGCTGTATGCCCGCAAACCTGACTGAGCACTACCCTGCCCTGGCGGCCGCAATGCCCCATTGGTTGCGGCCACCGCCAGCAGACTGCCTGCGCGGTCGGCAGGTGCTCATCACTGGCGCCGGTGATGGCATTGGCCGGGCGGCCGCTCAGACCTTCGCCTGTTATGGGGCCAACGTCATCCTCCTAGGCCGCACCCGCAGCAAGCTAGAAACTGTATTCGATTGGATCAGCGCTCACACCGAAACTCGCAGCGTCATCGTGCCCTGCGATTTGCTGGGTTTAGGCGATGAGCACGCCCAAGCGCTGGCGGACGCGGTGCAGGAGGAATTTGGCCAGCTCCACGGGCTACTTCACAACGCCTCGCTGCTCGGTCCGAAAGTGCCGCTTGCACACTATCCGAGCAGCGACTGGCAACAGGTCTTTCAGGTCAATGTACATAGCGCGCAAACACTGAACCGAGCGCTGTTACCGCTGCTCACTCACGAACGAACCAGCACAGTGGTGTTCACCTCTTCCAGCGTCGGACGTCAGGGGCGAGCATTTTGGGGAGCCTATGCTGCATCAAAGTTCGCGCTTGAGGGCATGATGCAAACTCTGGCAGACGAGGTCGACGCTACGAGCAACATAAAGGCGTTGAGCCTGAACCCTGGCGCTACCCGCACCAGCATGCGCGCTGCCGCCTACCCCGCCGAAGACCCAATCAGCGTTCCAGCGCCCGAAGCGCACATGGATTTGTATGTGCAGCTGTTTCGGCAAGGGGCGAGTGTGCCTCAGGCTGCGCAACTAGATATCCGCGAAGACAGCGCGCGCGCATGGATCAGTGACTGATTGTTGCCGCAGGCGCGGGGGCCTGCCGTCAGAAACTTAACGCCAAGGAATTGACGGCCGCCATGGAGTTGACGCGCCAGTTCACACAAGTCGCGCTAAGTAGCTGATTTTTGGTCAACGGCAATGCTCGATTTTCTGGCACGATCCTCGCATTGTGCTATGGCAAGACACTGACTGAAGATTCGCCCATGGCCACCGACAGCACCGACCCCACAAGCTCGATTACCGACAGCATCACCAACTTCACGGCTGATGCCGCAATCCAGCTGGTGCAAGCCTTTCACCAACAGCTGGACCTGGATGTCTTGCTGGAACTGTTTCTGCGCCAAGCCAAAGCCCTGGCCAATAGCACCGGGTTGATTTTCGAAGCCGAAGACGCCGGATTACGTCGCGCGCTGGGCGTGACTCGTAAACACCAAGTGCGCTACAACCTGCAATGGCCGGATATCGAACTCGGCAGCTTGACGCTGTTTTTTGACGCCCGGGCACCAGAACACGCGCTGAGCACCGCAGAAGATCTGATCGCGCTGGTGGCTGGCGCCCTGAAAAACGCCGTCGCCCACAGCCAGGCTCGGGCCGCGCAACCGGCCGCTGCACTGGCCCAAAGCGAGCGCAGCGTGCACCAAGCACTCACTGCGGTGCCAAAAAGCGATAGCTTGATTCTGGTTGCCTTAGATGGCTTCGATGAGCTGCAGAGCAGCAGTGGCCCGGCGTGGGCCCAAGCTGTGCTCGACAGTGTGCAGAGCGTCTTGAATGACGCCTTGCGCGAAGCCGACGGCGTCTTCCAAATTCGCGAAGGCCTGCTGGCAGTCCTGTTGCCCGGAACCCACAACGAAGCCGCGGAACAGGTGGCGCAGAAAATCTGTGTACACATCGCATCGCTGCATCTGGCTTCAGATCGCATCGGTGCGCAGCTGACCGCCTGCATGGGCATAGCTACCTCGAAACCGGGAGACAGCGCCAAGGACGTGTTGGCCCGGGCTGAACAAACTTTGCACCTAGCGCAAATGAATGGCCCGAACGCCATCAGCCGTGGACGCTTGCGCAGCATCAGCTAAGGCTTTACAGCGGTGACTCGAAGAATCGAGCTGTGCGCTAACCGCGCTGGGGTAACTCCGGATAGTCGATCAGTACCGAGCGGTCTTTGCTGCGCTTGTCTGCCTCCGAGCGCCGGCTGTTGCGCGGTGTGCGCCCGGATGCTGAACTGTCTGGCTCAATGCGCATAAGCTTTAGCAATGCCGCCACATCGGCGGCAACCAATTCGGCGCGCTGGGCTATCGGCAACCAGGACGGCAACAGCACCGGCCCATAACGCACGCGTTTTAGCCGCGAGACCATGAGGCCCAGACTCTCGAAAAGTCGCCGCACTTCGCGATTCTTACCTTCGAGCAACACCACGTGGTACCAATGATTCACGCCGCGGCCATCGAAATAGCGAATATCGCTAAAGCGATGTAACTCCCCTTCAATCATGACGCCAGCCTGCAGCTCAGCCATGGCCTCATCGGAGAGTTTGCCGTTAACCCGCACCGCATATTCCCGATCCAGACCTGACGACGGATGCATCATCCGATTCGCCAGCTCGCCGTTGTTGGTGAGCAGCAACAACCCCGTTGTTTGCACATCCAGGCGGCCCACAGAAATCCAGCGCCCCTGCTTTAAGCGCGGTAGACCGGTAAAGATGGTTGGCCGCCCTTCGGGGTCTCGACGGGTGCAGACCTGCCCTGCGGGCTTGTTCAGTATGAGGATGCGGGTGTGATCAGCCCGGATGCGCAGCGGCCGACCATTGTCGACTTGGATGCGGTCCTGCTTGGCCACCCGCTGACCTAAGTGCGCGGGTTCGCCGTTGACCTTGATACGTCCTGCCGCTATCCATTCTTCCATAGTGCGGCGAGAACCGAGACCTTGAGCCGCCAGCACTTTCTGCAGCTTCTCGCTAGGGTTGGCGCTAGCCCGTTCAACGGGCTCGCGCTCTTTCGGCGCCTCCTTTTTTGCTGGCGCGCGAGGCTTTTTCATATTTGCCTCAGCGCTTGCTGGACAACGGCACGACGTCGGCGGTCTGCGTCTGCGCTTCGGAATCTGCTTCTGTGCCCGCCTGCATCTGGGAGCTAGACTCTTGTGGCGAATCCGCTGAATCTACTTCTGCTTGTGGGTCGGCTTCCAGGGTAACTTCAATGCCCGCGGTTGCTTCGTCGGTCTCAGCCACGCTGTTCCCGGCGTCACCCGACGGCTCCGCATCAGCTTCAGGGTCTGCGTTCGGAACCGCAGCATCTGCGCTGCTATCGACCTCCGCGCCCGCCATCTCCTCGATGATCACCGGCTCGATCAGCTCGCGAATTTCTTCCAACGGTGGCAACTGCGCCAAGGACTTCAGATTAAAGTAGTCGAGAAACGCCTTGGTAGTGCCATACAACGCTGGCCTGCCAGGCACTTCCCGATGCCCTACTTCGCGAATCCAACCACGCTCGCTGAGCGTGCGCATGATGTTCTGACTAACCGCAACGCCGCGTACATTTTCGATATCGCCTCGAGTCACAGGCTGTCGATACGCTATGAGTGCCATGGTTTCCAACAGCGCTCGAGAATATCGGGGCGGCTTTTCTTCCCACAAGCGGGACACCCAGCGGCTGTAATCCTGTCGCACCTGCAACCGATAACCCGAGGCGACCCGGGTCAACTCCACGCCGCGTCCCTCAAAGGCTTGCATGAGCGCTTCGAGCAGACGTTTAACCAACTCGCGCTGCGTCTCGCTGTGACTGACGGGCAGTTCACCGCGGCGAAACAGCTTCTGACATTGATCTACGGTGAGGGCGCCGTCCGCGGCCTGCAACGCTGCTTCTAATATAGCGGTGACTTGTTCTTCTGGCAGGCGCTCGTGAGCGACTTCTTCAATATGTGGCCCCTCACCGCTTGCTTCGGCCTCCGGCTGCGCCTCGGTCTGGGCTTTGTCTGTTTGCTCAACGTCGGTTGGCGCTTTGCTTTTGCCTTTGCCTGTCTGTTTCTTTTTGCTAATGACGACTCTCCCGAATGGTCTTGCGAATAACTATTGCTGGGCCTCTGCAGCGGCCGAGCGAACGTAAATGGGGGCGAAAGCTTCCTGCTGCACCAAGTCGATTAGCGCTTCCCGCACCAACTCCATGATGGCGAGAAAAGTCACGATTACACCTCGGCGACCTTCTTCTACGGTAAACAAATCGACGAACGACACAAATTCCGAAACACCGCTCACTCGACTTAGCACGTTGGTCATTCTCTCACGCACCGACAGCGGTTCCAGTACAATGGCATGGTGTTGATACATTTCTGCTCGCCGCAGGACGTTGGCCAGGGCCAGCATCAGCTCCTTCATATCTACCTGTGGGTCCGCATGCTCGCGCACCAGCTGTGGCCGCTCCGCCCCAGCTGGATGCAGCTCACGCTCCATGCGCGGTAGCTCATCCAAATGCTCCGCCGCGGACTTCAGCTGCTCGTACTCCTGCAAACGCCGTATCAGTTCAGCCCGAGGATCTTCTTCCTCTTCGCCTTCGACGGCGGGCTTCGGCAACAGCATGCGCGATTTGATCTCCGCCAACATGGCTGCCATGAGTAGATACTCGCCAGCGAGTTCCAATTGCAGCGAGTGCATCAAATCGATGTAGCGCATGTATTGTTCGGTGATGTCGGCAACGGCGATATTCAAGATGTCGAGATTTTCTCGGCGGATCAGATACAACAACAAGTCCAGTGGCCCTTCGAAGGTATCGAGGAATACCTCCATCGCCTCGGGCGGGATGTACAGGTCTGTTGGCAGCTCTACTACCGATTCACCGCGTACCACTGCCAACGCCGGCTGATTGCCACGACGCAATTGAGCCAAGGTGGAATTGCTCTCCCGCTCATCACCCGCGGGCTCTGCTACCGGCGCCTGCGCGGCGGTTGGCAGCTGCCCTTCAGTTCGCTTTTCACTCATGTTCTGCTGCCTCATGCACGGCTCTAACCCAGCCGTTGGTGATTGTTCGCCCTGCGCCCATCAGCGATGCTCGATGCCGATGGCGGCGCGCACTTCTTCCAGGGTGTCTTTGGCGGCATCCCGCGCTTTTTCAGAACCTTCCTGCAGAATACTCTGGACTAGATCAGGTTGCTCTTCGTACTGTCGCGCGCGCTCGCGCAGTATCAACTGTTCAGCATTGATCGAATCAATTAGCGGCTTCTTGCAATCAATGCAACCGATGCCCGCGCTGCGACAACCATCCGCAGCCCAGGCAAGCGTCGCTTCATCGGAATAAACCCGGTGCATGGCGTACACGGGGCACTTTTCTGGATCGCCCGGATCAGTTCGCCGCACCCGCTGAGGATCGGTCTGCATCGTCCGCACTTTTTGATCCACCACGTCGGGATCTTCTCGCAGGGCGATGACATTGTTGTAGGACTTTGACATCTTCTCACCGTCCAGCCCCGGCACCTTCGCTTGTGAGGTCAACAGCGCCTGAGGTTCCGGCAGCACAATGCGACCCGTACCTTCGAGGTAGCCAAGCAAGCGCTCGTGATCACCAATAGAAATGTTCTGTTGTTCGGCAACCAGCGCCTGGGCCCGAGCCAGCGCGTCGCCATCGCCCTGCTCAACATAGCCACGGCGCAATTCTCGATACAGGCGCGCGGCCTTCTTACCCATCTTTTTGACCGCAGCCTCAGCCAGGTCCTCAAAGCCTGGTTCGCGTCCGTAAATGCTGTTGAAGCGCCGGGCGACCTCACGGGTGAGCTCGACGTGGGCAACTTGGTCCGCGCCCACCGGCACATTGCCGGCGCGGTAAACCAGAATGTCCGCTGCTTGCAGTAGCGGGTATCCAAGAAAACCGTAAGTCGCCAGGTCTTTGTCGTTGAGCTTGGCCTGCATATCTTTGTAGCTCGGAACCCGCTCCAGCCAAGACAGCGGCGTAATCATCGACAGCAGCAAATGCAGCTCCGCATGCTCGGGCACTTTGGACTGCAGAAACAGTGTGGCAGAACCTGGATTTACTCCTGCAGCGAGCCAGCTCACAACCATGTCCAAGCTGGTGGCTTCTAGGTCTTGGGTGTCGTCGTAGGCCGTGGTTAGGGCATGCCAATCGGCAACGAAAAAGAAACAGTCGTACTCGTGCTGGAGCTGGGTCCAGTTGTTGAGCACCCCGTGCAGATGGCCGAGGTGCAATTTGCCAGTGGGCCGCATGCCCGATAAAACCCGTTGGCTCGGGTCGTTACTGCTCAATGGGCAGTCCTGTGTCTTTGCCAGCAGCCATTATAGGTGGGAAGCGGGGGCGCTGTCCGATTCTCCAGCCAGAACTTTTCTGCGCTCACACCAGCTCGCCGGCTCCCTGACGCAATACCTCTGGCACGGTATCTGTCAGGTCCACCACGGTCGTGGGCACCGTGCTGCAGTGACCGCCATCGATGATCAGGTCCACCTGACTATCGAGATTGTGGCGGATGGTTTCCGGATCCGTCACCGGATGATCGGCACCTGGCATCTGCAAGCTGGTGGTGAGCATGGGTTCTTCGAGCTCGGTCAACAATGCCTGGCAAATGGGATGGTCGGGCACCCGTATGCCGAGGGTTTTGCGTTTGCGATGCACGAGTTTGCGCGGCGCTTCCCGGGTAGCAGGCAGAATGAAGGTGAAAGGCCCGGGGGTGTAGTGCTTTAGCACTCGGTAGCTGGCGTTGTCTACGCGGGTGTAGGTGGCAAGCTCCGACAAGTCCTGACAAATGAGCGTGAACAGGTGCTTGTCACTCAGCTGTCGAATCTGGCGCATGCGGTCCAAGGCTCGACGGTCACCAATGTGACAGCCCAGGCAGTAAAGCGTGTCGGTGGGCATGACCACTAAGCCGCCATCACGCACGATCTGCGCCGCCCGACGGACGAGGCGCTGCTGCGGGTGGGAGGGATGAATGGCAAAATACTGGCTCACTATGCTCTCTACGCCAGAGGATCACGGCGGCGCATCATACACGCTGATAACCTGACAGGCTCAGGCGCTTTCTTTATCATGCGCAGCCCAAGCCCGTATGGATCTCACCCCTCCTCTATGTCTCAACTGCTGGATTTTGTGCCCATTGCGCTGTTTGTGGCGGTTTACTTCACAGTAGACATCTACTACGCCACCGCGACGCTGATGCTGGCAGTGTCGGCCCAGGTGTTTATCTATTGGCTCATCAAGAGGCCCATCGGCAATGAGCTGAAGCTGACATTCTGGGCCAGCATCATCTTCGGTTCGCTGACCCTCTGGCTGCGTGACGAGACCTTCATTCAGTGGAAACCAACGGTAATCAACTGGTGTTTGAGCGCGGTGTTGCTGGTCACCCAGTTTCTCGGCAAAGGCAACCTGATCAAACGCATGTTGGGTAATCAAATGACTCTGCCAGATCCGGTTTGGGGCCGACTCAATACTGGCTGGGGGCTGGGATTCTTCCTGGCCGGCGCGCTGAACCTGATCGTGGCCTACAATTTCTCTATGGATATCTGGATCAGCTACAAGCTCATTGGCGGCTTTGCACTGACGTTCGCCTACATCGTCATCACCATGGCTTACCTACACCGTGGCGGCTACCTCGAGGAACTCGCCAGCGAAGCTGGCGAAGGCGCAACCGTTGCCGCCCCGGCTGACAGCAAACGCAATGATTGACTCGACGCTTCGGTTGTTGGCGCTTGCTGCCTTTGTCCTTTTGGCAGCTGCACCACTGCAAGCCGCAGACAGCGCTGAACGCTACATCTCTGATCGGCTGACGGTGCCGCTGCGCAGTGGCCCAACGAATGGCCATCGCATTGTCCATCGTGGGTTACCTGCAGGTACCAAACTCAGCATCATCGAGCGCGCGAGCGACAGCAACTATGTGCGCATCCGCACGGCTCGTGGCACCGAAGGTTGGCTTGAGGAACAGTATCTCGACAAACAGCCCATTGCCCGCCAGCGGTTGCGCGCAGCCCAAGCCGAGCTGCAACGATTGCAGACGACGATGGACAAACAAAGCCAAACCCTGACCAGCCTCACCGCCAGCAAAGGCTCAGCGGAGCAGAACAACGCGCAACTACAAGCGCAGGTTGAGCAGCTCACCCAGGAATATGAAGCGCTACAGGCCATTTCCAAAGGCGCAGTGGCGGAGCACGCGGAAAATCGCAAGCTCAAGGACTTGAACGAGCGCTTACGCAACGAAGTGACGGACCTGGCTGATGAGCGCGATGCACTGCGCTCCAACGCCCAACAGCGCTGGCTACTCACCGGCGGTGGTTTGGCATTACTGGGCTTGTTGCTTGGCGTGCTCATTAAGGCCAGACCTCGACGTTCGGCCTGGACCTGATCGCCGTGCCGGTACTGAGCGTTAACCTGAATAAAGTGGCGCTATTGCGCAACGCCCGCGGCGCGAATGTGCCAAGCGTGGTCGCTGCAGCACACACGGTACTCGATGCCGGCGCGGCCGGTATCACCGTGCACCCGCGTCCGGATCAACGGCACATTCGCCCAGACGATGTGGCCAATCTCGCACAACTGTTACAGACCCTGCCAGACATTGAGTACAACATTGAAGGCAACCCATTCGCGGACTCACGCAACAATGGCTACCCGGGTTTCGATGCGCTGATCGAGCGGGCCCAGCCCGAGCAAGCAACGCTGGTTCCCGACAGCGACAACCAGCTCACTTCAGATCACGGCTTTGATTTGCAAGGCGACAACGGCGCCCTCATCGAAAAAATTCAGCGTTACCAGGGCTGCGGCGCGCGCGTAGCACTGTTCATGGACCCGCAGCTCGAGCAAATTGACCTAGCGCGGCAGATTGGCGCAGACCGCATCGAGCTCTACACTGGGCCGTTCGCCGACGCCGTGCTGCAGCATGGCGTCGATTCGAAGGCAGCGCTGGCGAGCCTGGCGCAGTTTCAGCAGGCGGCTACCCATGCCAGCAATATCGGCCTCGGGATAAACGCCGGTCACGATTTAGATCTACCTAATCTGCCCCTGTTCTGCCGCATTCGCGAGATCCAAGAGGTGTCTATCGGCCATGCGCTGATCGCCCGGGCACTGGATCGAGGCCTGACCGCCACGGTTCAGGATTTTCTTGCAGCGCTGGCAGTCTAAGGCTAACAACTGCGACTAGTTGAAGAGGCATTGTTCATGCACAAAGTACTTTCACGATTCCTGGCTCCTTACCTACTCTGCATCAGCGCGTTGAGTCTACTTAGTGCCTGCGCTAACGCAGCAGACGCCAACGGTTCAGCAGCCAGTAGCGAACGGCCAGTGGTGCAGGTGCAGACCAACCTGGGTGGCTTTGCCATCGAATTGCAGCCGCAACAGGCTCCCGTCACCGTGGCCAACTTTCTCGCCCGGGTTGACGAACAATTCTACGACGGGCTCATTTTCCATCGGGTGATCCCCAACTTCATGATCCAAGCCGGCGGCTACGATGCCGACCTGACCTATAGCGAACCGCCAGCAACAGTGGTCAACGAGTCTCACAACGGTTTACGCAATCGCAAGGCCACGGTTGCCATGGCACGGTTAAACGATCCCGATTCCGCCTCGACCCAGTTCTTTATTAACGTCAAAGACAATCGGCACCTAGATCCCCAGCGCGGTCGGCCAGGTTACACGGTATTCGGTCAGGTCGTAGACGGCTGGGACACCGTGGTGCAAATCGAGCTGGTGGATACCGGGCGGCGAGATGGGATGGCAGGCGTGCCTGAAAAACCAGTGATCATCGAGTCGATTCGCCGACAGTAACTCGAAGGGCAGAGACAAGTCGGCCCGGGGTTTGTATCATCGCCGCCGATTTACTCTACGTGAGCCTTCATGAAAAGCACCATCGTCGCCCTTGCCAGCGCTCTTTTGCTGGCCGTCGCCATCACCGAGCTGTCCCAGCGCATTTGGCCCGATAGCCACCTGGCATTGCTCGTTCTGAGCTTTTTCGCTCTGCTATTGAACGGCCTGTTTAATGCTCGGCAGAGCGCGGCCGTTCCAGCCACGGGCAATGCCCAGGCTCCCGGCAAGCGTGCAAGCGGGCGCAATGCCGGAAAAAGCCGCAATCAGAACAACCGAGGTGATCGGCGCTCCGAGCCCCAGCGTGGCCGCGACCAACAGAAATCCCGGGATACTCGCGGTGAGCGTAAGCCCAGCAAACAAGCTCAAGCAGCCGCTTCCGAGGTCGCCGATGGCCCGCGGGAAGAAGGCACCGTGAAGTGGTTTAACCGCTCCAAGGGATTCGGCTTTGTGGTCCGAGCCAACGGTGAAGAAATCTTCGTCCATCAACGCTCAATTCGCAGCGAACAGGGCAAGGGCCGCCCAGTACTGAAAGACGGCGAGACCGTGTCTTTCGTGGTGGCTGAGCGCGAACGCGGTATGCAAGCCGAAGACGTTGTGCCCGTGGGCGCCGGATGAACTTACGTGCTGCGCTCGGCGAACGGGTACAGCAGGCCTTTGCCGCCTGTGGCTTCGACGGCCCAGCGTTAGTTAAACCTTCTGCCCGAGCACAATTCGGAGACTACCAAGCCAACGGTGTCATGGCCGTGGCCAAGCAGCTGGGCCGCAGGCCCCGAGAGCTCGCCGACGAGGCGGTAGCCGCGCTGTTGCAGGCCGAGGCACAGTCTGACTCACCGCTGATCCAAACTGCTGAAGTCGCCGGCCCCGGTTTCATCAACCTCAGCTTGACCGACCAAGTTCTGGCTGCGGCTGCCGCTGATGCAACGCTACTGGAACTCACGGAAGACCCGAAAACCGTGGTAGTGGACTACTCCAGCCCGAACCTCGCCAAAGAAATGCACGTTGGGCACCTACGCAGCACCATCATTGGCGATGCCCTCGCGCGTATGTTCGAAGCGCTGGGTCACAAGGTAATTCGCCAGAACCATGTAGGTGACTGGGGTACCCAGTTCGGCATGCTTATCACCGAGTTGGAAGAACAGGCCGAAAACGTAGATGGCGGCATAGAGCTGCATGACTTGGAAGCCTTCTACCAGGCGGCCAAAGCGCATTTCGATGCCGATGCAGATTTCGCCGAGCGCTCACGCGCAGCGGTAGTTGCGCTGCAACAAGGCGATCCACGGGCTCGAGCGTTGTGGCAGTCATTCGTCGAGCAATCGCTACAACATGGCCAGCAGCAGTACGATCGGCTTGGGGTTTCTCTTACTCGCAACGACGTCATGCCAGAAAGCGCCTACAACGACCAGCTAAGCAGCATCGTTGCTCGCCTCGACGCCAAGGGTCTGCTCAGCGAGTCTGATGGCGCCCAGTGCGTGTTTCTGGATGAGTTCAAAAACAAAGCCGGTGAGCCGCTACCGGTGATCGTGCAGAAGTCCGGTGGCGGTTTTCTTTATGCCACCACCGACCTGGCAGCGATCAGCTACCGCAGCGACATTCTCAAGGCAGACCGGGTGCTGTATTTGGTTGATGTTCGTCAGAGCCTGCACTTCAAACAGATTTTCGCCGTCGCGCGTCTTGCGGGTCTTGCTAGCGAGCACATCAGCCTGGAACATCTGCCCTTTGGCACCATGCTCGGCAAAGATGGCAAACCTTTCCAAACCCGTGCCGGTGGTGTGGTGAAACTCACAGATTTATTGGATGAAGCTCAGGCTCGCTCCGCGACCCTGTTGCAACAAAAGGCCGATGAGTCCGGCACCCAGCTCAGCGCCCAAGAGCTCGCGCAAAGCAGTGCGATCC